>JBMOFM010000003.1:0-169523 GCA_049318825.1 Alphaproteobacteria bacterium | reverse complement strand
GGTGGCCGTGCCGATCAAATTTCTTTTGGTAATACCATTAAAAAGAAAACTGATATTGCCGCCGCCTATGCCCTTGGGGTTCGCCTTTTTGCTTTTGATAGTGAAGCGGAGCTACAGAAATTGGCTGAAGCTGCTCCTGGTTCACGGGTGTTCTGCCGTATTCTCACCTCTGGTGAAGGGGCAGAATGGCCATTAAATCGCAAATTTGGCTGTCACTCTTCTATGGCGCAAGAGCTTCTGATTGCAACGCGGGAAAAAGGCTTGGTGCCTTATGGCGTTTCTTTCCATGTTGGCTCACAGCAACGCAACCCCAACAGTTGGGATGTAGCCTTGGCTGAAAGTGCAGAGCTGTTCCGTGAATTGGAGCGCGAAGGCATTGAGCTGAAAATGGTGAATCTGGGGGGGGGCTTCCCTACCCGCTATTTGCAAGATATTCCCACGGCTGAAAATTATGGCCGCGCTATTGATGATAGTTTGCGCCGTCATTTTGGTAACCGCATCCCTGAAACCATTATTGAACCAGGGCGCGGCATGGTGGGTAATGCTGGTGTTATTTTCTCTGAAGTGGTGTTGGTATCACGCAAATCGGCGGATGATGATGTGCGCTGGGTATATCTGGATATTGGTAAATTTGGTGGTTTGGCAGAAACCATGGATGAAGCCATTCGCTATGATATTGCGCCCGTGCGTCCTATTAACGATAATGCCGAAATGGGGCGGGTGATTCTGGCGGGGCCTACCTGTGATAGTGCGGATATTTTATATGAAAAAACGCCCTATTACCTGCCCGTTGATATTACCGTGGGCGATTTATTACTCATTAACGCCACAGGGGCTTATACCACTACCTATTCCAGTGTTGGTTTTAATGGCTTTCCGCCATTAGCAGCCTATTATGTGTAACAAGAGCGGCGGAGAAGGATATTGATAAGCTTTCTCCGCTGTGCTAACTTCCCGCTTTATTGTAAAAAATAGTTGAGGAAAGTAGCAACATTAATGGCTAAAGAAGATTTAATTGAGTTTGCAGGCATCGTGAACGAATTGTTACCCAACGCTATGTTTAGGGTAACCTTGGATAATAACCACGTGATTTTGGCTCATACCTCTGGCAAAATGCGGAAAAACCGCATCAGGGTGCTGGTGGGTGACCGCGTGAATGTGGAAATGACCCCCTATGATTTGAGTAAGGGTAGGATTACCTTCCGTTACAAAAATAAGGATGGTGTGCCACAGCGTGAAGAAGAATAGACGCCTTACGACGCTTGAAGGCCTAACACTTGAAGGATTAACCCTATGCCTTTTGTGCTTGCTTCAGCCTCGCCGCGCCGCTTGGAATTATTACAGCAAATAGGCCTAACGCCTGATGAGGTAGTGCCCGCCGATCTTGATGAAACGGTAGAAAAAGGTGAATTGCCGAAAGATTTGGTGTTGCGTTTATCCAAGGCCAAGGCTGTACATATTGCCCAATTGAGGCCACAAGCGGTGATATTGGGGGCAGATACGGTGGTTGCCTGTGGGCGGCGCATTTTAGGCAAGCCCGCTGATGCGCTAGAAGCTGAAAAATTTTTGCGTTTATTATCTGGGCGACGGCATCGGGTTTATACAGGCGTATGTTTAGCCTTACCCAATCAAAAACTAGTGCAGCGCGCCGTGATGAGTGCAGTGATATTCAAGCATTTTTCAGAAGAAGAAATCATAGAATATGTAGAGGGCAAAGAATGGGAAGGAAAAGCCGGTGGCTATTCCATTCAGGGCATTGCGGGGCGATATGTGCGCGGGATTATTGGCTCTTACCCCAATGTGGTGGGGCTGCCCATCCATGATGTATGGCAAATGTTGCACCCCCATCGGCATTTTCTGAATGCCGCTTAAATGTCGGCTTTTTCTGTTTATCAACATTATTTTTTTGATGCTACGCAAGAATATGATGTGGCCGTATTGCTGCAACAATCCTTGCAACGGCAACAGCTTTATAGCGATTGCGAGGCTATTCCAGCTGCTTTGTATGGCCTAATGCTTCAGCCCAAAAACGCGCTGGAACCACAGGCCGTTTATTTAGGAAAAATTGTGAGCCTGAAGCCAGAATGGCAAGCGATGATGGTGGATATAGGCACCGAAAAGCCGGTATTTGTTAGAACTTCTCAGCATACACCATTGCTAGCGGCTGGTAGTTTGGTGATTATCACCATCCGCCGCCCCCCCATGGATGGTAAAGAGGCCATGGCAGAAATGAGCATCACCATTACCCATCCATTTTTTATTCTACAACAATCGCCACTCCCTCACAGTAAGCGCATTTCCTTTAGTAAACGCTGGCCCAACAATCAGCTCAAACCAGAAATTGCTCCAGAAATCTGGATGAATCGGCAAGATATATCCCTGATTCTTCGCCACCATGCCGCCACCATTGATAAGGAACGCATAAAGCAAGAAATTAGCCTGAGTTATGCAAAAATAGAGCAGCTGCAAGCAGCTGCCTCGCAAAAACAAACGGTGGGGTTATTATGTGAAGCACCCGCTCTATATCAACGGTTGTTAGAAAGTTATGGGCTGCAGAATGTTGAATATAAGGGCAAAGAATATTGGCCTGCTTGGCTGGAAGAGGCAATTGCGACTCTGCATTCTACACGATTTTCCTTAAAAACGGGCGAGGTTATTCATATCGAATCCACCAAAGCGGGCTGGATGGTTGATGTTGATAGCGGTTCACAAAAAAATACAGCCATGGCTAATCATCATGCCATTGATTGTATTGGCCGCTTAATTAGCTTAAAAAATATGGGCGGACGGATATTAATTGACCCCGCTGGCAATGAAACACCCCAACGCCTTTTAGCAGAACTACAGAAAAAACTAGCCCTAGATCCTTGGAAAAATGAGCTGTACGGCTATACAAGATCAGGCTTAATTGAAATTGTGCGCGAGAAAAATGGCCAATCATTGCATAAAAAGCAATGCTGATATGAATTAAAACAAAGCCTTGATAATAAATAAAAAACAGCCGTCATTATAGGGTTGCAAGATAATTACACCCAAACTGTGGCGATTCTACATCAAATTGACAAGCATTCTATCTTGCAATGTGTAAAGAAATCATTAGTTTGTAAAAACGTTTTGGAAATAATTTTTTGAAACGTTTCAGGCATAAAGCCATCAATATTAACAACCTTTGGGGGTTATCGCATCATGCGTAAAATCAACTTCTCGGCGCTGCCAGCGCATTGTCTCTGGCTTTAGTAGCCGGTTCTGCTTTGGCAGACAGCAACACTGCTTACATCAGCCAATATGGTTCTAGCAACAATGCTAGCGTAAACCAATCTTTTGGTAGCAGCAACTACTTCTCCGCTTACCAATCTGGCGACAGCAACTTTGCTGGTACCCAAAACAGCTACTATGACTATGACTATGGTTATGACTACAACAGTGCTTTGAACCAAAATGGTAGCGGTAACGTTGCTTCTTTGACTCAAGAAGGCAACAGCAACAGCATCATCACCACTGGTAGCTCTTACTACTACGGTGGTAACTACTACACTTCTGGTGGCGATTTCCAAACCGGTAACAGCAACTCTGTTGGTGTAACTCAAGTTGGCGACAGCAACACCTTGTATTTCGCTCAAGTTGGTAACAGCAACAGCGCTTAGCGTGTACACCTATGGTACAGGCAACAATGCTAATGTTGGCCAATATGGCGACAGCAACAGCGCTAGCATTGAGCAAGAAGGTGACTATAATGGTTACTACTATGCTTACTACGGTTACGGTGCAACCATTTCCCAAACCGGTAACAGCAACGTAGCCAGCATCGACCAAGAAGGTTATGCTAACTACTGGGCATACATCAACCAATATGGTAACAATAACGCTGCTTATCAATACCAATATGGTGATTACAACTATGCTAGTGTCTACCAGTATGGCGATAATGACTACGCTTACAGCTACCAATATGGTTCCAACAATGGCGTAAGCTTTACCCAGTACAACTATGGTTACGAAACCACCTATGGTAACGTTTTGTACGCATCACAATATGGCTATGCTAATAGCCTATATGGCTACCAATATGGCGATGCTAACTACGCAAGCGCTTCCCAATATGGCGATTACAACTATGCTGGTATCTACCAATATGGTTTTGCTAACGGCGCTTATGTAAGCCAATCTGGCTACAGCAACGGTGCTTATGTAAGCCAATCTGGTGATTACAACAGCGCTGGCATCAGCCAGTATGGTAACTACAACTATGCTACCATCAGCCAAAGCGGCTATGGTAACACAGCTTATGTAGCTCAGTAAGCCTGTACTTAAAATTAGTGTAAACTGATTTATACGGGGCTAGGAAACTAGCCCCGTTTTTTTATTATTTTATTTTGATTTTTTTGGGGAGTAAACGCGGATGCGTAAAATTCAACTGTTGAGTGCGGCCAGCGCATTGTCTCTGGCTTTAGTAGCCGGTTCTGCTTTGGCAGACAGCAACCAAGCTTACATCAGCCAATATGGTTCCAACAACAATGCTAGTGTGAACCAATCTTTTGGCAGCGGTAACTACTTCTCCGCTTATCAATCTGGCGATACCAACTTTGCTGGCACCCAAAACAGCTACTATGATTATGACTATGGTTATGGCTATAACTACAATAGCGCTTTGAACCAAAATGGTAACGGTAACTCTGCTTCCTTAACGCAAGAAGGTAACAGCAACAGCATCATCACCACTGGTAGCTCTTACTATTACGGTGGTAACAACTACACTTCTGGTGGTAATTTCCAAACTGGTAACAGCAACTCAGCTTCTTTAACTCAGGTTGGTGATAACAACACCCTAACTTTTTCTGAGCTTGGTAACAGCAACAGTGCTAGCGTTTATACCGTTGGTACAGTAAACAACGCTTATGTTGGCCAAACTGGCGACAGCAACATTGCTAATATCACTCAATATGGTGATTATAACGGTTATTACTATGGTTATGGTGCGGTAACCAATCAATATGGTTCTGGCAACTATGCCACCATTGATCAGGAAGGTTATGCTAACTACTGGGCATATATCAGCCAATATGGTAATAATAACGTGGCCTATCAAGCTCAATATGGTGATTATAACTACCTGACAGTTGGTCAGGTTGGGGATAATGATTATGCTTACGCCTACCAGAATGGTTCTAATAACATCGCAAGCTTTACGCAATATAACTACGGTTACGACGCTGTGAATGGTAACGGTTTATCCGTTGTTCAATCTGGTTATAATAACTATTTCAGTGGTTACAGCTATGGCGATGCTAATTATGTAAGCTCTTACCAGATTGGTAATTACAATGGCTTATATGCTTATCAAGAAGGCATTGGCAACCAGATCAACGTGTTTGAATATGGTGAAGGTAATCAGTCTGGTGTTATCCAAACTGGCAGCTACAATAATACTGGTATTAATCAAACCGGTAACTACAACTATGCCTCTATTAACCAAAGTGGCAATGGTAACTTGGCTTATGTAGCCCAGTAAACCTGTACTTAAAATTGGTGCATACTGATTGATGCGGGGCTAGGAAACTAGCCCCGTTTTTCTGGCTTTTGCTGGCTAATCCCAATATATGGGTATGCTACTATTCTAAGGGATAGGGCAGCACAAATTGTGTTTTTAATAGCCTACTATGGGAGGATGGATTATTGGTTTCAATCAGATGTTCTGCCATCAGCACCCATGTTCCATAACGGGGCAGCATTATAAGGGCTTTGCCATCAGGGCCAGTAATATCCGCCGCTTCTAAGGCCAAACTATTATTCCACCAGAAGTGCCAATTACTCAAACTATCCAACGCTGGGTTAAAAAACCAGAAATCTGGATACAAAGAACGGTTATTAAGAATATTCCAATTGCTGCCAGCCAATTGATATAAATTATTACTATTATTGATGCGCGGGTTCATTGGGGTAAGTGTATTGCTCTCTTTATTCAAGCGCGCTATTTTAATAATAACATCAGGAAGCAACTGCCCGCCCAACCAAGCCGTAACCACTACCCTCCCCAATACCGGACAACCCACCGTCAGCTCAAAACCTTCACCGCTTGGCCGCAATAAGGGCACGTTATCGCAATTGCCAATAGGCAGTTTTATTAAGGTTTCTTGTCGTATGGCTTGGTTATTCACCATCAATTCTTCTGTATAACGCACCACCAGCAACCCGAATTGTTCCCATGGCAATGCTATGAGTCCCTGTTTTTTATTGAGTTCCGGCGCTGCACTAATGGGTGTGGGAAATTGATGCCCAGGTTGGTATAAATCGATATTAAATTTCTCATTCACCGGCACTGAACGTTTTTTAATGTCTGCAATATTTTCATTCACCACCGCCACAATTCTTGCTGGCATATAATCCAATGCTTTATTTTCAGGCGTTAGCACTAAATCATTGGCTAGGGCGTTTTGCAGTAAAAGCCCACCAAGCACTAGGGTTAAAATCACAAGGGTCTGAAATTTCTTGGTCATTTTCAATCAGATTTAATGGATAACTATTTACAATCTTCTATCGTTATAATCTAACACGAGAAAAGGTGATTAATGAGAAAAAAATTACTGAAGCCTGTATTCTATCATCTATCGCTTATCTTTCTTATAGTCTCCTTTTCTCCCATGGCAGAAGCCAGAGAAAAAAATGTACAAAGAAATTTGGCTACTGGAAAAAGCATCAATACCAGAACCCAGATGATGGGAAAAGAATCGGGCAGTTATAATATGACAAGAACTAACCGTTCAGGAAAAAACGCTACCGCTTCAGGCACTATCAAACGCCAAGAAAAGGGCTGGCAAGGCAATGGCACATGGCAAAACGCCAATGGTACAACTGGTACCACCAACAGTGAGTTTACCCGCAACCCGAATGGTTGGAATTATAACCGCGATAATGTCAACTCCAATGGAAAAAGCAGCAACACTACCAGCAGCTTAGTAAGAGATGGAAATGGTGGCTGGGATAAATCCACCACCCATACCAATAGCAATGGCAAAAGTTGGAATAAGAATGTTGATATGAATAAAAATGACGATGGTAGCTATACCGCTAACCGCAGCTATAATGGTACCAATGGAAAAACCGCAAATTCTGAAACCACTTACACAAAAACAGATAATGGTTGGACATCCAGCGGTACTTATAGCGATTCTAAGGGGCATAGCGCTAACCTTTCCGGCTCTTTCACGCGCGATGATGATAATGGCTGGCAAAGCGAACATAGCGCCACCAATAATCAGGGCAAAACCGCCAGCAGCCATGCCACGTTCCAAAGAGAAAATGGTACGGCTGAATATGAGCGTTATAGAACAGGATATAATGGAAAAACCAGCAGCACTAAAGCCAGTTGGCACAGAGATGCCGATTCTTATAAAGTGACGGATGGTGTAGAGGCATTGCCGCTGGAATAGATATTTTCTTCTTACGGCGTACCCCTACCCTTCAATTACTTATTTCCATTTTTGTAATGGATCATCTGGATCGATGGCTTGTTTAGGGGCAAGAGCCGTTTCGCCAGCAGGTGCGGCCCCAGCCGCGGGATTGTTATTTCTTGCAGCAGCAGCGGCGGCGGCATTGGCTTGGGCTACACTCATGCCTTGAGGCGTTGCATTTTGAGGATTATTGGCCGTTGCTTCTGTGGGCGGTTTTTTAGGTGCTTTTAACCCTAAAATCTTCAAGTAATGATCCCGCGCTACAATTTTTCGGCCCGTCTTATCCTCTTCATATTTTACTAAACCGTTTTTTCCATCCCAATCCCAATAAATCCAAGAAAGATTTTTCTTTTTCGCCATGGCAGCAATCTCCGCCATATTTTTTTGTTTTGACGATAGACCAGTAATCACCAGATGGTCAGCCATTGATGATAAGGGCTCAGATAAAGACTGAGCATCGACAGAAGATGCCGCAATAACCTGATAATCTGGGGTTATATCCGTATCTTGCAGATATTGCTGTGCCACAGCCATTCTTATTCCGGGCACATCTTTTTTCACTTGTTTTATCAAAACTTGCAACATATCCACAGCATCTGGCGATGTTGTGGGTTCGGTGATCATTAATCCCAATACCAGATGCGATTGATCATGTTGGCGCAATTGTCTGGCCAAAAAAGTAACAAAGCGTGAAAAACTTTCCCACTCAGCCTCGGAGTTTTTTACATTGGCCACCAATCCATCCACTTGTTCGGGGGGAATGGCCAAAACATCCACCACCACCTGCAAGCCTACTTCTTGTGCTACCTCTATAATTTCATGTAAATCGGCCAAGGCTGTTCTATTTAATGGGTCAATTCGGCCAGTTGCCCGCATAATGGCTGGGTTAAGTGGTAAATATAAGGTATTAATCCCATAGCGTTTCATTAATAAAAACAAGGCTGGGTTGGCTGAAATTTGCCCCGTTGGCCGATAAAATGGTAGATACGCCACCGCATGCATTGCGGTTGATGTCTGTTCACCAATCGAATCATCGGCTATATTTTCAGTATCGCTTTGGGGAGATTGCCCCACCGATTTCTTGGTTTCTGCCCTTGCTTCAGCCATTGATAGCGATAGCAACAGCATAAGAACCACAGATAAAGGGCGCAAGATAGAAGCCTTACGATATTGCTGGCCAATAACCGGAAAATCAGTTAAATAATCATGGGGAGTTTTCATTGAGGGACAGTCCGTTGATCATGAATAACCGTTATCGTAGCAATAGCCCAGCCAAGGCGCAAGAGATGCCAGTAGATTGTATGGGATTATGTCCTGATTTTTGTTTGGCTGTGGTGTTTTCGCTTGAAGAGGGTGAAGGTTGGGGCGTCTGCTTTCCTGATTACCCCAGTATTATTGGCGCCAGCGCCCTCAGTGAAGAGGATGCGCTGGCCGATGCCGCCGCAATCCTCGCGGATACACTCCGCCATTATCGCATGATGAAGGCAGAATACGGGCAATCCAGCCCATTAATGAGCGAAGAACAAATTCGCCATCACCATTATTTTGGTGCTCTGGCTAGCCGTGGGCGAATCATACCCGTTGCAATTAATAAAGATATCGTTTTGCGATAAATTTATTAATCCTGCCCCTAGGCAGCGTGCATTTTTTCTTCCATCATCACGCGCAATTTTTTCATGGCCCGTTCTTCCAATTGGCGCACTCTTTCCTTGCTAATGCCCAATTTTGTTCCCAACTCTTGCAAGGTAATATTCTCTTCATTTAATTTTCTAGCCGTGATGATTTCTTTTTCACGCTCACTCAAATTATTAAGGCTTTCATATAACCAACGGTGATAGGTGTTTGTATCTTTCAATAATATTACTTTTTCTTCAGGGTTAGGGGCAGAATCTACCAGAAAATCTTGATGCGAGGCAGAGCCTTCTTCGCCAATCATCGCATTTAATGAATGATCCCCGCCACTTAAACGCTGCTCCATATCCATCACTTCCTGAACCGATACTTGTAATACAGTCGCTATATCTTCGCTTTGCTCTCTGGTTAAAGGCTGTCCGGGTTCATGATCGGCAATTTTAGCTTTTAGACGCCGTAAATTAAAAAACAAGCTTTTCTGAGCGGCTGTACTACCCGTGCGCACAATAGACCAGTTACGCAATACATAATCTTGAATGGCAGAACGAATCCACCAAGCAGCATAAGTAGAAAAACGCACATCACGGCTGGGGTCGAAGCGGGCGGCGGCCTGCATAATGCCCACATTGCCTTCTTGGATTAAATCGCCCATCGGTAAACCATAATGGCGGAAACGGGCAGCCATGGCCACCACCAACCGTGAATAAGAGCGAATAATAGTGTGCAGGGCTTTTTCATCCCCATTATTGCGCCAAAGAATAGCTAAATCTTGCTCTTCATCTCGTTCCAATAATTTTTCTTTCATGGAAGCGCGGATATATTGCACATTAGCTTTTAAGGTGGCAGTATCTTCCATGTAACCCATTATCATCATCCTTTTTATGATCGTCTTGTTACTGTGAATACTGGGGCGATGCGTATTTGGATCACTGCTATAAAAATATTTTTTTAAGGGGCTACCACATGCCATTATTGGGTGCTTTACCGTGAAGCGAGATAAGTTGCTGATTAAAAGCAACAAAAAATATAAGCAGGGTGAAGGCACCGAAAATATGGTGCAAGAAGCCATAGAATGGCTCAATAAAACACAAGAAGAATATCGCCTCCACCATCAGCAAAGAAGAGCTGCCATTTTACATATAATGGTTGTGTGCTTGTGGCTTATATTGGCGTGGCTAGTGGTTGGCGGGGTATTAAACCGCTGGCTACGTTTACTTTGGCTGCTCACCATTCCCCTATTTCTGGTGCGTTACTGGCCACGGCTTGTATTGCCACCACGCAAATATATTGGCGAGGATGTATTGCATCAGCTCACCCTGCCCTCTCTATGCCGAGAATGGCGGGCTCATAAAGGCTGGCTACTCACAGAGCTTAATGATATTTCCCCCACATTGGATATGGATATTTTTTTCCGACAAGGGCTGGTAAGCCATTTTACCCAACAGCATATTCATGCTGGGTTAGAGGGTGGAATAGAGGGCATGAAATATCGTGCTTACCATGTATCGCTGGCTTCTAAAGAATTACGCCATATCGGCAAGCCGCATCTGGTTTTTTATGGTTTATTATTGGTGGCTGATATTAGCCATATTTTAACGGCAGATGCCCTGATTTATCACCGCCATTACCAACTGCCAGCCGATGGCGATACCCCATTAACCCACTTACTGGAAGAATATAGCCCCGCTTTCACTGGCGATGAAGCCTTTGATCATTTTTTTGCACTCTATCTCAAAAAGCCACCCGAAGGGTTGGCTGTTTTGGCCTCACGGCTGGCGCCATTTTTACTAGCAAATGGCCAAACTTTACCTGGCAAGGCGGTGCGCATTGGCACCTATCAAGGGCGTTTATTGGCAGCCTTGCCTCTAGGGCATGAAATATTTACCTACCGTAATTTCAAAACGGCCAATAAAAACTTGCATCATGATACAAAACTTTATCAACATTATGTTGAGTATATTACCAACCTTTTACGTTCACTCACCATCACCCCTGCAATCAGTGAAATGGAAAAGTTGCAAGCCCTTAGCACACATAAAATGTTGGAGTTAAAACTAGAAGAAAATTAGAGAATAGTTCAGGGAGAAATTTCGGTTATCAATTTATTGTCACTTGAAAGGTATATAAATATGGATAGTTCCGCTCATCGTCTCACTTTACAATTTAACTGGGCTATCATTACCCTCAGTAATCATGATTTTGTAAATGGCATATTAGCTGCAGCCAAAGAAATAACTGATCTTGCTACCAACAAAGGCAATTTTATCGCCGATTTTACCTATGCTGAACGCTTACAGCAGATAGAAAAAAATCAGCAACAACAAGCAGAGCTACTATTCGGGCTATACCTTAACCAATTTTATGATCGCTTTGCTAATGGCATCACCGTCAATGCAGAAAACCCCGTTGATCTTTCGCTTGTTCGTTCTATTGACAGCATAAAAAATGTTCTCACTCTTCTGCCCGATAATGCTGATCTGGCGCAGATTGCTGCACAGTTGCAAGATATAGAGCCACCCTTAGCAAAACCCAATAACCCCTTGGGCAAAAGAACCATGTACCCGCCAATATTGGCAAAAATAGCTTAAGTAAAAAGGCGATAGGGTGCACTTCTTTATTATTGCTAACCTTATCGCCAATTTTACTATTTGAAACCTAGAATAAAAATACTGAACCCTATATAAAAATGATTGGGTTTTTCTAAAGGATCATGATATACATAAAATATAAGTAGAATGGAGTATTTTTCATGGGTGATCTTGATAACCATCTGAAAAGACTGAGCCCAACATTTAACGCGGTGGCTAATCTGGATAATTATAATTTAGTGAAAGGTACCCTGTTGCTCGCAAAAGAGTTAGCACAACAAGAAGCTAGCGCTTCCCCACCCACTGAAGTTGTAGCGCAGAATAAAAACACCACACAACTCGCTGAAATACTGGGTCCCTTGGGTAATTCTCATCCTCAAGAAAAAACCAGCTCAGATAATATGCTATTATTTAAGATGCATCTCGAACAATTCAATCAACGCTTGCTTGGAACGATACGCAGTGAATCTTCTAACATAAGTAAAGACCTCGCTAAAACCATTGGTGAAATTAAAGCAGTCTTATATGAATTGCCGCTAAATCCCAGTTTCACCGAAATGGCCAAGGCTATACAACATATTGAGGTACCAGCCGCTCCTTCAACTAATCCGTTCAGTAGGGAGAGAAACTATCCTGCAGCTCGTTCTGGATTTACACCATAAAAGCTTTTAAGGAAGCATGGCTTATAGCCTATTCTTCCTTATATTTATAACCCGCGCCATATAGGGTTTCAATGCAAGAAAATTCGGTGTCCACTTCCTTAAATTTGCGGCGCACCCGCTTAATGTGGCTATCGATGGTGCGGTCATCCACATAAATATGTTCGCCATAGGCCAAATCAATCAATTGGTTGCGGTTTTTTACATGGCCGGGGCGTTGCGCTAAGGCTTTTACCAGTAAAAACTCGGTAACGGTGAGATTAACGGGTTTGCCTTGCCATGTGCATAAATGTTTAGCGGCATCCAACACCAGATTGCCCCGCACCATCATGTTGCCCGGCTCCCCCACCCCGCCAGCTTGGCGCATGGCCTCGCGGCGCAGCAGCGAACGGATACGCTCAATTAATAAACGCTGCGAAAATGGTTTGGTGATATAATCATCCGCGCCAATGCGCAGGCCCAAAATTTCATCCAGCTCATCATCCTTAGAGGTAAGAAAAATCACGGGAATAGCTGAGGTTTGGCGAATTTTTTGCAACAATTCCATGCCATCCATTTTGGGCATTTTAATATCCAGCACCATTAAGGAAGGCTGGCGGGCATTAAAGCTGCGCCATGCTTCTTCACCATCGCCATAGCAGCGTACTTCAAAGCCTTCAGCTTCCAAAGCCATGCTCACAGAGGTTAAAATATTGCGGTCATCATCAACCAACACAATGGTTTGTGGCATTTCTATTTCCTTAAACGTAAGCGACCTGTTTTTTACTTATTCACTGCACCATAACAATATGGCTAAAATTGGCAATCATTCTTGTGATAACTTATTTTCAATATTTTTATTGAAAATGCACGCAATATAAGCTATATATTGCACCTATTTGATAATGATGTGAAAGTTTTATTGTATGTCTCGTAATATGCCTGTGGATGATCTTTCAAAATTTAGCTCTGCTGAACTCGCACAATTCCTTATTATAAGCTGTTATAACTTAGAAAATCCAATCATGGGTGATGTTGGAATGGCAGCAATACACAATATTGAACAATCTATGAAAGAATATTGAGCGCCGTTTTGACAATCCAGAACTGGCTACAACCATTCAGAGTACCCCCCTCATTCAAAGGGTAGCGCAAGAGCTTAAAGACTTAACCGCAGATGAGGTTAAGGATACAAACATCATTGCCAAAAAATTAAGCCCGCTGATAAGTGTGATTAATCAAGTGGAAGCTGCACCACAAACACTAAAGGGTAATCCATGGGTGGAAAGGGCAAAACCAGCCGTTAGTCCAAGCTTTAATCAATCTGCCGCTGCTGAGAACGACCGTCATTCTATCCGCCAACTATCTGATAGAGCCGTGGTGGAGGGGTTACTATTTTCCTGCCATGCTACAATTAATCATGGTGCTTTTCTTCATCTCATTTCAAAAGAATTCCGTGATCATGCTACCGTAAAAGAGCAAGAGTCGGTTAGTGTATATTTAAATGAATTCATCAGACGTACAGTTGATGGGACAGACATAGTTAACACCTCTTATTTTAATGAAATAGAAACAGAGTTACGGTCTTTAGAACCAAGAAAGCTGAAATCTCCTTTCATGGTGGCCAACGCTCTATTGCCCATAGCGAATCAGGCTATTAAAGCTCTACAATCCACGCCACCATCTCAAGGGTTCAATGTGATTGGTTACAGAGTCGGTGGCCCCTAAACCGATTGTGCCAATATTTGCCCCACCAAATATAATGAGCCAGTGGCCAGCACCCTTGTTGCTGCCGCCATTGGCGGGGGGGCATTATTAATAATGGTACTGGCCAGTGCCATGCCGGCTTCCAAGCTAGCGGCTGTTGTGATATGCAATGGCTGAGAACATGGGTTGGCTTGTTGTTCTGCCAGTAATGCCGCCGCCAATGCTTCAGGCGAGTGGCAATCTACCCCTTCTATGGGAATGGTGATAATTGTTTCCAGCCATGGCCAGAGGGGGCGAATAAATTCGGTAATATTTTTGCGCTCCATCATCCCCAACACCAAAATCAGCCTTTTATCCTGCCATTGTTGTAATTGCGCGGCCAATATTTCTGCCCCTGAATCATTATGCGCCCCATCCAGCCATAATTCACCCATGGCGGGTAGGCTGGCCGCTATTGTACCGCTTGAAACATGTTGCAACCGCCCCGGCCAATAGACACGGCGTAGCCCTTCAGCTATATGGGTGGCAGTGCAGCTAAATCCTTGTTGAGCGGCGATTTCCAGTACTGAGGTAATAGAAGTGGCGGCATTCATATATTGATGCGCGCCCACTAAAGCAGGGGCTGGCAAAGAGATGGATTGCTCACGATTTTTATATAAAAATGTACCATCTTCATTAATTTCATAGCCCCATTCCCCACCAAAAGCGAGCACTGGCGCCTGTAATTCTGCTGCTTGCTGTTGCAATAATTCCATCACCCTATCTTCGGCTTGCCATGCCAATATACAGGGGCGATTGGGTTTAATGATCCCCGCTTTTTCACGGGCAATCGCCAATAAATCATCGCCTAAATATTCACGGTGATCGTAAGAAATGCGGGTAATCGCCGTAACATTGGGTTGGGGAATAATATTGGTGGCATCCAATCGCCCCCCCATGCCAGTTTCTAATAGCACTACATCGGCTGGGTTTTCAGCAAAAGCCAGCAAGGCCAAAACGGTAATAAATTCAAAAAAAGTGAGCTGCACATCACGGGTGGTTTTTTCTACCCGCTCTACCAAGGCCATGAAGTAGGCATCGCTGATATAACTCCCCGCCAGATTAATCCGCTCATGAAAACTGACCAGATGGGGCGATGTATAAGCATGCACCCGTAAGCCAGCGGCTTCAAGAATAGAACGGGCAAAAGCAAGGGTAGAACCCTTGCCATTCGTCCCCGCAATATGCAATGTAGGCGGCAATTTTAAGTGCGGCTTATCCAATAAATCCAGCGCGCTTTCCACGCGGTGCAGCGATAAATCAATCATATTAGGAAAGCGGCGCAATGTTGGAAAATGGCCGTAAAGCCGATCAAGGGTTTGATCATAAGCTGTAACGGCTACATTACCCTTCATTTACTTACTCCGCACCCGCTACAAATCTGGCCATATGATCATTTTCTATGCTCACCGGCAGGTTAGACGTTGCCTGTGGAATAGAGGGTTTCATTAACATGCCCAAAATACTGGCAATGGTTTGCCGCTGACGATGGCGCGGGGTCACCATATCCACCATACCATGATCCAACAGAAATTCAGCACTTTGAAAACCAGCGGGTAAGGTTTCACGAATAGTGCCTTCAATCACCCTTGCGCCGGCAAAACAAATCTGCGCGCCGGGCTCGGCCAAATGAATATCCCCCAACATGGCAAAGGAGGCACTCACCCCGCCAGTGGTGGGGTCGGTGAATAATACCAGATAAGGCAAACCCGCCTCTTTCACCATGCGCACGGCCACCACGCTGCGTGGCATCTGCATTAAGGAAAAAGCCCCCTCTTGCATTCTAGCACCACCCGAGGCGGGCACAGCAATAAAAGCCGAACGGCTACTAACCGCTAAACGGGCAGCGGTTACAATGCCCTCGCCCACGGCAATCCCCATAGAGCCGCCCATAAAGGAAAAATCAAACACGGCAGCCACCACAGGCAAACCATTAATTTGGCCTCTGGCCACCATGATGGCATCTTGCTGGCCGCTTTTTTGTTGCGCTTCTTTTAAGCGATCCGTATAGCGCTTCACATCACGAAATTTGAGCGGGTCAGGGGCTATTTTAGGCAAAGGAATCAGCTCAAAGCCTTCCTCACCAAATAATAATTTCAGCCGCTCTCTTGCTGAAAGACGCATGTGATGACCACAATGCTGGCAAACCTGCCAATTTTGCTCTAAATCTTTCTGAAATAGCATGGTGCCGCAACCCGGACATTTCAACCACAGATTCTCTGGCACTTCCTTGGGTGAAACCAATGCCCTGATTTTAGGGCGAACATAGTTGCTGATCCAGTTCAAACCATTACTCCTTACATCTCTTTAAGGGATGCTTATATAACGAAAAGACCGCGTAATCAAACAGGATTGAATGATGCAGTATAAAAAATAACCATTTTAGATGGTGTCGTCAAACTCACCCCTATACATATTATTATATGCTTAGGGTCAGGATTCATCCTCCAATGGCTTTTACCAACGGTTGTACAAATTCTGCCACCCCTTGCGTAATATTACCGCCCGCTTGATGGGTATGGGCTAAATCGGCCACCAAGGCCGAGCCCACCACCACGCCATCCGCAAAACGGGCAATGGCGGCTGCTTGCTCTGGCTCACTCACACCAAAGCCCACCACCACGGGCAAATCAGTGCCCGCTTTAATACGCGCAACAGCATTAATCGCGGCATCCACCCCAGCTTTAGCCGTACCCGTGATCCCTGCGATCGATACATAAAAAATATAACCGCTGGCATCTTTTAATACCACGGGCAGGCGGGCAACATCGCTGGTAGGGGTGGCTAGGCGAATCCATGCTAATTTTTCTGCTAAACAATAGCCCCGCATTTGGCTGTCTTCTTCGGGGGGCATATCCGCTAATAACAGGCCAGCGGCACCGCTAGCGGCAGCATCTTTAACAAATTTTTGTTCGCCATATTGCATCACGGGGTTAATATAGCCCATCAATATCACGGGCACGGCAGGAAATTCGGCTGTAAATTGCGCCAGCATCGCCAAAATGGCTTTTAAGCTGGCACCCGCTGCAATAGCCCGCAAGGCAGCCGCTTGAATCACAGGCCCATCCGCCATGGGGTCAGAAAAAGGCATGCCCAGCTCAATAACCCCCACGCCATTATGAGCCAAAGCGCGTAAAATATTTAAGGTTTCAGCAAGAGAAGGGTCTCCAGCCATTACATAAGCCACCAGATTTTTACGCCCCAAGGCAAAACGCTGCGCAATTTTTTCAATACCATGCATCTGGCTCATAATTGTACCCCCAACTTAGCCGCCACTGAAAAAATATCCTTATCACCGCGCCCACATAAATTAAGCACCAATAATTGTTCTGACGAAAGGTTAGGCAGCAGCGTCATGGCATGGCCAATAGCATGGGCTGGCTCTAATGCAGGCAAAATACCTTCTAATTTTGCCATCAGCTGAAAGGCATCTAAGGCTTGCTTATCGGTGGCTTGCACATATTCTATGCGTTTGGCATCATGCGCCCATGAATGCTCAGGGCCAATAGCAGGGTAATCCAAGCCCGCAGAAATAGAACTAGTGGGGGCAACTTGGCCATCTTCATCTTGCAATAAATAGGTAAGGCTGCCATGCAATACGCCCGGTTTACCAGAAGCAATCGCTGCTGCATTTTCACCCACATTGGTGCCAATACCACCCGCTTCAACGCCAATCATGCGCACGCTTTTATCGTTAATAAAGGGGTGAAATAAGCCCATAGCATTAGAACCACCACCCACGCAGGCCATTAAAATATCAGGCAAGCGGCCTTCTTTTTCTAATATCTGGCTTTTGGTTTCCGCACCAATAATCGATTGAAAATCACGCACCATCATGGGGTAAGGATGCGGGCCCGCCACCGAGCCAATCACATAAAAGCTATCCTCCACCCGCGATACCCAATGCCGTAAGGCCTCGTTCATGGCATCTTTCAAGGTAGCAGAACCGCTGGTTACGGCGCGTACATCCGCCCCCAATAATTTCATGCGAAAAACATTAGGCTTCTGGCGTTCTACATCCACTGCCCCCATAAAAACGGTGCAGGGCAAATCGAATAAGGCACAAATAGTGGCCGTAGCCACCCCATGCTGGCCAGCACCTGTTTCTGCAATAATATGGGTTTTGCCCATACGCTTGGCCAATAATACCTGCCCAAGGCAATTATTAATTTTGTGCGAACCAGTGTGGTTAAGCTCATCCCGTTTCAGGTATATTTTGGCACTACCAAAATATTTGGTGAGCCGTTCAGCAAAATATAAAGGGCTAGGTCTGCCCACATAATCATTAAGATAATAACGCCATTCTTTCCAAAAATTTTCATCGCCGCGCGCTTGTTTATAGGCGGCTTCCACCGAAAGAATCAGCGGCATCAGGGTTTCCGCCACATAGCGACCCCCATAAGGGCCAAAATGGCCACGCTCATCGGGCAGATCAGCGGCCATAGCACTGGATAGGTGAGATGAAGACAAGGGAATAACCGTTAAATGATAGAAAAGAAAAACCTATCACAAGCCAGTAGCCAATTGAAGAAATTGCCTGATTTTGTGACCATCTTTCACACCAGGGCGGCTTTCCACGCCTGAGGATACATCAACCATACTGGCACCAGTCACACTGATGGCTTCTTGCAAATTATCCATACGAATCCCGCCCGATAAAAACCAGCGGCCATTCAGGGCTTCTAATAATTGGCAATTTCGTTCATTTTTTTGCAAAATACTCCAATCAAAGCTTACGCCTGTACCCCCCGGCAACACATGAACATGGGGTGGTAATTTGGTATCAAACAATAACCATTTTACCAAAGAATGATAATCAATGGCTGCTTGTAAATCTTTCATTTCGGCAATGCCTAGGGCTTTAATTAATGGCAAGGGATATTGTTTGGCAATAGCCTCCACCCGTTCTGGCGATTCTTTGCCATGAAGCTGCACAACATCCAGTGGCACTTCGGATAATACCTCTTCCAACCACGCATCGGTGGGGTCAACAAAAACCCCAACCACCCTTGTGCTGGCTGGTACAAGCCGCGCAAGAGCGGCCGCCGCTTCTGGCATCACAAAACGGGGCGATGGTGGATAAAATACCAACCCAATAAAATCAGCCCTTGCCTGTACGGCTGTTTTCACCATATCGGGGGTGGTTAGGCCACAGATTTTTGCCTTTAACCTTGTTTTTTGCACTGTCATTTGGGTGTTGCATCATGTATATAATTTTTATCATACAATAAAGGTGTTACTAATCACATGCTGCCTATTATCACTGGTTGTGCCAGCACGCAATTAACCGAAGCTGAAAAAAAGCTATTCGCCGCCCACCCACCTGCAGGGTTTATTTTATTTCGACGCAATTGCGAATCGCCAGCCCAAATAAAGGCTTTAGTGAAAGAGTTAAAAGCCATCAGCCACGATCAATGCCTGATTTTTATCGATCAGGAAGGTGGCCGCGTGGCCAGATTAACCCCGCCGCATTTTCCTGTTTTCCCTGCCATGAAAATATTTGGCGATTTATATCAGCTGCAACCAGAACATGCGGTGCGGGCAGCTTTTCTGAATGGTTGCCTATTGGGGGCCATGTTGCATGATTTGGGAATTACCGCCAATTGCGCGCCAGTGGCCGATCTGGCTTTGGCGGGCTATCATGATATTATTGGTGACCGTGGTTTTGGCGCGGATGTACAGCAATGCGCCGAATTAGGGCGTGCCTTGGCTTATGGCTTACTGAGTGCTGGAATCTTGCCAGTGATAAAGCACATACCCGGCCATGGCCGCGCCCATGCCGATAGCCACATAGAATTACCAGAAATCAGTGAACCATTAGAATTGTTGGAACAAACTGATTTTGCAGTTTTTCGTCAATTGGCTGATTTTCCCATGGCCATGGCCGCGCATGTGCGTTTTTTGGCCGTTGATAATCAACCCGCCAGCACATCGCACCCTGTTATCAGTGGTATTATTCGCGATACTATGGGCTTTAACGGCCTATTGATGGCCGATGATATTAACATGAAAGCCTTGGAAGGCACGTTGGTGATGCGGGCACTAGCAACGCTTGAAGCAGGGTGCGATGTTACCCTGCATTGCAGCGGTGAATTTGCAGAAATGGCTCAAATTTTGCCCGCCTTGCCACCCATTACCCCAGAAGCCGCTGCCCGTTGGCAAAAGGCGGTGAATTATGGCAAAAGCTTTTTCCTTGCTTCAGCCATCACCCCTGAAACCAGAGAAGCCATGCTTATTGAACGGGATGCTTTGCTGGAAAAAATCAACACTATAAAAGCCGCTTAAACTGAAGATGGTACAAACTATTTTCAATCGCTTGTTATTGCGCCAATATCGCCAGAAGCGGGCGGCGGATTTTCGTGCCCATGCTTTTTTGTATGATGATGTGGCCGCGCGATTATTAGAAAGGCTGCAGGATGTAAAAACCGCTTCATTCAAACGGGTACTAGAAATTGGCGGGAGGGATGGCCACCTTAGCCAACAATTACAGCAGCAACTACAACCAGAATTGCTAATAAGCACAGAACTGGCCACCAGCCCCTTTCCTCTTACGGGGGGGATAAGGGTGCAAGCCGATGAAGAATTTTTACCTTTTACTGGGGAAAGTTTTGATCTGGTGATTTCGCATTTGAATCTGCATCAGGTGAATGATTTGCCGGGAGTATTGGCACAAATTCACGGGGTATTAAAGGAGGGCGGTTTTTTTCTGGCCTCCTTATGGGGAGAAAATAGTCTCACCGAATTAAAACAAGCCACCATGTTGGCTGATTTACAATATTATGGTGGGGTTAGCCCACGGGTTTTCCCTTTTGTGGATTTACGCGGTGCCGCCGGCCTATTGCAACGGGCGAATTTTGCACTGCCCGTGGCCGATATTGACCACATAGAATTAAGCTATGCTCATATTTGGCGGTTGGCTGAAGATTTACGGCACATGGCAGAAAATAATATTTTACACCATAAAAGCCATAAGCCTTCCCCCAAAGGGTGGTGGCTAGCATTGCAACAAATATACCAAGAAAAATTTACCGATGTGGATGGCCGTTTAAGCGTGACCGCCGATGCCTTATTTTTAAGCGGTTGGAAATGATGAAAAGCCCCCCGCCTCCACCGCCCTATATGAGAGATGAAGATTATGATCTCTGGCAAAAGGTGATTGCCGATATTATACCCATTCATACAATAGAAAAACCAACCCCGCCTCCACCAATAGCCAGTGCAGAAAAAACACCGCTGGCCAAATCAGCGGTTATTGCCCCACCGCCCATGGTGAAAATAGCGGTGATAAAACCGCCCCCACCACAACCCATTGATTTATTGCAAGCCGATCATCAGCGCGAATTTACTAAAGCGCGTAAGGCCAATAAAAAATCGCCAGAGATGGTGGTGGATTTACATGGCATGAATATGGGGGCAGCGCATGAATTATTGGTGGCACGGGCGCGTGCCTGTTATGAGCAGCAAAAAAAGGTAATGCTGGTCATCACCGGCAAAGGGGGGCGTTTTGGTAAGCCCGATGGGGTGCTGCGGGCAGCCTTGCCCAAATGGGTAGCCATCCAGCCATTACGCGGCTATATTCGGGGCTGGCAACCCGCCATTCACAAAGATGGCGGCGACGGTGCCTTTTATTTATTCGTGATCCGAAAGAAAATTTAATGCAAAATATAATGCAGTAGACACCCCGCCAGAAATTAATAGCCACGATTTTATGGTCGCAATATCTTCTTAACGTGCCATGGTGGGCGCTGTTGGGGCTGGGAATGAACCAAACTGCAGACGTCTTGTGCCCATCCCCTCTAAACTTACCAATACCCGCTCTGGAGATATATTCACCACCTGCCAACCACCAGGCAATTCGGCGCCTTCTCCTGCTTCTATCAAACCTCCATCTTGATAATGCACCGTGGCCATTAAGCTATTCTGCTTTTTTCTGATTTTTACTACCCGTGGCTCTGGTGGTAATCTATTAGCATCAAAGCCCGTTAAGCCCTCACCAATAGAACCGGAACCAAAGCTGGAAAGATCTGGAACTGGAGGCACTCCAGACATGTTACCTGCTGGCATCCCACGCCCTCCCGTTGGCAATGGTGGGGATGAAGGAAGGCTAATAGCTGCAGCAGCCTTAGGGGCTGCCTTTGTAGAGGCTGCGGAAACTGGTGGCACAAAATCATCCTGCCATCCTGCACCATCTGAATCTGTATCGCCCTTGGAGCTTTTCACCAATACTTTTCTATCATTTTCTAGCTGCGTTAATTTATTGAGCAATTCTGCTTTTTTAATTTCAAGATCTAGTAGAGTGAGTTTATCTTGACGCTGGGTTACAGATTTCAAAAACTCCTCTGGAGAATTTGCCATACTTGGACCACCAGTGCCAGTAGCACTTGTGCTATCACTTTCTTGGGTCTCTGCTGCAATTGCTTCGCTAGCAGAAGTTCGAGCCGCGGGCAATGGCTCTACTGGTGCACTTGTAGAAACTTCAGCCGTAGTCGGTGCAGCGGGTACCGGTTGTTGCGCTGATGCTGGGGGCGCCGCTGGCAATGTCGGTGGCACAGGGGGTTGAGGAGCTGCCTGAGCAAGAGCATCGGTTGCCCCAACATGGTGACCACCAATGCAGAGAAAAACTGTTAACAAGCAGGTGCCTACAATTTTTTTAAAATAAATAACAGATGATTGTTTCATCGTCGATCTCTTTTGTTAAAATAATAATCCAAGAACTGAATCATTCTTGACGAAAACTTAAAAAGCGGGCAGCAAATCAATAATCATAAAACCCAACATCACTTTAACCTACCATCGCTATTCTGGCAATTATTGTGCTATTCCTAATTTGCTAAGTAAAAAGATCCTGAAATCTTCCATTCTCGAGAAGGCGCATCAAAACTCACAGCTTTTACCGTTATGGGATAAATTTCCTGCAAAATGGTAAATGACTTGCGTGGTACATAAGATGAAGAAATTTCAAAATAAAATTTTCTATATTTAGGTGGCACCGGCTCTTGTCCCTCGGGCGGTGGTGGTGGGCGAATTTCTGAATATTGAACATCAATTCCAGTATATTGTGTTCTATCCCAAATCATCTTTTGTATATCAGGATATGCCTGCAATTGCTTTATATCAGGTAATAGCTTATATGTACGATTAAGTGGTATGCTAATAACCGCATTACTTTCACTGAGAATATTAATATTTCCCTTAATGGGATAATGTTGCAACCAAGATACCTTACCATAAGTTCTGGTATAGGTCATATCCACACTATTACCCGCACAAAAAACACTCGCCAAAACATAACCTGGCAGAGATACCACCTCTTTTTGTATATTATCTTCACAAAAATTCACCACATCAATAGCATGGGGTTTGCCTATCCACTCTGGTGGATTTTCTTCAATAACAGGAGTCAGTGGTGGGGGCATTGGCGCTTGCACCAACGGCTTTATTTTTTCAGGTTCAGGTTCCTTAATAAAAAACAACCAATAACCAAAACCACCAATCGCCATTGCTAAAAACGCAAATAAATAGAAGCTTGCTGGTAATTTTAATGAAGCCAGCTTTGGCCCCTTATTACCGATCAAAATTTCTTCAAGAATAATTTCTTTTGATTCTGTAAAGCCTAGATTTTGGGGTGCAAAGACCTCGTCCCAATTACCAATCGCAAGATCAGTACGTAAACGATCAATAGCCTCCGCCTCATCCTTGAATAAGGCATCCCCATCGGGCATCACCTGCCCTTTTCTAACGGCTACAAACAAATAGCCTTGGGGTGTTTTGAATAAACCAATCCAGTTTCCTGAAATCTTATCGGCAAGACAAGCGGCTACGGCAATCATGCCCGGCTTGTGGCCAGCCGCTCCTCTTCCCAAACCAAATTGCACCGACTGCCCACGACGAATGCAATAAAGATCAGCATCAATCCCAGCTTGCGAGGCT
The DNA here is from genome assembly GCA_049318825.1 of Alphaproteobacteria bacterium. Classification (GTDB taxonomy): domain Bacteria; phylum Pseudomonadota; class Alphaproteobacteria; order JBMOFM01; family JBMOFM01; genus JBMOFM01. The sequence continues at coordinate 145,541 of JBMOFM010000003.1, read as the reverse complement.
AAAATGCCTACCATTCTCTTTACCTGAGACTGGTTAGGAGCAGCCTGCCAGAATAGACCGGCGGCATAGAGGTTTTTACCCAACCTTATAAAACCTACCGGTTGGTTACTCATCTGGCAGCACCATGATAGCTTTGAACCATACTTGGAGAAATCACGATAACAACGGCTTGTCGTTGATCCGTGGCTTGTTCACTGCCGCCCAACAAGGCACTAAGTCCAGGAACCCCCTTATCAGTCTTTTTAAGCAATGATTGATTATAACCGGCCAATACCAATGCTTCGCCGCTGCGCATCATTACCTGCTGCAAGAAGCCAAGTTGCTGTATATCTACCCCTTGAATGAAGACATCATTACCATTGTCAAACAATGTTACAGGATCACCATCCGATAAGCCAATACCATATTGCATGACTATACGACCATCATCCAACACTCTTGGTAGAACGCTCATGTTAAAGCCAGTAATCAGCTTATCCGTAGAAACAGATGTAGTGGTTGAGGTTTGGCTGATCGTTGTTTCAATTTTGGAAACATAATCACGACGACGACCAACGTTAATAGGTGCCGCCTGCCCACTAATGGTGGTCACCGAGGTATCGGTATCAAGCTTCAAATCCCCCATTTCGGAAAGCGCTGTCATCACTGCCGTGCTGTTTTGTACAATTGTTGCACTCAGCGTGCCCTGAGCTGTTGTCGTGCCTGGTGAAACATAACGAATACCTTGTGAACCCAACGCATTTCTAAATAATACATCCAACCCTATACCCACTGTATCTTCCTGACGCAAACGCAGCTGTATGAGCTTGACATTCACTGATACCTGACGGGTGAGACGGCGATTCGCTTCTTCAATATATTTTTCAGCCCGCCCCATAGCCGTTGGCCCCGCCATCACGGTAATGGTACCTAAGGCTGGAGATAATTGCACCAAGCCCTGCCCCCCTAATACCCCTTGAAGGCCGCTTGATATTTCTTTCCATAAATCAGACTGCAATTGAGTGGTTGTAGAAGTGCTCAATACACCCGCCGAATTATCGGCCGCTATGCCTGCATTAAAATTATTATTAGAAGGAAGCGCTGCTAAAGTAAAAGTGCGTATTTCTCCAAAGTAAAACCGCACCGCGCCATTTTTATATTCCCAACTTATATTGCAGGTAGAAGAAAGAAGATTGAGTAGTCCTTCAAGCGATCCATTATAGCTAATACCAACATCGCATACCCCCGGATTACCGAAAGCCCCCTTGCTTGCTGGGGTCGTAGATGCAGCCGAAGCCCCACCACCGACGAGAGACAAAACCGAAGCTGGTGGAGTGGGTACAGGCAATACCGCTGGCGCTGCTGCTGTGGGTGCTGCTGCTGTTACAGAACTCCCCCCTGCTGCTGGAAAAAGCGACGTATCCGCCTTCGAATCATCAATCACTGAAATACCGGTCTGCAAGGTAATCTCCTCTGCAAACCCACTTAACCCTAATGGGCTACCAATGGTATTGATGACAATAGCATCATCTTTCATTACCCGCGAAGGTAGAGGATCGCCAGTGCGCGAGCGGAAACTAGCATTACCAAGCCACTGCCTATCTGAATACCGCACTAACCCTGCAGGAACCAATGGCCTCACTGCTTTAGCCACCTCAGATAATTTCTCGGTATTTTTAAGACCCTCTTTTATTTTCGATGAAGTCTCAAATTGCAAACCGCAGCCTGATAATGTCAAACTCGAAAATAGCGCGAAAGAAAACGGGTAGACTTTGCTGTTTTTCATTGCTTCTTATAGTCTCCATCGGAACGAAAGCTCTAGTCACTATGAAAGTTTTTCTTTCTTTGTAACCCAACACTCTGATAAACCAGCTTCTTTTGAATGTAAGCGTTGTATAGAAACGACAAAAAACTGTTTTTATCAGTGTGCTTATAACCTTTATGCTATGTTCTGATGGTTTATAATTTCTAAAGTTTTGGAAGAAAGATCTGAAAACTTATATTTGTTGAACATCATGAGTTACATTTTAGCAACAAATCTTTCATATCCTCCAGCACCAATAATGCACCCGCATCTTCTAGGATTGTGCGATGCGCTGGCAAACAATGAAGTCCACCAACAAAACCTATTGCCTGCATTTGCGCAGCAGTGGCCGCTTTTATGCCATTGCTGCTATCTTCTATAACAATACAATCTTGGGGGGCAATACCAAGCCCTGCAGCAGCCGCTAAAAATAAATCGGGCGCAGGCTTAGCATTTTTTACTTCTTCTGCTGAATAAATATGGCCATCGAAAAAATTCCATAAATTGGTCAATCCCAAATTATGTTGCAACCTTGCCCGCGTGCTTGAAGAAGCAACAGCCAACCTATAATGGCCCTGCCCCAATAAACTACCCACAACTTCTATAATATTTCTTACGGGTTTTAATCGTGCCTTCAGCGCCAACAGGGTTTTTTCTTCCAGATTCATAAAAAAATCTTGGGAAAATTTCTTACCCATTTCATCTTCTATTTCACTAAACATAGAAGAAAGACTGCGCCCTAAAAAACGCTGAATAATTGTTTCAGCCGTACAGGGCCAACCGGCCGCCGTTAATTCAGCCGCCTCTACCTCACAAGCAATAATTTCACTATCAATCAACACGCCATCACAATCAAAAATAATGGCCTTAAATGGTTTCAGCTTAGTCATTACTCAAAAGTCAGTATTAATGGGAAGCAAACACTGAACACTGGTACCTTTTTCAGGCTGGCTGTCAAGTACTACTTTTCCTTTATGTAACTCGATAAAGTTTTTAACCAAAGCCAAACCAAGGCCGACGCCAGAGCTACTATTCTTATTATTTACTTTTTCAAAAGCCCCAAATACTTTCTGCTGGTCTTGCCTATCGATACCAACCCCAGTATCACTCACTCCAAGGGCTATCTGCTGGTCTATTTTCTGTGCAGAAAGCACCACTTCTCCACCTGGTGCTGTAAATTTTATGGCATTACTTACCAAATTCAACATGACCTGCTTAATACGACGTCTATCAGCCTTGATATAGCCAATATCTTCAGCGCATACCAGTTTAAGACGGATTTTCTGTTTGCCTGCCCAATCTCTGGTTAATTCATAGAGTTCCGTCATGGCTTGTGCCAAATCCCATTCTGAAATTTCTAACTCCATATAACCAGCTTCAATGGTTGAGAGATCCAGCAACGCATCAATTAATTCCATCAATTTACTACCCGCATCCAATATGCCATGCACATATTGCGATTGACGGGGATTAAGGGTACCAAAGTAATTTTGCTCCAACATCTCACCAAAGCCCAAAATTGCGTTAAGCGGGGTGCGTAACTGATAAGAAATATTGGCCAAAAACTCTAATTTTATTCTATCGGCGGCTTCTAGGGCTGCATTTTTCTCACGCAGCGCCTGCTCTACCCTTACCGAATCGCTAATATCGGTAAAACAATTTAATACCGCCCCATCGGGCAGTAAAACACTTTGGTATTCTAAAACGCGGCCATCGGCCATTTCTAAATGGCCCGATTTAGCCACGGTATCAAGTGCATTTTGTACAATAGAATCGCGTAACGCCTCGGCTTTTTGGCCATCCCCCACATGATGTTGTAATTTTTCTGCTAAATCGGCAATATGGGGGTTGCCATCCAGATCCTTACGGTTTAGCCCCCATATTTCTTGAAAGGCAGGGTTAAATAAATGCAGGCGGCCATCCCCACCATACACGGCAATGCCTTCCTTCAAATTATCCAAAGTTTCACGCTGTACCGCCATTAATGTATTATAAGAAGATTCAAGCGCTAAACGGCTGGTTACATCTTCATAGGTAAACATTAAACCGCCCATGGGGTGTGGCACCACCAATAGCCTGATCGCTTTACCATCGGGGCGATACATTAATTCCTGATATGGCTCAATCAGGGAAGTAAACATATCCGTCCGTTCTTTCTTAAAACGGCGAAAATCAACTTCTTCTGGTAATTGGCGCCGCTCACGCAGCAATTCTAAAACCTCAGCATGAGTGGGGAAAGTAGAGAGCCACTTTTCATCCATGCCCCATAAATCACAAAATGCCGAGTTAAAAAATACAAGGCGCGTATCACTGCCATACACCGCCACTGCTGTATGCAAATGCTCTAAAAGCTCGGCCTGAGCTTCTAAATGACGTTCTAATTCAGCCCGTAATTCCTCAACTAAGGTCATGTCATTGGCAAAACCCAGAATTAAGTCATGCCCTTGCAACAAGCTTTCAGACATTTGGAATAAACGCCTTGTACCACCCGCTACAATATGGCGTTCTTCTTGAACGGAAACCTTAGTATTTTTTGCCTTTTCTGCCAAGCTTCTGCCACTGCGATCCACCACTGAAGCAGCTATTTCTAATTGTTCCGCTATAATTTTTTTCTCATCCGCATCCACAATTTGTGCATAAGAATGGTTGCACCATTTCAATGATAAATCTTGTGATTTCCGCAACCATAATGGTTGAGGCATCGCATCAAACATGGCCTGTAAACTGGCATTCTTTTTTTGTAACTCTTCAAATTGCAATGCCTGTTTTTCATTATGGGCAATAATTGCCGTTATATCTTCAATCCAAAGAACAAAAAAATCTGGTAAAAAATCATTAGCCTCTACCACCCGGCCCAGCAATTTCAACAACTTACCGTTCAGGCTTTTTACTTCACATGAAAAATTCTCTTTCTGTGCACAAAGACGCTGAACATCATCGCTGAGTTTTTGTACCCTATCAGCATGCAACTGTGCCATAAAAAGCGCTAGCGTAATTTCCCCCTCTATTCCTAACAAAAAAGAGAGTTCAAGATTGTGATAACAAACGCTATCGAGGCTAGAAAAAGCCATATAGTGGGGAAAAGAACCCGCTTTTAATACAGAAATTAGCAACTTCTCAGCATTTTCTGTCAAACCAGTACGGCGACCAATATAGATAGGCCACTTACCAGTTTTATGGATAGTTGCAGAAATAGGCGTTTGATTTTGTTTTTGTGTCATTACTGTGTCAAATATATGTGCGTTTCAAGGATCAGACATCCATCACCAACAGTAAAGAAAAGACGTTAGTGCCCATCAAAAATATTTTTATCAGTCACTTCACAATCACAATTTCAGAAAAACCATGGGCACTATCTAAAACGAGGCGCTTTTTTCCACCAACACCTTCACATTTTTAGCCTCTGCCGCGGCATGAATTCCGTGTTTTTGTAAACGGCGGCTACGGTCTGCCAAGCGGTGTTTCTGTAAGGCTTTTTCCATTTCTTCCCCGCCCAATAAATCTGTTTCACTAATTAACAGCTTTTTGGTGAGTTCTTCATAATAGCGGCCTTCAAGCGCTGGATTTTGTGGCGCCAGCAATTTTCCTGCGCCTATTTCTTTAATCAAACGCTGCAAAATCACAGCTTCGGTCACTGGCAACTTACCACTGGCCGCATAATGATAAATTTTACGACATAAATCAAAGCCTTGCTTTTTCATCATATCTTCTGGCAGACGATGATTAAGAAAATCAGCCATCACCCCCAATGCAGCAGAACGATTGCCCGTAATCGGGAAAACTTCTTGAATCATTGAACCAAAGGAAACATAACCCGCTACAATCTGATCGAGGATCGGTAAATGCTGATCCACCCCATCGGCCTCTAAAAGATTTAACGACATTTCCAGCTTGCCACCCAAGCTATTAGCATTGGTTAGAAATTCAGCCAACATCATCATAAAAGCTAAGGGGGCCTGCTTTTCAAATTTTGCTTGTAATTTTTGATACAGCGCACCCAAATCATCGGGTGTAAACTCTACCTTCTTTAAGGAAACGCCCAAATCACGCAAATTATTTTTGTGGCCTTCAATTAATTTGTGCATCTGATTCATGCGCAACTTAAAATCGCAACCACGTTCATCGGCTTGCGCACGCACCACCTTATATAAAGCCGAGGTGGTTAAATTCCCAAAAGCTTCCACTTTTTTAATATTAGGCATAGAAAACATGAGCTCTACAGCAGATAATTGCTTGGTTTCTAAATAATCCCGCAGCAATCTGGTAACAAAAGGCAATACATCCGGCCGCGCAAAATCTTCAGCGGTTTGACAATAATAGGACCCAACCCCATCCCCTTGCGGAATAAGTGGTGTGGTTTTTTTAGCGGCTTCCCTAAAAAACACCTCGGTTGTGAAGCTTTTTCCCTTGGCAAGCCCTGTAATGTGCATCACGCGAATGCCATCTACTTTTATCTCTTCATGTTCTTCTTTGCCCGGCACCGTGCCTTTAGTAATAATATATTCAGCCCGCTTGATCGCCTCATCTTCATTTTTTTCAATGATCGCATGAATGGTCCATCTGCCTTCGGTGCGAATATGAATTTCGAATAATTCTTGTTTCTTTTTGAAAAGTATCATCAAACACGCCTTTTTCTGTGCGAGGAAGATATAAGAAAAATATCATCTATGAATAAAGCAGCGCTCAACGTGTTTTTATCCCGAACCGCGCAAGCCCTCCATAATCACCTTATTCATATCAATTAAGGGCTTCATCTTGGCTTCATTATCCATCACCTTAAAGGTGTGTTTTTCTACCCATATTGATAAGCTAATTAAATTAACCTTTAAGTCATCGGGCAATTTATTATCAGGATTATTCAAATCAATCCGCAAGGTTGCCCACATATCCCTATTCCATGTTAGGGCTTCTATTCTTTTAATATAGTCATCTGGGGTTTCCTCTGCTTCAATGAGAGCCGCGGTAACATTACCAAACAAACGATATTCTGTAGCACGCGGGTTTTCTGTAGCATTTTGGGTTTTGAAATACGCATTATAAGCGTTGGCCATCGTTCTTAATCCCAATATAAATAAAGATAGAGTTTTACCATTCTTGTATTCTGCCCATATTTTGATTGATAAGCTGTTAAAATCCCAGCTTTTAGTTTCAGCCTGTTCTAGGCTACAACATCAATACTATATTACCTTAATTGTAACAGCTCGGTCAGCATCTGATCGGTGGTGGTAATCACCTTAGTGCCCGCGGAATATGCCCGTTGGGTGGTAATCATTTTGGTAAATTCATCCGCTAAATCCACGTTAGAGCCTTCTAATGTGGAAGGAGACACACTACCCGTACCATTAACACCAGCATCCCCCAGCACTAATGTCCCGCTATTAATGGTTTGGCCAAAAACATTACCCGTGCGTTGATCTAAGGATAATGGGTCAGAAAAACTCGCCAAGGGCAGTTTGTAAATTTTTTGCGATAAGCCATTACTGAAATTGGCTGAAACATAGCCATTTTCATCCACCTCAACACTGGTTCTCTGGCCATAAGCCACACCATTTTGATCTTCAAAACTCACCGCATAGGGCGAGGCATATTGGGTAATATTGGTTAAATCCAAGTCAATGGTTTGTGTAGGATCAGAGCCATTCGCCCAGTCTGCCGCTGGCAGGGTGAGGCTGGTGGTTGCCACACCATCAATGGTAGAAAGCCCGCCACCCGTAGTAAAATCAAGTGTGTGCGTGGCTGGCCAACCAGCATTCGCGGGGCCATTTACCTGTAATGTCCACTGATTGGGGGTGGCTGTTTTGGTAAATTGAAAGGTTAAATTCTGGCCATTACCAAGGCTATCAAACACCTGTAAGCTGCGCTGAAATTGTGGTGCTGGCGCGGTGGAGAGCTGTCCTGCATCCAGATTAGCCGACAAGGTAGCGCTAGTGGTGGTGCGCACTAAGGCTGGCAACACATTCACATTCACCGATTGTAAACTGTTAAGATTGCCTGCGCCCGCAGGCAAAGCACCAGTAGTGGGGTTAATTGGCCACCCCATCAAATAATAACCAGAAAGATTTTTCAAATAACCATTTTGATCGGTGCTGAAAGAACCAGCCCTTGTGTACAAAGGTTCTTGAATGCCTGTTGGTTGTTGTTGCACCACAAAAAAGCCTTTACCAGAAACCGCCAGATCAGTAGCGCTGGAAGTTTGCAATAATTGCCCTTGTTGATCGGCCGTACTTTGGCGGAAAGCCCTTACCCCACCGGGGGTATAGGCTGCTGAAAGGCTGTTTTGGGTCACCAGATCAGAAAATTGGGTGTTATTTTTCTTGTAACCAGTGGTGTTAACATTGGCGATGTTGTTAGAAATCACCCCCAAAGATTGGCTTTGAGCATTAAGAGCGGCAACACCAGCAATCATTGAACCAAATAAACTCATGATCATTCTCCTTCAAGCTATATAAATATTAATTATTGGCGGCCTGCATGGTGGCAAAGGCAGCCGAAACTTTACTTTGTGAAATTTGTTGCTTGCCGATATTCAGCAATACAACCCCATCTTTCGTTTCCACCCCATCCACTTTGCCAATCAGGCTACTATCAATGGTGGTGGGCTTACCGGTACTATCAAAACTGTTAATCGCAACGCTGTAATTGCCAGCCCCTGCTTCTATGCCTAAATCATTGACGCCGGGCCAAGTAAACTGATGCGTGCCAGCCGTTACATCGCCCGTGGTGCTCCATATTTTTTTGCCCGCTGCATCCAGAATGGCCACATCAACTTTGGTGGCGGCCTTATCTAGATTATAAGAAATCTGCTGTGTTTTCCCCACATCATGGCTAATATCGCTGCCCGCATAACGCACATTAAGGCCGATATATTGTAAGCCCGATTGGTTAATCATGCTGGTGTTCTGATCCACCAATTTTTTCAACTGGTCATTGGATTTTAATTGCTGCTCCACCTGACTGAACGACACCAACTGGCTGGTGAATTTATCGCTATCCATCGGTGCTAGCGGGTCTTGATTTTGCAATTGTGTGGTCAATAATTTCAAAAAATCGCTATAGGTTGTATTCAATGAATCCTTGCTATCAATCGATTGACTTTTATTATTATAAGCCGATTTAGCGGTACTAGAAGTGCTGGCGGCGGCAGTAGTGGCGGTGTTGACACTGGTCATTATCTTATTTCCTTATATTTTTATATTGAGGCTGTTATTGCCTTTATTGGATGAATGCTGTGCACCATTACTATTGAGGATTGCTGTTGCATCCTCTGAAAAATCAGTTTTCTGAACCACAGCCCATTGGCGGATTTCTGCCTGCCTTTGTGCTTGTTGTTGTGCCTCTTGTTGTGATTGGCGTTGTTGTTGGCTATCTTGCTGCATCAGGCTGAACTGCATCATATCGCTTTTCAAATCAATACCGGCTGATTGTAAGGCTTTATTTAAGCTACTTATGTCTTGGCGTAATAATTCTAGGGTTTCTGGTTTTTCTGCCCGAATACTGGCAGTTACTTGCTGTTCCTTACCAAAATGCAGGGTAATTTCTACCGAACCCAAATAATCGGGGCGTAATTGTACCTGCATTTTTTCTTGGCCTGATTTAATGGCCGCAATCATGGGGGTGGCTATTTGCTGAGCGGCCATCATCCCCACTGCTTGCCAACCACGGCTGGCCAGTAATGGCGCAAAAGTTGCTGATTTGCTATGGTCAGCCACAGCATTGGTGGTTGGCTGATTATTCAGATTATTGCCCGCCGCTTCCATCACTTGCTTGGCAAATTCGTTCAGCTTGGTCACATTCAATAAATTCTCGCCATTTTTATCATCCCGCAGGGCTTTATTGCTGATATGGCTCAGGTCCACTTCCTTACCTGCTGGCGCAATTGCTGTAATATTAGCCGTTTGTGGATCTACTTCTGTATCCACGGCAGAATCTTGCTGACCCATCAATAGCGTATCGCTCAGATCCTTATTATTAGCAGTTGCCTTTTTATCTGGCTTACCATCAGCCGCTACTGGCAATAAGGGCGGAGAAGCGGCAGATTTTGCCGAGGCTAGAACATTGTCATCCCCCATCGCAATAAGGGGCGTTAGAATAGGTTTATCTTGGGTTGATTTTGCCTCAATAGGCTGCTTATTATCAACCATCATGCCATTGGCAGGCAACAGTGCGTTGGCCTGTGCTTGTAGCAGGGGCAGGCTGGTTGGATCAGCTTGCTGCTTATCTTGTGTAGCCGTGGCTGACGTATTATCTAGTTTTTCAGGCACGGTTTCAGCATCGGTGCTGCTTGCTTCAATTGTTGCTTTGGTTTTATTCTCCACCTCTTGCGTGCTGTTAGCGGTTGCTTTTTCTTGTTGCGCGGCTGCATCAACATCAGTTTTTACTGAAGAGTTTTTAGTCGGAGTTTTAGTGGAAGTTTTTTCTGCCGTTACTTCAGCTTTTGGTTGTGCTGGGGCTTTTGGCTGTGCTGGTTTATTGGCAGGCTCGGATGATTTAGCCGCCATTTCCATGGCCTGTTTCTCTTGCTTAGCTAATTTTCTGGCCGCTTGTTTGCTAATCTGATCCTGCGTGGTAGAAATTTTATGAATTAAGGCTGAAAATTTTTCTACCTTATCGCCAGCCTCGGTGCGTGCTGCAGGTTTTTTGCTGGGGGCAGCATTCTGCCCTGCATTTTGCAATTGTTGTAGAAGGTTAGCGGCATTATTCACGGCATCTCTCCAATTTCATCTAAAATTGGTGATGCAAGAATCAGGCCAAAAAAAATTTAATGGGCGATTTTATTCAAGATAGAATTTGCGGTGAGGAAAAAGACAGCGCACGCTTAGCTTGAATGAAGGCAAGAATGCGCTGCTTTTTTAGGAAAAATTGGTAAACGACGCGATTATAGCGCGGATGAATCAGTTGAAGGTTTTAAGCGATGGGAAGGCTCTGATGGCATAGTATGCAACCGCTCTTTCAATCTTTCGCGCAATGCTTCACGTTTTTCAGGGGGCATATTTTGTAATTTCTCTTTTATTTTTGCTAATAGAGCCTTCCTTTGTTCTGGGCTTAAATGCTCTAATCTTTCTTTGAATGTTTCTTGCCCTTCACCTCGTCCATTATGGGGAGTCATGCGTTGTTGATGTTCTTGCCAGCGCCGCTTAAATTCTTCCCGCTGTTGGGGGGATAAATGTTCAAGCTTTTCCCGCAACATTCTTCTTGCACCATCTTCTTCAGCTTTTACCGGCTGTGGTGCCACAAGCAATAATGATAAAATAGCGACTGTGCTTAAAAATAACGTACATTTCTTCATGGGCTTTTTTCCTAACAGTGGCTTGATATAATGGCATCAATTAATCGGGTGAACTACAAATGGGCGCGCAAACGAATGCGCACATAATCGGCTGTCCACTCGCCGCTCGCAGAACATAAGCGGGGGCGCAGATATTCGGTCACTTCATTAATAACCGAATCGGCCATTTCTTCACTACAATTTTTCAAATAGGCAAAGGCAAAAGTTTTTAGCCATGCTGCCATGCCACTGGGTAAAGGCGTGGGGCGATCCACCAGAAAACATTGTTCCACCACAAAACCCTGCTTTTCTAATAAATTGGTATATTCTTCAACCGTTGGAAAATACCATGGGTTCGTGCCATCCACGCCTCTTTTTTCTAAAGCCGCCCCCAATGCATCGCAAATGGTGGCCACATTTCCTTTGCCACCAAACTCAGCCACAAAAAAACCACCCGGCTTCAAGGCGCGATATATTCCTTCAATCGCTTTTTCTGGCGGCTTTACCCAATGCAACACAGCATTAGAAAATACCGCATCAAATTCTTGATGAAAAGGGAGAGCAGTGGCATCCACCACCATGGCCTCTATGCCTTTTGCTTTAGTAGCCTCCACCATGTTGGGGCTAGCATCCACCCCCAACACCTGTAAACCGCTTTCTTGCATGATTGCGGCCAAACTTCCTTCACCACAGCCAAGATCAAGCACCCGACTGCCCGGATTAGCCGGCAATAATGCCAGAACCTGTTGTCCATTAGCCGATACAAAAGAAGCATTCTGGCGATAAAGAGAGGGATTCCACTGATCGTTAGGTGCTTGAGTCATGAAACTAAAACCGTGTTGTCATCAGATAATTCACCCTAACACGGTTCTTACTTAAAATAAACTCATCGCGTAGGGGATGATAAACAATACCCGTTATATCCTCTACCAACCCTGCATTGCTACGAATCATCTGCGCCAATTCAGCCGGCGTAATAAATTTTTTCCATTCATGCGTGCCTTTGGGCACCCATTGCAATAAATATTCAGCCGCTGCAATCCCCATCAACCATGAAAGTGGGGTACGATTCAAAGTGGAAAGAATCAATACACCATCCGGTTTTAATAATCTGCTTAAGGATTGCACAAAAGCCTGTGGATTGGGCACATGCTCTATTACCTCTAAGGCCAATATTGCATCGGCCTTTGGCCATTGGGCTGCGTCAAGTAAATTGCCCGTGATAAAAGAAACATCCAACTGTTCCATCATGGCCTTTTTATTCGCCGCCGCAATGGCAGTAACATCTGGATCTATACCAATAATGGTGGCCTGTTGATTGGCCGCCAGCCTTGCTAATGGCAATGTCGCCAAGCCCCCGCCACAGCCTACATCAAGAATGGTGCGCCCTTGAAAATTGCCTTCCCCCCAATATTGCGCCAATTGTTGCCGGATATAAGAAAGGCGAATATTATTCAGCCGGTGCAATGGCTTAAATGCTCCATCTTCACGCCACCAATCAGCCGAATGCGCTGAAAATTTAGCTATTTCCTTATTATCTGGTTCTAAAAGATTGGGCTGATTCATGGGCGATCATCTTCAGGTTAGGGGCAGTCTATAATTAAGCACTTTTAGTTATGGCACCACCAGTGCGTGCTAAAGGATTAAGTAACAAGAGTGCTTAACGGTCACGTTGAATAATGGCACTGTAAATTTTTATACTGCTACAATAGGTTACTACATCATAATTATATAAAAACAAATCGGCACACTATTCATGGGAAAAATTGTCCAAAAATTTGGTGGCACGTCAGTAGCAGATGTTACCCGTATTCGTAGGGCGGCATTAAAGGTAAAAAAAACCATTGAAGAAGGTAATCAGGTGGCCGTGGTTGTATCAGCCATGGCTGGGGTCACCAATCAATTGGTTGGGTATTGCCGTGAAATATCGCCCTCTTTCGATAATAGTTTCGATTGGCGCGAATATGATGCGGTGGTTGCCTCTGGCGAGCAAGTAACGGCTGGTCTAATGGCTTTAGCTTTGCAAGAAATTGGGGTGAAAGCCCGTTCATGGCAAGGCTGGCAAGTTGCATTACAAACCGATTCAGCCCATGGAAGGGCGCGGATTAATGCCATTTCTTGTGAATTACTGGAAAAAGCCCTTGCTGATGGTGAGGTGCCAGTGGTGGCTGGTTTTCAAGGCATTAGCGATGAAGGCCGAATCACCACTTTAGGTAGGGGTGGGTCGGATACTTCTGCCGTGGCCTTAGCTGCGGCTCTAAAAGCAGATCGCTGTGATATTTATACCGATGTGGATGGTGTCTATACCACCGACCCCCGTATTGTCAGCAAAGCCAGAAAAATTCGACGCATCACCTATGAAGAAATGCTGGAAATGGCCTCGCTTGGCGCTAAGGTTTTGCAAACCCGTTCAGTAGAGCTGGCCATGAATCATCATGTGCGGGTGCAGGTTCTTTCTAGCTTTGATGATTTATCAGCCGGTGCTTTACCGGGAACAATGGTTGTGGATGAGGATGAAATAGTGGAACAGCAGATTGTTAGTGGAATAGCGTATAGCCGTGACGAGGCAAAAATTACGCTGGTAAAAGTGCAAGATAGGCCGGGGGTAGCAGCACAAGTATTTGGCCCATTAACCGCGGCTAATATTAATGTTGATATGATTGTACAGAATATTTCTCTTGAAGATCACCGAACGGATATAACCTTCACTTTATCACGCGCTGATCTGGATAGAGCCATACAGGTGCTGGAATTAGCGAAAGAAAAAATTAGTTTTGAGGGCGTAGTTGCCCATGCTGATGTTGTAAAAATATCGGTGATTGGCGTAGGCATGCGCAGCCATGTGGGTGTTGCACAAACCATGTTTCAATCTCTGGCCGATAAGGGTATCAATATTCAGGTGATCACCACTTCAGAAATTAAAGTAAGCGTGTTAATTGCTGAAGAATATACTGAACTTGCCTTGCGCACCTTGCATACGGCTTATGGGTTGGATGTGTGAATGATCCCTATCAAAAACACCCCTGCCCAACAAGAAACTGTAACCGCTGCCAATGATATGGAATTGAGCCAATACATGTCCAATTTAGACCATTTATGGAAGCGGGGCACCGATTTTCTGGGGGTAAAGCTAGCGATTATGGGCGGTGCCATGACATGGCTTTCAGAACGCCGATTGGTTTCTTCCATCAGTAATGAGGGAGGTTTTGGAATATTAGCTTGTGGCGCTATGCAACCAGAACGACTAGATGAAGAAATCCGTGAAACTTTTGCCCTCACCGATAAACCATTTGGTGTTAATTTAATTACCTTACATCCACAGCTTGATGCGTTGATTGCTGTGTGTGCTGCCCGCGGGGTAAGCCATGTGGTGTTGGCGGGCGGGCTGCCCAGCGGTAATTCCATACAACAGCTAAAGGCTGCGGGTATTAAGGTCATATGTTTTGCACCCGCGCTGGTATTAGCTAAAAAATTGCTCCGCATGGGGGCAGATGCGCTCATTATTGAAGGCATGGAAGCCGGCGGCCATATTGGGCCTGTTTCCACCTCAGTACTCGCCCAAGAGATTTTACCCCATGTAAAACAGGTGCCGGTTTTTGTAGCGGGTGGCATTGGGCATGGACAAGCCATATTATCATGGCTAGAGATGGGGGCAAGCGGTGTGCAGCTAGGCACACGTTTTGTGTGCGCTCACGAATCGGTAGCCCATGCTAATTTTAAGAAAGCCTTTCTACGGGCAGAAGCACGCGATGCTATTCCTTCTGTGCAGCTTGATCCCAGATTACCAGTAATACCAGTGCGCGCCATTAATAATGATGGCAGTCGCAAATTTATGGAAAAGCAACGCGAGGTAATTGCCCAGCTTGATGCAGGGGAATTGGATATAAAAGAAGCCCAATTGGAAATAGAACATTTCTGGGCGGGTGCGTTGCGCCGTGCTGTGATTGATGGCGATGTGGAAACCGGCTCATTAATGGCTGGCCAAAGCGTGGGCATGGTAAAAAGCGAACAACCAGTCAAACAAATCTTGGCCGATTTATTAGCAGAAGCATTGCAAGCACTGGCTGAACGCAAGAAAATTTCTAATCATCCATAGCCAAAAATCATTAGCTGCCAAAAAACATTAACTGATTGACCTTATACTCACATATTGTGTCAATCAGCTATAAGCTTTTGATGGTTTGATCTATTGTGGTGGCAGGGTTTTCTTTCTTTTGGTTACCAATTTGTTCAGCGCATGAATATAGGCTCTGGCCGATGCCACCAAGGTATCGGCATCAGCCCCTTGTCCATTAACGGTCATACCATTTTCTTCTAAGCGCACCGTTACTTCTGCTTGTGCATCGGTACCAGCAGTAACGGCATGAACTTGATAGAGCTGCAAGGTAGAGCTGTGTGGATAAATTGCCTTAATCGCATTAAACAAAGCATCCACGGGGCCATTGCCAGTGGCATAGATTTTATGGCTTTTCCCTTCTACCAATAATTCGATTTCTGCACTTTGCGGTTGATGCGATCCCGCAATCACCTGCAACGAAACAAAGCTAATGGTTTCTTGCTCGCGTTGAATTTCATCATCCACCAGCGCAATCACATCATCATCAAATACTTGTTTTTTCCTATCGGCTAAATCCTTAAACCGACGAAAAACCTCATCAATCGCCCCATCTTCCAGCTCATACCCCAAATCTTTCAAACGGGTTTTTAAGGCATTACGCCCCGAATGCTTGCCCAACACCAATTGTGAGCGATTCAAACCAACCGATTCGGGTGTCATGATTTCGTAAGTACCCGCATGTTTTAACATGCCATCTTGGTGAATGCCACTTTCATGGGCAAAAGCATTGGCGCCCACAATCGCCTTATTGGGTTGTACGTTAAACCCAGTAATTGCCGATAATAAACGGGATGCTCTGGTAATCATTTCGGTTTTTATTTGCGGCTGATAGGGCAATAAATCATGCCGCACCCTTAAGGCCATCACAATTTCTTCCAAGGCGGCGTTACCTGCCCGCTCGCCAATACCATTGATGGTGCATTCTATCTGCCTTGCCCCTGCCGCTACGCCGGCCAAAGAATTGGCCACCGCTAACCCTAAATCATTATGGCAATGCACGGATAAAATTGCTTTATCGATATTGGGTACGCTATTTTTTAACAAACGAATAAGAGCGGCATATTCTTCTGGCACCGCATAACCCACCGTATCGGGAATATTGATGGTGGTTGCCCCGCTAGCAATGGCTTTTTCAACCACGCGGCACAAAAAATCTGGCTCAGTGCGGCTACCATCTTCTGCGCTCCACTCCACATCATCAGTAAATTGCCGTGCTAAAGAAACACTATCGCCAATTGCTTCCAGCACTGCTTCTGGCTGCATATTCAGCTTATATTTCATGTGCAAGGGGCTGGTGGAAATAAAAGTGTGAATACGCGAGCGTTTAGCCGGCTTTAAGGCTTCTGCCGCCCGTTCAATATCCATTTTTCGGGCGCGCGCTAAACCAGCAATCACTGATTTTTCAGAACGGCGGGCTATTTCATGAACCGATTGAAAATCGCCCTCAGAGGCAACTGGAAAACCAGCCTCAATCACATCCACCCCCATTTCTTCTAATAGGGCGGCAATACGACATTTTTCTTCTAAATTCATCGAACAACCCGGCGATTGTTCTCCATCACGCAAGGTTGTATCAAAAATTACAACAGAATCAGACATTCCCATTTTTTCCTTATTTCTTCAGCTTACAAAAATATACCCCTGAAGACAGCACACGCCCCTTCAGGGGAAGATAAGTCGTGCAGAAAAAAGGAAGGATGCTGTAAACATAAAAAAACTTTAACCAACAGAGTGAAATTTAGTATTGCAATTTTTTATTATCATAGCAAGGATTGAGAATAGGAAAACATAGATCTTTATATAAAAATGTCGCAAGAAACAAAAAAATCCTTTTTTCATAAGCCCTTTGTCTATTCATTGGCTGGATGCGCTTTAGGCATGGTGATTAGCGCCTGCGCAGGGAATGCTTATTCTGGGCTGAGACAGCTTTCCAGCGGGGGCTGGGGCATTTCACCGTCCCATTCTGGCTATACTTGGATCGCTTGCCAAGATGGTGAGGGTAACCTTGACCCCTTAAAAAGGCCGGTGGTTGCCCAATATGTTGAAGTAGAACAGGAAAGTGCGGGCAAAACCCAATCTGGGGTTATTGTTTGCCAATAAGTACAGAGCACGCAAATTACTGTTGAGGGTTTTCAGCCAATAGATTTCCAGTTACTGGATTCATTTGGCTGATTTTTTCATACTCGCAAGGCATGTAACGCCAATATTGGCCAACACCTTCTAAATCGGTTTTGCTGCGCTGATCCAAACCGCTAACAATTTTTGTATATGCCGTTCTGGCGATTATATGGCCTCTTTTGGCTGCCTGATCGTACCACATGGCCGCCAGTAATAATCGGTATCTTGCGGCATCGCTAAAACGGTATTTAGTGTGATTGTCATCAACCCTATAATGCCCTGCATAAATTTCACCCAATAAATATTGTGCCTCGCTATGACCTTGCAAAGCAGCACGGCATAACCACACGGTACTGGCGGCTATTTGTGCTTGTGGCCGCTCTTTACTAGTGCAACACAATTTTTTTCCTTGTTGGTATTCATATTCTGATTTTTCTAATGCCTTACTGTTCAACACGGGCATAGATGCTGGCCCAGAATCAGCCTGTTCAACCGGTAATGGCAATTCTATCAGTTGAGCACTAGCCTTATTACCGCCACCAATACTCAGCAGGAAGCCGCATAATATCAACCCTGAGCTTTTGCGCCTTATGGCCAATTTCTTATATTTGCTAAATAGTGACATCATATTTTCTTTATAAAACCCAATATTAATTACCAACACAATGATAAACACCCCAATGACTGATCTATTATTAGCCAAAAGAATTGTTGAAGCCCTGTTGTTCTCATCCCCTACCCCGTTATCAAGGGCAGAAATTATGCAGCGCCTTCCTGAAAATAACCGCAATGAAGAAACCCTGCAATACATACTCCAAGCCATTGAAGATCAATATAACAGTGAAAGTGGAATTATCTTAAGAAAAATTGATGGTCATTACGCCCTGCGCACTGCCCCAGATCTTGCCATATGGTTAGAAAAGCCATTGGAAAAAGACAAAAAACTATCAAAAACTTCATTGGAAATACTGGCCGTGATTGCGTGGCATCAGCCTATTACCAAAGGAGATATAGAAGATATAAGGGGGGTGGCTCTTTCTCCTACTAGCTTTCAAACACTATTAGATCAAGGGCTTATTGAGGCAACAGGGGTAAAAGAAGCCCCCGGACGACCCAAATTATGGGGCACAACGCGTCATTTTCTTGATGTTTTTCATCTGGATAATATCACTGATTTGCTTGCGGCAGAAATCACCAGAGCTTGAGCGATAATCGGCTTACAATATCGTATTTTTGTGTTATTTTTAATTTATTTTACATTTACCGATGAGGGTTTTAATGTCTGCACAACCTGCTATTGCTGATTCTCTAACCATCTTAAGCAAGGATGAACCCGCCAATTACCGTTGGCATGGCCAAGAAAGGGTTTCACGGGTGTTGGTATTGTGCGATCATGCTTCAGCCAATATACCGCTTTCTCTCAATAATTTAGGCGTCAGTGAAGCTGAGCGCGCCCGCCATATTGGTTATGATATTGGTGCCGCTGCCGTTGCTGAAATAGTAGCGGATGCCCTGCAAGCACCTTGCATTTTCACCAATTACTCGCGCTTAGTGCTGGATGTTAATCGTGAGTTGGATGACCCCTCCTCCATTCCTCCAGTTTCTGATCATACGCCGATTGCCGGTAATCAAAATCTATCGGCAGCACAAAAAGAGCAGCGCGCGCAAGAATTATTCTACCCCTATCATCAACAAATAAAGCAGCATTTATTGGCCATTCGCGATAGGGGCGAAGTGCCTGTTATTATCTCCATGCACTCATTTACCCCAATCATGAATGATTTTGTAAGGCCATGGCATGTGGGGCTATTATGGGATAATGACCCACGCATGGCTGTACCCATCATGCAAAAATTAGCCGCTATTGATGGTGTTGTGGTGGGTGATAATGAGCCTTATTCCGGCCGCCTACACAAAGGCTATACCATGGAGCATCATGTAATTGGCCTTGGCTTGCCGGGTTGTTTGTTGGAAATTCGTCAAGATTTGATTGCCGATGCCGCAGGCCAGAAAAAATGGGCCGACATCCTTATTCCAGTATTACGGGAATGTCTGGAAGAAGA
This sequence comes from Alphaproteobacteria bacterium, assembly GCA_049318825.1. Lineage (GTDB taxonomy): Bacteria > Pseudomonadota > Alphaproteobacteria > JBMOFM01 > JBMOFM01 > JBMOFM01. The sequence continues at coordinate 126,195 of JBMOFM010000003.1, read as the reverse complement.
TGGCATGAATGAAGTGCGCATTTACGGATAAAGGATCAACCATCCATTCTATTGGGATGTTTCATTGCGGCATACCCCATAAGCTATCTATCGGCTTATGGGGGGCTTTATCACAAAGATGCCTGCCACCCCCGAACAAAATGCCGAGAAAGAAACACCAATTTAGAAAAGTTGTTCATGGTTTCAGGAGAATCAGCAACAAGTTTTGCTGCTTCTTCAGTTTTTTCTACTATAGCCTCTACTTCTGCTGAAATAGGCAAAGACGTTTTTGCTATGCTGTTAAAAAGGCTACACAGATTATCGGTTGCGCTATCAGAAAAAACCTTCGACGCCTGAGCACACAATGATATGCCTAAATACTCAACAAACTGCCGTCTTTTCATTGTCACCTAACATATTAAAATTTATGTCTAGCCCATCATCACCAGCAACTTATCGATCATATTTCACATTTATCGGGTTTTTTGAGGAACCGTGAGATAGTCATATGGGTTTTCAGCAGAAACCGCTGATGGTCTAAAAATGTAAAAACGCTGCGTGTATTCTTTATCTTCAAAAAACTCCACAGAATCAACCACACCTTCAAAAACTTGCTGACTCGATGCGCCAGCAGATTTACGCACATTATTCAAGGTGATGTTAAATTGTACATATACTTCCCTGTTCTCATTACCATTAGCCCCTAGCCTTGTTAACAAAGCACGGGCTGCTTCATGAGGCATTTGCAAAGGCTCTAATACCACAGCAGGATCAACAATCACCGTAAAAGTGGAAGGAAAATAAGTTAATGGTTTTCCACAAACCTCGGTAGAAGCCTGCTGACCAAGCTTATCTTTTTTACCAGACAGTGAAAACAACTCAACACTACTAAAACGCAAGCTTCCTTCAGCTCCTTTTTGATCAAGCCTGAAGGCATTAATCGTAAAATCATACTTATCCAACTTTACCGTACCGGTTGAATAAAATGTTTGAGAAAAATCAGCGATGTAAAAATTGATTTTTGATTTAATAGCTTTTTGTATTTCAAGCCATTCAAATTCATTGGCCGACCATTTGGAGTATATATCACATTCAGCAATACGCGCATATTCATTCAATATGTCTGGTTTAGATATATCCACCCCCCTCAATTTCACCAAGGCATTGGCCAAATTCACCAATGTAGGTTTTTCATAATGCTTGTTGGTCTTAGTCGCTTCTTGTGCTACAACCACCGAAGAAAACATAGAACATGCTATAAATGCGCTCAAAATATGCGTGCGAAAGAAACGATTGACCATATTAGAAATATTCACCTTAAAATCAGAATCTGTTGTTACATATTTTTTTGTCTTTGTGACAAGATTGATCATCACATCATCACCAATAATTTGCTATGAATAAGCCCATTGATATTGTTACCATTGCAAATATATTTTATACGTTAAATGCATAATTGCACAAGATTTTATTTAAGAAGGAATTAGATAGTGAAACGGACTTTTCAACCCAGCAATATCGTACGCAAGCGTCGCCACGGCTTTAGAGCAAGAATGGCTACCGCTAATGGTCGTAAAGTGATAGCGCGCCGCCGTGCAAAAGGCCGTCATCGCCTCAGCGCATAATTTTTTTATTTGTATCTATAATTTATACATGCTGTGCTGGTTGTAAAAAAAATAACCCGCCGCGCTGATTATTTGCGCGTGCAACGTTCTGGAAAATATGTCGTTTGTCCAACTATCAGCATTCAGTGGTACAATAGGGCGGATGATTCATTTTCTTGTGACGTTGCTTATGGCATAACAGTAAGCGGTAAAGTGGGTAATGCAGTTACCCGTAATCGTGTTAAGCGTAGATTGCGGGCAGCTATTGCCATCGTTTTACAAAAAACCTGTACTTTGCTTCTCGCTTCTCATAAAGACTTAGTAATTGTTGCACGATCTGGAGCAGCGACTTGTGATTTTAATGATCTATGTTCAGACATAGAAAAAGCTATAAAAAAATCACTGCTGCTGCAAAATTAACTGCTCTCACCATGGTCAAGCCCTATGGCATCATCCAGTAGGGCGCGTTCAAAGCGAGCCCCCGTGATTTTTGCGCCAGTAAAATCAACTTTTCTTAAATCCGCATCAGAAAAATTAGCGTAAGAAACATCAGCTTGCCTTAAATTAGCACCGCTTAGTTTTGCTTCAATAAAACTCACATAGCGTAAATTCGCCCCCACCGCAGAAAAATTCATCATGCGGCTTTGATCCAACATCAATGGACGTAAATCAGCATAAGCAAGATCTGCTTTGCTTAATATAGCGCTATTAAGGTTTGCACCGCGCAAATCAGCACGACGCATGGTGCATAAACGAAAATCAGCCCGGCTAAGAATAGCCCCTTGTAATTCAATGCCTGATAGATCCATTTCATAAAAAATAGCCTGCGCCGCCTTAATGCCAGTGAGTTTACTTTTAGTAAGTCCTCTAGCCAGACGCAAATCAAACCCCGCTAAATCAAGAATTTTTCCTTGTAAACCATGGGTTTTAACAAATAGCTCATGTTCTTTTATTAATTCATCTAACGGTTTTTCTAAATCTTTAAGCGGTTTACCCTGTGGCTTATCCGTCAGTACCCCAGACATATCTGCACCACCAAATTCAGTAAGGGTCATCTGAGCACCAGTTAATACCGCACCTTTTAAGCTACAGTCCCTAAAATCTGCACCGCTTAAATCGGCATCTTGTAAAATAGCGCCATCCAATACAGCGCCGCGCAAATTTGCACGCACCAAACGGCATCCGGTCATCACCGCATCACTGAAATCGGTATGAATAGCAACGGCTGCAGATAGCTTGGCCACCGTAAGATTGGCACCAGCAAAATTAGCGCCGCCCATTTCAGTAACAGAAGCATCAAACCTTTTAATGTGCAAATCCCCTTTCTGATCGCGTGCCGCCAAGGTACCATCACGCAGATCAGCCCCAATCATATTGGCATTCACTAAATCTGCGCCACGCAAACAAGCACCGCGCAAATCAGCCTTGATCAAGCTACAATCACGCAAATTTGCATTACGCAAATCTGCACCAAACATGGAAACGCCGTCCAGCACCGCACCATGTAGATCACAAGACTCCATTTTGGCGCCAACCAGATCACAATGGGCCAAATCAACCCCAGCCAACACCAAACCAGTTAAATCATGGTAGGCCAAAATCGCGCGTGATCCACCAGATTTCCCCGTGCGAAAATGGATATGCTTCTCAATCATTTTATTGAGCTGCTTCTGATCTATTTTCAGTAAAGGGCGAGGCTCATAGGCCGTATTCATCAACCATCCAATACAGATAAAGTAAACAGCATCTACGCTAATACTCTATCATTGAGGAAGTTACTATGCCTGTTGTAGAATATTTTTTGCCAGTTCCTTACCAAGTTCAACCCCAAACTGATCAAAACTATTTATTTCCCACAACACGCCCTGAACAAATATTTTATGCTCATAAGCGGCTAGCAACAAACCCAAATGATAGGCGTCTAACCTTTTTAGACGCAAAAGAGTTAACGGACGGTTGCCATCGAAAATACGAAACGGTAAAAGACGCAATATTTCTTCTTCCGCAAGACCCGATTTTTTCATGCTTTCCATGGTTTGGCTAGCATTACGGCCAAAAGTAAAGGCTTCAGCCTGTGCTAAACCATGCGCAGATAATACACGATGATGTTTTTCATGATGCAAATGAGCAACAAAACCGCAAGGCTCATCAATCATAATGATGTCTGACGCCACCTTAGTAGTGCCCTGATGCATCCATTGATAGAAGGAATGCTGCCCGTTAGTTCCCGATTCGCCAAACACCAAGGGCGCTGTGTCATAATCGATGGCCACACCATCACGATTAACTGATTTACCATTACTCTCCATATCCAGCTGTTGTAGCCAGAAAGGTAAGTGCTGTAACCCTTGCGTATAAGGCAATAGGGCTAAGGCTGAAATATTCATAAAATTGCGGCACCACAAACCAGTGAGTGCCATCCATACGGGAATATTTTCTGCTAAATCAGCTGTTAGAAAATGCTCATCCATAGCGGCAGCACCTGCCAATAATTCACGAAAATGCTGCGCGCCCACAGCAATAGCAACTGGCAGCCCCACCGATGACCACAAACTAAAACGCCCACCAACCCAATCCCAGAAAGGAAAAATTTGCGTTGCGGGTACACAAGCTGCCATAGCAGCTTTTACATTAACCGTTACGCCCACCAGATGCTGATCTGCCTGCTCTTTGGTCAATGTTGTTTGCAACCAAGCACGCACTGAATTGGCATTGAGTAAGGTTTCTTCTGTGGTAAAGCTCTTAGAGGCAATAATCACCAAAGTGGAAGCGGGGTCACATTGGCGTAGGGCTTCGGATAAATGCCATGAATCAACATTAGAAACAAAATGAACATTAATCTCTGGATGTTTCCATGCCGCCAGCGCATCCAACACCATCTTAGGGCCTAAATCAGAACCACCAATCCCCAAATGAATAATATGTTGAAAAGCCTTGCCCGTTGCGCCCTTAATGGTTTTATTGCGAATAGATTCAGCAAAATGTAGAAATTTTTCTAATGAATCTTGTACATCAGACCGCACCGATACGCCATCGACCAGAAAATCACGGTTAAATTGGCGTAACGCCATATGCAAGGCGGGTCGTTTTTCGGTATTATTCACCAATGCTCCAGCAAATAATCGCTGCCGCCACTCTTTTAATTGCTGTTGTTCAGCCAAGGCCAATAGCAATTTCACTGTTTCATCATTGATTAAATGACGGCTGAAATTAGCCTGCAGGCCATCAACAGAACAATGCAAAAAAAATTCTGCCCTTTTATCATCGGCTTGCAATAAATCGGCAATTTTTTGTTTGCCCAATTGTTGTGCATGCAAGGTCAATGCCTGCCATGCGGGGCTATAATTAACGGTTTGCATTTTTTCGACTACCAACGAACGAGGAAACCCCATGGATAACACACCCTTTAATCTAAGCTTTGAGCTGGCTGAGGCGAAGCGGCTGGTTTTTCAGCCGCTGGCGGTGGTGGATTAACCACAACGGGCGCTATGGGCTTTGGCTCCTCTTTTGCGACTTCAGCTGCTTTTTTTAACATCTCGGCAAAAGGCACAGGCACGCTTTCTGCCCCTTCAATAGCGGGAGGGTTACCCACCAATACCACACCCACATGTTTAGGATCCAGCCATTTTTTAGCTAAGTTTTTGATGTCGGCCACGGTCACTTTATCAATTAAGCCATTGCGTTGATTAATATAATCAGGGTCGCGCCCCAATTGCCGCAAGGCCAGCAATAAACCTGAAATCTCGCGCGTGGAAGTCATTTCTAGCGCAAAAGAACCTTTCAAAAATTGTTGGGCATGCTGCAATTCTTCTGGGGTAATGCCTTTTTCTGCCATCAACGCCCATTCTTCTTTTAGCTTTTTCAAAGCTTCCAGTACCTTCTGGTTATCGGAAGAATAAGCACCACCCAATAAAGAGGCATGTTCCATATTGGTTAAACCAGTGGAAACACCATAAGTTAAACCATTTTTCTCGCGAATATTATCCATCAACCGTGAATCAAAACCACCGCCACCCAACACATGGTTGATAATCAAGGCTGCATGGTAATCGGGTGATTGCGGTGAAATTCCATCTTGAGCAAATTGCACAAAACTTTGTGGTAAGGGCAAATTCACCACAAATAATTTACCTGCTGCTTGTGGGCTTATATCGGCCACGGGTGGGCTATCTTCACCTTCTGGTAGGCCAGCAAAAATATTATCCACAATCGGGGCAATTTCTTCGGGCGTGGTATCGCCAGCCACGGTTATTAATAAATGTTTTTTAACCAACCTTGTTTTTGCAAATTGGCGTAAATCATCCACGGTGATATTTTTGATGCTTTCCGGTGTGCCTTGCCCCGGCTGACTATAAGGATGACCGATAAAATTTTTCTCATTAAATACCCGCGCTGCAATCCATGACGGCTGGCTAAGGTTATTAGCAATTTGCGCTTGAATTTGCCCGCGCACCCGCTCTACTGAACTGGGCGCAAACATAGGGGCCGTCAGCGCAGAACGCAACAAAGGAAAGGCCATATCCTGATGGCTTTTTAAGCCATATACTGAACCAGAAATCCAATCCCTACCCGCTGAAAAACCCATGGAAATAGAATTTTCAGTAAGGCGGCGATTAAATGATTCGGTATCCAATTCCCCTGCCCCTTGATCCAACAAAGCCGTGGCCATATAAGCTAACCCTTCTTTGCCGGGTGGATCATAAATCATGCCACCCTTAAAACTAAAGCTCAATGCAATCACTGGCACCCGTGGGCTAGAAACCAGCCATAATTGTAAACCAGCCGGCGTGGTTACTTTTTGAATATTGGGGGCTGCTTCTGCTGTCTGGCTATAAACACAGGCAATCATCACCAACAGCATGAGATAAAGCTTTTTCATGGATCTATTCCTCTATTAATGCTGGGTTTCTGGTGAAGGCATGGCCGATTTTATCGATGGCGTAGCATTGGGGTTTATTGGTTTTGTACCATCGGGTAACAACCACGCATGAACCTGTGAGGCTTTTACTAAGCGCGTTGCCGCTTCTGCTAATGCCTCTTTAGGCACAGATTCCACCCGTTTTGGCCAGCTTTCAACATCTTGCACTTTTTGCCCCGTGGATAAAGCAATACCAAATACATGGGCAGGACCTTCCACACTATCCCTCGCCTGTATGGCGCTATCCAGCATCCGCCTTTTACTATCGGCAATTTCACTATCTTCTGGGGGCTGGGCGGCTATTTTATCCAACTCTTCCTGAATGGCTTTTTCAAGCGTGGCATTATCCACCCCCGGTGCTGGTTCGGCAGAAATGGATACCATACCATGATCGTAAGCTTCCCCACGGTAGGACATACCAATAGAAAGAGCTTTCTTTTCCTGTAATACCAAACGGCGATATAAGCGGCTGCTTTCATGCCCACCCAATAAATCAACCAATAAGTCCATTGCATAGCCTTGGTCGCCATGGGCAGTACGATAGCCTTCTACCGAAAATAAACGGTAAAAAACTGGCCGTTGGGTTTGCGCATCTTTCACGGTTAAACGACGCTCGCCGCCGGCAAGCACTGGCTCTGGTGGTCGGTTTCTTTTGGGCAAATCTTTTCTAGGAATAGTGCCAAAATATTTCTCGGCCAGCGTTTTCACTTTTTCCAAATTCACATCGCCCGATACCACAAGGGTCACATTATTGGGGGCATACCATGTGCGATAGAAATTTTCAGCATCTTCACGGCTAAGATTTTTTATTTCATCTTCCCAACCAATAACTGGCCGCCCATAAGGATGGTTGACATATAACATGGCCTGCGCCTGCTCAAATAAACGCCGCACTGGGTTTGATTCGATGGTTTGCTGCCGCTCGGCCAATACCACTTGTTTTTCGGTATTAAATACCTGATCGGTAAGATTAAGGTTCACCATACGGTCAGCTTCCATCTTCATCACTTCTTCCAACCCAGAAGCTGGCACTTGCTGAAAAAATGCCGTGTAATCGGTGCTGGTAAAGGCATTATCCACCCCGCCCATGCGAATCACATTTTTAGAAAACTCTCCCGCTGCTCTGGTTTTGGTGGCCTTAAACATCAAATGTTCAAGAAAATGAGCTAAGCCCGATTTGCCCTGCACCTCTTCCCCAGACCCTACCTTATACCACAGCATTTGCGTAACCGCTGGCGTAATATTATTGGGAATAACCACAATTTCCATGCCATTGGCTAACACTGCCGTTTCAGGATTAAAAACACCCGCCCTAGCCGTGCCTTGAATCAAGGCACATAAAGACACGCTGGCCAATAATATCTTGGCGGTTTTTACAACAATCGACATTTATTCCTCAAAAGCTAAAGCCAGAGTTCACAGCAATATAGCCAATAAAGTTGATGATTACATACACTTAACTGGCTATATCCAGCGGCAACTGCCGCTGCGGCACCCTTTGTGCCGTAAATTTTAGATACTATAGAAACCTCTTCAAAAGTAATTTTTTGAAGAGGTTTCTATGAAAACCGCCTTCGTAAATGGCAGTTTTCCGCCGCGTAGCGAGCGTAAAAATAAAAGATTTCACTTCTCTCTCCCCCTTTTGAAGCACTTTCTATAGCAGATGAACTTAAGCATCCTTATAGTTCATTTGCTATAACAGAAGCCAACACGCCCTGCTATTATATTTTATTGGGCATATTTTATTTGGTAGCCGGCGGGCGCAAATTATAATCTGGCGGAATAACCAGGGATGGGTTTTTGGTTACGGCTTTTTCATCGGGCGCGCTGCGCTCCAGCCCCACTGATTTTTTCAAATCGCTACAGCCACCAACCATAGTCACCATGGCTAAGATAACAACAGAAGCCAATATCGAACATATTTTTGTCTTCACGATTTTTCCTCACTATTACTGTTTTTTTTCCCCTGCATGGGTAGCCTTACAAACTCTTGTAGCAAAATAATGGCAACACCCACCGTAATGCAAGCATCTGCTATGTTAAAAGCTGGCCAGTGCCATGTGCCAATATAAAAATCAAAGAAATCGGCCACCGCTCCATGAATCAAGCGATCCAACACATTGCCCAAAGCACCACCAATAATCAGCCCGCCCGCTATGGCCGGCCACTTTGTTTGCACTTGTTTCAGCCAAAAAACAATCACACCCACCATCACCACGCCCACCAAAGAAAGAACCCAGCGATTAATTTCTTGGTTCTCCTGATGGTTGAATAAACCAAAACTCACCCCTCTATTCCACACCATTACTAAACTGAATGAAGGAAACAGATCAATGATTCGCGGATCATCTTTTAATTGCAGCCCATATAATAACCAGTTTTTACTGGCTTGATCGGCAATAAAAGCAGCAATTGCTACCCATATTGCCCAATAATGTGGCTGGTCTAATTTTTTCATGCCACAGCCTCTTCACAACGGTGGCACAAAGCACCAGCTTCGCTCACCTCGGGTAAAATTTTCCAGCAGCGGCCACATTTTTCACCCTCAGCCATGGCCATTTCCACGGCAACACCAGCAATTTCTGGCAAGCGGAAGGCCGTTTCCGCGCCTAAGCGATGTTCAACACTCATGCGCGAGGTAATACATATTTCCGCTACATCATGCTGCGCCAGCAATGCCACCAGATCAGCATCCTCCACACATAATACTGGCGCAGCCTGTAAACTGGAGCCAATAATTCTTGCGGCGCGCTGGGTTTCTAAGGCACCCGTTGCCGTTTTGCGCACATCACGCAGTTTTTCCCATTCATCGGCCAACTGCTCGTTCAACCAAGCTTCTGGAATAATAGGAAATTCCCGCAAATGCACGGAAATAGGCAAATCTAACCAAGGGTGAATATGACGCCATTCTTGCCATGCTTCTTCTGCTGTAAAGCAAAGAATGGGCGATAACCATGCGCTGATAAAATCAAACAAGATGTGCATTACCTGCCGCACAGCTTGTCTTTTCGGGCTAGTGGCCGAGTCGCAATATAAGCTGTCTTTGCGTATATCAAAATAAAATGCTGATAAATCCACCGAACAAAAATGGTGCAATTCGGATAACCACGCTAGAAAACGATAATTTTCAGCATGATCGTGCAGGCTTTTATTTAATTCTGATACCCGATGCAATACCCATTTTTCTAAGGATGGTAATTGCTGATAAGGAATCTCAACTTCATGCTGCTGCCAACCATGCAATGCCCCCAATAAATAGCGCAAGCTATTACGGAAACGGCGATAAGTTTCCACCTGTTGCAATAAAATATCGCGGCTTACCCGAATATCTTCTTGGTAATCGCTGGCTGCAACCCATAAACGTAAAATATCCGAGCCAAATTCATCCGAAACTTTTTGCGGGGCTACCACATTACCCAAGGATTTGGACATTTTTCGCCCATCGCCATCCAGCACAAAACCATGGGTTAATAATTGACGGTAGGGCGCACGCCCCCTTGTGCCACTGCTTTCCAATAATGATGATTGAAACCAACCACGATGCTGATCCGAACCTTCCAAATATAAATCAGCAGGGCTAGAAAGTTCATCCCGCGCTTCTAATACAAAGGCATGGGTGGTGCCGCTTTCAAACCACACATCCACAATATCTTTTACTTTTTCCCATTCTGCTTCTGGGTAATCATTGCCTAGAAAATCAGCGGCGGGGCGTTCAAACCACGCATCCGCGCCCTCTTTAGCGATAAGGGTTTGAATGTTTTCCAGCACTTTTTTATCGCGCAGCGGCTCGCCGCTTTTTTTATTCACAAAAAAGCACAGAGAAACCCCCCAAAAACGCTGACGACTGATACACCAATCTGGCCGCGTGCTCACCATTCCTTCTAAACGATTGCGCCCTTGCGGCGGGAAGAAACGGGTTTGGGCAATGGCCTGCATTGCTTTTTCACGAATGTTACCTGCCCCATCCATCGCAATAAACCATTGCGGGGTGGTGCGAAAAATCAATGGTGCTTTCGAACGCCAAGAATGGGGGTAAGAATGCATAAAAGCTTGCTGATGAATGTGATTGCCCGCTTGTTTTAACGCGTCCAATACCGCATTATTGGCACCGCCGCCCTTACCATTGGGCAGATACACTGCTATCCCAGCAAATAAAGGCACATGCGGGTAATATATCCCCGCCTCATCCACGGTTTGTGGCACCTCAATATGGTTGGCCTTACCCAAGTAAAAATCATCTTCCCCATGGCCGGGGGCTATATGCACCAAGCCCGTGCCCTGTTCTGCGGTCACAAATTCGGCTGGCAATAAAGGCACAATAAAATCATAACCCGATTGGTGTAAGGGGTGGCGGCATTGCAAGCCCTGCAATTCTTCATTTTTCAGCGCACGTTGTAAGCTTAACGCCCAGCCCGTATCTTTCGTGACCTGTTCTGCCAATGGTTGCGCCAGAATCAGATGACGCTGCCGTAACGTGCCATCTTCCTCGGTAATTGAAGCCGCATATAGGCCATAAGCAATTTCGGGGCTGTATGCAATGGCACGATTACCCGGAATAGTCCACGGGGTGGTTGTCCAAATCAAGGCGGCCGTATTTTCTGGAAAATCTGTAGAAATTACTGGAAAAGCCGCCCATAAAGAGGTAGAGCGATGCTCGTGATATTCTACTTCAGCCTCAGCCAGCGCAGTTTTTTCTACCACCGACCACAATACCGGGCGCAAACCACGATATAAACTGCCCTGCTCAAGAAATTGATGAATTTCCTTCACAATCACGGCTTCGGCTTGTGGATTCATGGTGGTGTAAGGGTTTTCCCAATCCGCCAGCACACCCAAACGCTGAAATTCTGCTGCCTGAATTTTTACCCATTCCTCAGCAAAATTGCGGCATTCAGCGCGAAACTCAGCCAATGGCACTGAATCTTTATCTTTTTTCTTTTGGCGATATTGCTCTTCAATTTTCCATTCAATCGGCAGACCATGGCAATCCCAACCCGGCACATAAGGGCAGTAAAACCCCATTAAATTGCGGCTACGCAGCACAATATCCTTCAAAATTTTATTCACCGCATGGCCAATATGAATATTGCCATTGGCGTAGGGAGGGCCATCATGCAAAATAAATGGTTTTTTACCCGCTCTGGCAGATTTCTGCTGCTCATAGAGCTTATTTTCCTGCCAGAAGGCTAGAATCTCTTTTTCTTTTACTGGCAAATTCCCCCGCATGGGAAAATTGGTTTGCGGTAGAAATACGGTGTTTTTGTAATCGCTCATTGCTTGCTGTCTATCGTTTGTTCAGATTTTATTCGGCTTTTTGTGTATCTAATACATTTATGAGCACAAGATCAAGACAGCAAAAAATCCACGCTACAAGAAAATAATTGGCGAACTAAAATTATTATGTTAAATTATTTTAATAATTAATACAAATTAGCTAATATCATGAACTTTGTGGATAGCTTAAAACAAAAAGCAGAAGCGGCTTTTATTAATGCTGTAAGTATTGGCACCATTCGTCCTTTCGAAGAAGAGGATAAACCAAGGCTTAAAGCAATGGTGAAACAACTATCCGATATGACTGGCTTACCAGAGCGACGGCTTTTTGTGATAGAAAAAGATGAACGAGACGCAAAAGTTAATTATATAAACGGTGATATTGCTATCAGCAGGGGCACACTTCAACAACATACAGCAGAAGAAGTGTGCGGTATCATCGCTCATGAAATGGGGCATACATTATCCCCCCAATTTACTTGCGCCACATTCGGTACAAATTTGGTAAAAATGGGGGTTCTTTACTTTGCAAGTTTGTCTCTATTTGCTGCCGGTAGCCTTGCTGCGGAAGGAAAAATGAAAAATGCTGCAGAATGTGCAGAAATCACCGTCTACTCCATGATAGCATTTGCTGCTCTTGAAATCACATCCAATGCCGTTTCACGCAGGGCAGAAAAAGAGGCCGATGCTATTGGTAACAACATGGTAGCAGTGCGTGCCAATGGTTCAACAGCATCTCGTTCTACTTATTTTGAACATGTATTAGTTGAATACAATAAAGAAATTACCACTCCAGCTGTTATAGACCCTCTGTTTAATTTGCTCAGCACCCACCCCAGCTATCCATCGAGAATAGCTGCCGCAGAAGCCGTTGAGAAAAATTACAATCCTGATGGAACAATCATCGATTTTTCACAATTACCAACAGCATTAAAGAATAATTCTGCTTTTGCTAAAGCCGCCAATCCACCACGCAGAAATTTTTAATCTGGTGCATTGGACTGTTGTTTCTGCCGCGGCCTTATGGTGTTGGCCATGGTCATTAGCAGTGCCACTAAACAAATAATACCACCCAAACGTAAAGCCATGGCTGCCCCCCATTGGTGCGCCACGCTGCCCAGTAATAACATGCTGAAGGGGGTCATTCCCAGCCACAAGGCGATATAAACCGCCAATACCCGCCCACGATAGCTGGCCTCGGTTTCTAACTGAATAATCAGCTTAGAAGCGAGCGATAACATCACAATACCAGCCCCCAGCACCATAGCAACAGCAAATGCCCAGCCAACGGATTCGGTGCATGAAAACCCTAAAAAAGATAAGCCAATAGACAACGTGCCCAGCCTTGTCCACCGCATTAATTGCTGGGCTGGCGGTGGATAAAGGGTAAAATACAACCCCGTTAGCAATGCCCCTGCGCCAATCGCCCCTAATAACAGGCCATAGAGGGTTTCTTGACCATGCAACTCATGCTCGGCATAGGCTGGTAAAATACTATTATAGCCATTACAGCCAAGGCCAGTGATGAGCAACAACAACAGCAACAAATTGATTCGCGGGTGATTTTTTACATAATGAAAACCCGCCAGAAGGCCAAATTTCTGTGCGTGATGGGCTGTTTGCTGCGCCCTATTTCTGGAGCCAAAATCCATGCGCCGCAAACAAAAAATTACCGCCAGAAAACTTACCGCATTGAGCCCAAAACACCAACCAGCACCCGCCACTCCCATCACAGCCCCTGCCAACGCAGGGCCTATTAAACGGGCCACGTTAAATAAAACCGTATTTAAGGCGGCGGCATTGGTTACATCTTCCTTGCCCACCAAATCCACATCAAAACTATTACGGGCAGGGCTATCCAAAGCATTAGTACAGCCCAACGCCAAGGCCGAAAGCATTAAATGCCATGGCTGCACCCAATGCCCCAAAGTAATCACCGCCAGTAATAAGGCCAATATCATGGAAATGGTTTGGGTGATGAAAATGAGATGTTGTCGTTGAAAACGGTCAATCCATGGGCCTGCAAAGGGTGCTACCAACAGCATGGGCAGGTAAGAAAAAAAGCCCAACAGCCCCACCTTGCCACTATTTTGCGTGAGTTGCCACATCAACCAGTAAATAGCGGTGCTGTGCATCCAAGCACCAGTCACAGAAATAGCCTGCCCCATAAAAAACAGGCGAAAATTACGGTGACGAAAGGCACGGCTGGCAATAGCCAAACGCTCAAACATGAGAAATATATGAGGGGTAAAAGCATTAATATGGAGCGGGTGAAGGGAATCGAACCCTCGTCGTAAGCATGGGAAGCTTCTGCTCTGCCATTGAGCTACACCCGCAATAGAAACAACTATAAACACTGTGCTTACACACACAAGTTCAATATTGCCATAAAAGCAGAACATTTGCCGCGGTTGAAACCATTGACCTACGAACATTAAGCCACTATGTTGCCTTTTATTAGCTTTCAACAAGCTTTAAGTGATCCCGTAGCTCAGCCGGTAGAGCATCTGACTTTTAATCAGAGGGTCACGCGTTCGAACCGCGTCGGGATCACCATTTTTCTTCTCCTTAACATATTTTTTGTTGATGCAGTAATAATTTTGCTGCCGATTTTTTATTGCTAATGCTTTGTAATGCATCAATCCATAAAAGCATAAAAAAAAGGTCATGCTGGGTAGCATGACCTTCAAGTTTGCCTGACGGGGCAAGACAGGCTTAAGCGTAAAATCTTTATAACCAAAGCGGGCAGCACACTCATGCTGCCATCAATCCCATTCCATTAACCGCCATTGCGGAAGAGAGACAGAATGCTATTGGGTGCTTGGTTGGCAATGCTGAGGGTTTGAACAGCAAGCTGTTGTTTGGTTTGTAAGGCGGTAAGCATGGCACTTTCCACGGCCATATCCGCATCCACTAACGAACCCAACCCTTCTTTAATTGAGTCACGCAAGGAATTATTAAAATCGGTTTGATATTGCACATTGCGATTATCCGCACCCAACCCACCAAGGGCAATATTCACAGTCGCATTAAAGCTGGCCCACGCTGCACCAAACACCGACGCTGTACCCGCCGTTGCGGTAGAAGATGTGTAATAAGCGGTGGTGGCGCTGGTAATATCGGCTAAGGCTGCTCTGGCCATGTATTCATCCACCGCTGTACGCGCTGTAAAGGTGGTGTTGGTGCTTAAGGAAATGGCAGAGTTGGATGATTGATCGTAAGTACCACCACCCACAGAATAAACGATACGCGCCAAGGCCAGCCAACCATCGGTACCCGTTGTACCACCCGAAAGATTTTGTTTGCTGACATTCATTAATGAACCATCCACCCCTTGGATTACCGTTAAGGTGGTGGGTGCTGTCCAATTGGTAAAATTATCCCCTTGTGTACCGCGGTTAGCACCAATAATATTTTTGGTATTAAAGCTGGCGCGGTCAAGAAAGGTTCTAATTTGATCGATTTGTTGGCGCAAATCATTGGTATAAATCGTGCGTTGATCAACATTCAAGCTGGGGTCAGCCAACTGGGTTAGCTTTTGCTTCATCTCCCCCATTACATTGGAGATTGAGGTGGTGGCACTAATAGAAACGCTCACCAACCCCTTGGCCGTACTTAATTGCTGACCAATGGCCTCATAAGCACTAATATCGGCGCGAATGCCTTGTGCGACCGCAAATACCGACGCATCATCCTTAGCCGTGGATACTTTTAAGCCAGTTGATACGCGCGATTGCACCTTTTCAATATCGGTATTTACCGTGGTGAGATTGCGCAAGGCAATCATTGCACTAACATTGGTATTAATTGATGTAATCATTGTTCTTGCCCCTTACTTTGTCTTTTATCCCGTTTTTAACGGTGACAGAGAGAGGAAGTGCAAAAAACGTGCCAAACTTAAAAAATGGCTTATATGCTTGGCCTTTAGGAGAAAAGTGCGACGAACTGTTTTGCCCACTTGTATTTTTAAGAGATACCACTTACATAATTAGCACTCACGAGGCAAGAGTGCTAAAATAGCCTGTAATAGCTAGAATGCATAAGCCTTAGAGTGAGGATTTATTTTTTACATAATATTTTGCGGAGGATACAACATGACATTCCGCCCATTGCACGATCGCGTGCTTGTTAAAAGGGTAGAGCAAGAAGAGAAAAGCCGTGGTGGGATTATTATCCCAGATTCAGCCAAGGACAAACCCAGTGAAGGGGAAGTTGTGGCCGTTGGTAACGGCACCCGTGATGATAGCGGCAAGCTCATCGCCTTGGATGTAAAAGTGGGTGATCGTATTCTGTTTGGCAAATGGTCTGGCACAGAAGTGAAAATTGATGGCACCGAATATCTTGTCATGAAAGAAAGTGACATTATGGGTATCATTGATGCTTCTGCTAGTGCAGCAAAAGCCGCCTAATTGTTTGAGTATATTTATTTAGGGGAATTATAATGGCTGTAAAAGATGTAAGGTTCAGCACCGACGCCAGATCAAGAATGCTACGCGGTGTAGATATTCTGGCGGATGCTGTAAAAGTAACCATGGGGCCTAAAGGCCGTAACGTGGTCATCGAAAAATCATTTGGCGCACCAAGAATCACCAAAGATGGTGTAACCGTTGCCAAAGAAGTAGAATTGGCTGATAGATTTGAAAATATGGGCGCGCAAATGGTGCGTGAAGTTGCCAGCAAAACCAATGATTTGGCTGGTGATGGTACAACCACTGCTACCGTATTGGCTCAAGCCATTGTTCGCGAAGGCATTAAAGCCGTTGCTGCTGGCATGAACCCCATGGATTTGAAACGCGGTATTGACTTAGCTGTTACCGCTGTTGTGGCCGATATTCGCTCACGCGCTAAAAAAGTATCCACCAACGATGAAATCGAGCAAGTTGGCCGTATTTCTGCTAATGGCGATGCTGATGTGGCAAAGAAAATTGCTGAAGCCATGGCTAAAGTGGGCAATGAAGGCGTTATCACCATTGAAGAAGCCAAGTCTCTGGAAACCGAGCTTGACATCGTTGAAGGCATGCAGTTTGACCGTGGTTACCTTTCTCCATATTTTGTAACCAATGCCGAGAAAATGGTATGTGAGTTAGAAAACCCATATATCTTGTTGCACGAGAAAAAACTTTCTGGCTTGCAAGCTATTTTGCCAGTGTTGGAAGCTGTGGTACAAAGCGGCCGCCCATTGGTAATTATTGCTGAAGATGTAGAAGGCGAAGCCTTAGCTACTTTGGTGGTTAATAAATTGCGCGGCGGCTTGAAAGTAGCTGCTGTGAAAGCCCCTGGCTTTGGTGATCGTCGTAAAGCCATGCTTGAAGATATGGCCATTCTTACAGGCGGCCAATTGGTTTCCGAAGATCTGGGAATCAAGCTGGAAAACGTGAACCTAACCATGTTGGGTAGCGCGAAGAAAATCCGCATCACCAAAGATGACACCACCATCATCGATGGTTCTGGTAAAAAAGCTGATATTGAAGCCCGTTGCAGCCAAATTCGTGCACAGGTTGAAGATACATCTTCTGACTATGACCGTGAAAAACTGCAAGAGCGTTTGGCTAAATTAGCTGGCGGTGTTGCTGTAATCCGTGTTGGCGGTGCTACAGAAGTAGAAGTGAAAGAACGCAAAGACCGCGTTGAAGATGCGATGCATGCAACCCGTGCAGCCGTTGAAGAAGGTATTATTGCTGGTGGTGGTGCTGCATTATTATATGCAACCCAAGCATTATTGGCTGTAAAGCCAGAGAATGATGATCAACGCGTTGGTGTTGAAATTGTTCGTAAAGCCTTGTTGGTTCCTGTACGTCAAATCGCTGAAAATGCTGGCGTGGATGGCTCGATTGTGGTTGGTAAATTGCTGGAGAGCAAAGACAAGAATTTTGGCTTTGATGCTCAAAAAGGTGAATATTGTGACATGGTGAAAACAGGTATTATCGATCCTGTTAAAGTTGTGCGCATTGCCTTGCAAGATGCTTCTTCTGTTGCTGGTTTATTGATCACCACGGAAGCCATGATTGCTGAAAAGCCAGAGAAAAAAGCTCCTCCTGCTGGTGGTGCTGGTGGCATGGGCGATATGGATTTCTAATTAACCATAGAAATTTATTATTGCTGAATAATAAAAAGGGAAAGAATTTCGGTTCTTTCCCTTTTTTTATGGCTTATCTATCGCCTTGGCTTATTTCAACCAACGCACGGCGCCAGTTTGATAAATCAACCCACCACTTAACCCGGTGGTTTCTAAGACTGTTTGATATAATTGGTTTATTTCCACCCGCATTTCTGCTTCCAAGGGCTTCTCATGGCGTAATACCATATCCAATTTGGGCTTATCGCTTGCATCTAATCGATCAAGAGACCATAACCCATCCAGCTGCAACCGCCCCATTTGGCTAAAATTGGCCTCCACCATAAAGCGTTTATAATTTTTAGGGGTAACGCCGCCCTCATCTTCATGATGCTGTTTTTCTTTTGGAACCGTGCGCGTATAAAAACGTACCGGCTCCACAAAGGCATTATCCAACATGGGCAATTGTACACCATGCCAATCACCCGCTGTAATTTTGCTGAAAGATTTTTCTAAGCCTTCTTCTAATTTGTTGGCTAATTTCCCTTCCCCTAAATTCTTTAATAGCTTAACCGTGGCTGCAGAAAGATTTTTTATACCCCCCTCTTGCTGTATAGCAGAAAGTACAAGCACCAGCGCCGGCGCCATGGCTATACCGGGCTGCGGCAGCAATTCACGCAACATGGCCAATGCTGGCTGCATATTGGTGGGGCTTGCTTGTAATATCTGTTTAACCCCATCCCATTCAGCTAATGTTGAAACCGTTGTTTCGGCATTCATTGTGAGTGAAGGTGGGTGCAACAGCAAACGGTCGCCCAATTTCAATGCTAACGGCAAATCAATGGCTACCTCACCGCTTTCACCAGCCACACCGGTGATATTACTATCAACAATACGGGTTTGCACATGGCCATCTTCAGTTAAAGCCACAACTTCCAACGTTAGCGATGTGGGATTAGCGATTGAAGAAGCAGGAGAAGTAGGCTGGCTTTCCTGTATATTCACCCCCGCTAATAGCATTGTGGTGGTAGGGGGTAATATTAATGATTTCAGCGGTGGAGTTGACGCATCAACATTCTCGGCTACCGCTAATTGTGCCTGTAATGGTGATGAAAAAAAGCCATTCTCTTTTAGCGGTGTTTCCTCCATCTGTTGATTCTCAACATGGGGCATGAAAGACTGAAGAAATATCTCACTTCCCGCCTGCATAATTTTGGATTGCGGCACAGAAACTCCAGCCGCGCTATAAGAAACTGGCCTCTCTTGATCAGAAATAGCTATGGATTCTGCTGTCATTGCCTGCGCTAATGGCTGTCCCTTAATCTTCTCAGGCGCCCCCCTATCGGGAGCCATCACAGATTGGCTGGCCTGTAATGGTAGATTATTGGCCAATAACCTTATGGGTAGCATCATCCCCGCTTGGGGAACAATTCGCGGTAAGGGCTGCGTTTCATCCCATATAATTGGCACGGCTTCTGCTGTTACTGGCATTGCTGTCGCAACGGATGTTTTTTGTATCTCAGCATGTTCAACCATTTTAGAAGGCATGGATACGCAAACCAACACCTGCGTAGAAGCAGGCAACTTTCCCTCGGCTTTATTATCAATAGCAACCGCCGTATCGATAGAAGCTGGAATAGAAATGGTGATGATGTTGCCAGCCTTAACTGTTTCTAATCCTTGAATGGGTGTCGCCAGTTTTATATCCCCAGCCGCCGTATGCACTGTCATCTCACCTTTGCTTACATCGGTAATTTGACCACTGACCTCTAAGGCTCTGCCCGCTTGCTGTAATTTGGTGGGCATGGATAATAGGGTAGCCGGTACCGATTCGCGCGCCGATTCGCCAATGGCTGGCGATAAACGTACAGGAATAATCGGTGCAACAGAATCAGACATCAGCCATATCCAACATACAAAAACTCAATTCCATCATGATAGCGCAGATTAGTGTTTTCATAATGTTGTTTATATGTTACAGTGATAGAAAATATGGCATAAAATGACCATCAAATAAAAAAGACCAGACGGAGCAAAACATGCAAATTTCAGGGTCTCTCTCGCCTTATGGCGGCTATACATCCTCGGTGGGACAAGCAGCCATTGTACCCGCACAACTGGCACCAGCCGTTAGCAGCACTGCTGCTGTGGTGCCAACACAAACTGTACAGGCTGCTCCAGCCACAAGCAGCTCGGAAGAAACATCAGAAAAACGCAATAGCAAAGAAACTCCCAATGCGGTTAATAGCGAGGCCAACAGGGTCTCGGCTGACGGATCGCGGGGGCGTTATATTGATATTGATGCTTAAAGGCAAAAACCATTAAACTATTGTCAATTGGCTCTCAATCATCTTGAACCTACCAGAACTTCGCGCTTTCCCACATGATTGGCTGAGCCAACAATGCCTTCTTTTTCCATTCTTTCCATAATGCGAGCGGCTCTATTGTAACCAATTTGTAAGTGGCGTTGAATAAAACTGGTGGATGCTTTTCTTTCCAAGGTTACCAATTCCACCGCTTGACTATATAAATCATCCCCGCCTTCTTCTTTTACCTGCGCAGCGGATGAGAATCCTTCTTCTTCATCTTCAGTAATTGTTTCATCATAGGCTGGCCGTCCTTGAGTTTTAAGATATTCAACGACTTTTTCAACTTCCTGATCAGAAACAAAGGGGCCATGCACCCGTATCAAACGGCCACCTTGGCTCATGTACAGCATATCCCCCTGCCCCAAAAGCTGTTCAGCCCCAGATTCACCAATAATGGTGCGGCTATCAATTTTAGAAGTTACATGAAAACTAATACGGGTTGGAAAATTGGCTTTAATCGTGCCGGTAATCACATCCACCGATGGTCGTTGGGTTGCCATAATTAGGTGAATACCTGCCGCCCGCGCCATTTGGGCCAGACGTTGAATAGCCGCCTCAATTTCTTTGCCCGCTACCAGCATTAAATCAGCAAATTCATCCACCACCACCACAATGTGGCACAATTCTTTAAGATCTAAGGGTTGATCTTCAAATACTGGTTTTCCTGTTTCACTATCAAAACCAGTCTGCACTTTACGCAACAAAACCTCTCCGGTTTTTTTTACTTCCCGCAATCTGGCATTATAACCATCAATATTACGCATTCCCAATTTAGAAATAGCACGATACCGGTTCTCCATTTCCTTAACGGTCCATTTCAATGCTACCACCGCTTTTTTAGGCTCAGTAACCACTGGTGCCAATAAATGAGGGATGCCTTCATACACTGAAAGTTCTAGCATTTTGGGATCAATCATAATAAATTTGCACTGATCGGGGGAAAGACGATACAACAAGGATAAAATCATGGTGTTAACCGCTACCGATTTTCCTGAACCTGTTGTTCCAGCCACCAATAAATGGGGCATACGCGCTAAATCTGCTACAATAGGTTGACCGCCAATATCCTTGCCTAAGGCTAAGGGCAATTTATAATTGGCTTGCTGAAATGATTCGGTTTGTAACACCTCCCGCAATAATACTGTTTCGCGTTTTTTATTAGGCATTTCAATGCCAAGAACATTGCGCCCCGGAACCACGGCCACCCTTACTGAAAGCACGCTCATGGAACGGGCTATATCATCTGCTAAACCAATAACGCGAGAAGATTTCGTACCAGGTGCTGGCTCCATTTCATATAACGTAACCACTGGCCCCGGATTCACCATTTTTATATCGCCGCGCACCCCAAAATCACTCAACACCTCAATCAACTCTTCAGAGTTTCTGGTTAATTGTTCTGGAGAATGCTCAGGCTGACGTCTGGCGACATCAGGCTTTTGTAACATATCCATTGAAGGCAGAGCATATTCTTCATCCATATCAACAGGATCAATCATGGTTTTGGATGAGGTAGCATTTTTACTGATGATTTTCTTTTCTGAACGCTTTTGCGTTGCCTTTTTAGCCACGATATGAAGAGGGGATGAAATAGAATGATCTTCTGCCGCCTTTTCATGAAAAGGCGGCTCAACTGTCAATATTTGCTGCAATGAATCAATGCTATCCTTAACATCCAATAATTTAATCTTCATCCGTGCATAGCTTAAACCTATCGTATAAAAAAAAGCCAGAACCGTAGAGATCACTAGAAACATCGTCATCAAAAACGATTGATCAGAAGCTGAAGAAAACAAGCGTTTTATTTCAGTGATCAATACTGAGCCAATAATGCCCCCAGTATTTTTTAGACTGGGGAAAAAACCACGGCACATCACTTCCAACTGTTGGCTTAAACCAGCAAAAAAAATTATGAACAGCATAAGCCCAAAAAAACGCCCTGCATATAAGCGCGTTACATAACCCTTAAAACACCCCGCGCCCCAAAATGCCAAGGCTAAGGGTATTCCCCAAGCAGATACCCCAAAAAACTGATACAGCATATCCGCACTTATACTGCCTGTTATACCAAAGGGATGGTGCGCCAAGGCATGGGGGGGGTAAATAGCGGTATTTAATGAAGGATCATCGGCACGATAAAAACCAAGAATGATCATCATTACCAGTGAAATGAAGGCCAATAAAACCCCCGTCATTTCACGAAAAAAACGACCGATATACCGCCTTAAATGCACAGAAATAAAAGGATGCGACGAAAAACTTGATATTGCCATGAGAAATAAAACCAACCTAGAAAAGCTTGTATGTTTTTGTACATAAGGTTTTGAGAGTATGCTGATAACAAGGCCAGAACCCGACCACGCTATCAATGATCAAGATACACGATGCTGGTTTTTATGTGCAAGTACAATAGCTTGCTTCAGCTTATCGGGTTGCGCAGTAGAAAAAACAACCACCATGCTATTCACAAACTGTAATTTTATAGCACGGCCACCCATCACCAAAAATGCATGCTGGTGATTTTTCTTGCGGTACCCCCAACCACCATAATCCTTATATGGATCAGTAGAAATAATTTCTATCCTTTTCAAACCATCGAGTTTTATGACCAAAGACATAACAGGAAAAATTTCTAGTTTTAGCTTATTTTCCCAAACGGTAATATTAAGATTAACAGCTACTAAGCAGCCCGCCAACAACAGGGGCAAAATAATAAAAATAAAACCATATGGCTTTACCACCTGCGTGGATAACAAAAGAAACAACAGATTGATCATACCAATGACAATCCATAAGTTTTTTTGACGAAAACGTTGTTTTTCTTTATATGTGATCATTCTAATAAAAATTCAGTGGTTCCATGTTGCGGGTAAAAAAACTACCGCTTACACTATGATGACAATAAAATTCATTTAGCTTATTGATAAAAACACAACAGCGCTTTATCAACAATAACTATGTATAGAAGTTTGAAATCACCATTTTCATCTACCTCTCTCCAGAACAAATAGTAAGACTATGGAAAAAAACAGTTTTGATGATCCCGCTAAGCAAAGAAAATATAATTTTTCTAGCCTATCCTTAATGATATGTGATGATAACCAACCGTTAAGGACAATGTTTTGCCAAATATGCCGAAATTTTGGTTTCAAAACTGTGTATGAATGTGGCGATGGCACAGAAGCCTTGCGATTATTAGCCGTTCATAGCATTGATATTCTGATTACCGAAGCCATGATGATTCCCATGAATGGTGTGGAATTAACTTGGCGTATTCGCAATAGCGAGGGTAAAGCCTATCAATTCATGCCCATTATCATGCTCACATCGCATACAGAAGAATCAAGGGTAATGCGTTCCAGAGATGCCGGCATCACTGAGTTTTTGGCCAAACCGGCGGCGCCTTCCACGTTATTATCGCGATTAATCTATGCGATGGAAAATTCACGCATGTTTGTTACCACTAAAACCTATAGTGGTCCAGATAGGCGGCGACACCATTCAAGCCAATATCCAGGACCTGAAAGACGAGGAATACTGCCCCCTGAGGAAGAAAAAGATCCCGCCCGTTTCTTAACACCGAGAACCAGAGAACAAGAAATTGCCGTAGAAGAAGCCGTAGAAACAGTAGAAGCCCCACCCCCCATGTCTCAAGGGGATGTGGATAAACTTTTTGACTAATTATTATATTGCTGTATGTCATAAATTAAGAATTAATGGGTTATTTTTGTAGATTGCCTAACGCCTTTGAATGGGAGAAAATAGTGGCTGACATAAAAGTTATTCCGGCAAGAACTGCTTTGATAGAAAAAGTTTCAGAAACAGGTGGGAAATCTTTTGAAGATATGGCCAAAGAAGGTGCTCTCATTGCCGAAAAATATGCCTCTCAGTTCCCCCCCATGGCCATGCAATCTATTAATTCATTACATCAATTGATTGAAGATATTGCAACAGGCAATGGTTACGCCATCGATAAAACAAGGGCTTTTGACCATTTGCTCCATAATTTGAAAGGCCAAGGCGGCACATTTGGCTGGCCTTTACTCACCGAAATAGCAACTGCTTTTTGCGATTTTCTTGAAAAACTGCAATTAGCTGGGCTTGATATGGCCGCCAGTGATCGTTCAATTTTACCAATTGCCAAAATGCATGTGAATGCCATGCAACAGGTAATGGAGCGAAAAATAAAAGATAGTGAAGATGTCCTCGGACGTGAACTTATCAACGGCCTAAGAAAAGTAACCAAAAAAATGACTGAAGCTCTGCCACAATCATAGTATCACCTCTAACAACAGAGATGATAAAAGAACTTTTTGAACCCACGGATATGACAGCTTAAATTATTGACGATAAAAGGATTGTTGGCCAATTTCATCAAAACGGTCCGATTCTTTTTTCTTTTTCTTTATTTCACTTAGTCGCTCGCGTTGCTCATGGGTTGTCTCATATTTTTTCAACTCAATAAAGGCATCATTCACCTGCTCAACCGTGCGTTCTATTTCCTGATGAATTTGGCGCATTGTTTCTTGTAATTTTCTTTTTTTCTGCAACTGAGCCTGACAAAAACCACTGAGACTTGTACCCGTTTCTAATTCGCCAGCTTTTTTGGCCTCATCTTCCATTTCCTGTTGCAACTGCTCATGTTGTAAGGCTAAATCTGAAGAAAGTTTTTGGAGCTCTACCAACACCTGACGCTTTTCATCCAGATGCCATTTGTGCAATCGAATAATAGAAGCTAATCCTGCATTCGCCACCCATACCTCCTAATGTTGCAAATATACAATATCACAAGGTTATTTTATTGCGCGATTAGTTAAGACGAAGCAAACACAGACAAAATATATCGGTAACCGTAATATTCTGGATTTTTATAATATTGAACGCAATGGGTAATTATTGATCGTTCACTAAGGTTCCTCCACTCAACCACCCAGCGGCAAGCCGTGGCTGTTGATTGAAGAGCCGATTATATGGCTTGATCCGCAATCTGGGATTAGTGCTGAAATAAGCTTTGCGAATAAGTTCATAAATCTTTTCATCTGGATTCATTTCAATAATATGCGCCCCATGATGATCCAACACATTGAGTTGATAGAGTATATCAATCAGCTTGGCACGTTCTGCTGCTAAATGGCGCCGACGGGCATCATTATCACATTCATTGAGAAGGCGATCGATAACCTCCAGCCGTTCGGTGGCTTCAATATATAAATCGCCTATTGGTGTTGGCCCCTTAAAGTGCCAAAAATCACTGATACTCATAAAGCATGCCAAAAATTATTATCCACATAACAGCGCAATATTTGCATCGCGCCGTTCTGTTGCATTGTACAAATTCCTCGATTAATGTATATAGGCTTAGATAAAAAAATCTGGATATTGTGCATGTTTGAACGTCTTGTTGAAACGGCTATTTTTGCAAGCCGCTGGTTGTTGGTTCCAATTTTTCTGGGTTTAATTGCCTTGCTATTGATCATGAGCGTAAAATTTTACGAATCAATGTTCAAAATGCTGCTTTATGTATTCAAATATGATAAGGATGAAATCATCGTTGGCGTGTTGGCGTTGATCGATATGACCTTGGTTTCAACATTGCTGGTGATGGTGGCCATCAGCAGTTACGAGAATTTTATCTCGAAAATTGATATTCGTGAAGGCATTGAAAAACCAAGCTTATTTGATAAGCTTGATCCCGGTACAATCAAAATTAAACTGGCCGTATCCATTGTTGCAATTTCTTCTATTCACTTACTGCAAGGCTTTTTAAGTGTGGGGGATTTAACCGATACCAAGGTATTTTGGATGGTTATTATCCACATGGTCTTTGTTTTCTCAGCACTTTTCATGGCTTGGGTTGATAAGATTGCCTTTAAGGCTCATCACTAAGCATCTATTATAGTCTCATCATAACTTCCCCCCAATATACAGGCTGTATTTATTACAGCCTGTAATAACTTGTTATTTTATTGTTGCTGTTGGCTTCTGGTAGATATTAGTTAGTGGATTTTTCTTTTGATGGACGACATGCAACAAAATACAATTAGCAGTCCAATTTCTATGAGTGGTATTGGCGTTCATAGCGGCGCAACAGTTGCTATTACTCTTTTACCTGCCCCAACTGGTCATGGCATTGTTTTTAAGCGGGTGGATCTTGGAAAAGATTCCAATGCTTATATTCCAGCGCGCTACGATCATGTGAGCGATACCCGTCTTTGCACGGTACTCAGCAATGATCATGGCATAAAAATAGGAACCGTGGAGCATTTGCTGGCCGCTTGTGCCAGTATTGGGATTGATAATCTGCTGATTGAAGTGAATAGCGAAGAAATACCCATTTTCGATGGTAGCTCATTGCCTTTTATTGAAGCCATTCATCGGGTAGGAGTTACACGCCAAGCTGCCAGTAAAAAGTTTCTCCGCATATTAGAAACCGTTGAAATTTCTTTCCCCGATGGTCGGTTGGCTAGCCTATCACCATCCACGCAATCCATTTATCATTGCCGGCTGGAATTTGCCCATGCCGTTATTGGTGAGCAGCATTATACACATTTATTAACCCCAGATAGTTTTGCGCGCGATATTGCACCAGCCCGCACCTTTGGCTTTATGCATGAGGTTGAGAAGCTCCGTTTAGCAGGCCTTGCGCGTGGTGGCTCGCTGGAAAATGCGGTTGTGATTGGTGACGATAAAATATTAAATCCAGAAGGTCTGCGTTTTACCGATGAATTTGTAAGGCATAAAATATTAGATGCCGTTGGCGATCTCTCTTTATGTGGCCATGCAATTATTGGCCGCTATGATGCGGTACGCCCCGGGCATGCGCTCAATAATGCCTTGCTGCACGCCCTATTTCAACAGGAAGATGCGTGGGATCTTGTTTCTATCGATAGCAAAAAATCGGTTGATTTTTCATTATTAAAAAGCACTTGTAGCAAAGGGCTGCAAAAATCTGCTGAATATGCCCCTGCTTAAAGCAGAAAATGGTGCGGTCGTTGAAAACTAATAAAACGACCGTACCAATAATATCGCCTAGAACCTTATTAAGGGCGTGGGGGATTAGGTATAGCTACCGCTCTTTTAGGATTAATAGAACCATTTCCATTGTCAGTGTTCTTACATTCGGCTAAGGCTGCTTCTTTGGCATTTTCTTCTGAAACTGGGATCTCAGAGGATAAGAAATACGCTTGCTCTTGATGTTCTCCTAATTCCCTAGGCAACAGCCTGCCATCATCTCAGGAACGCATAGAATAGCCAGTTAATACCCTTTTTTGATCAGTAGTAGCGGCATTATTGAATGTTACTGTAAAAAAGTTTGTGTTGTGTTGAGATAATACCCAAGCTGCGCTTCCCAACAATCCCCCGATTACTACTATAGGAAGCGTATAATCGCCTATATGCCTCAAGCTCATTTTCATCTCTACTTCAATTATTAATATCAGGCGGTCATTTTTCTTTATGAATACATTCAGCTATTTTAGCTTTTGAAGGCTGCATTGGGCAGGGAAACACCAGCAAAACCATAATGAGCCAACCAGCGCACATCCCCTTCAAAGAACGTCCGCAAATCAGGAATGCCATATTTCAACATGGCTAAACGTTCAACCCCCATACCAAAAGCAAAACCTTGCCATTTAGTGGCATCTACCCCACCATGCTCCAGCACTTTAGGATGAACCATGCCGCACCCCATAACTTCCAGCCAATCATTGCCCTCACCAATCACCAATTTTCCACCTTGACGATTACAGGCAATATCAACCTCGGCAGAAGGCTCTGTAAAGGGGAAAAAACTTGGCCGAAAACGCAAAGCCAAATTGGCCACCCCAAAAAAATTACGCAAGAAATTTTCTATACAGCCCTTCAAATGCCCCATATGAATATTTTCGCCAATCACCAACCCTTCTACCTGATGGAACATTGGTGTGTGGGTCATATCATAATCTGAACGATAAGTACGCCCAGGCACAATCACCCGAATGGGCGGGGCGTATTTCTTCATTGTATGAATCTGTACGGGGGATGTATGGGTACGCAATAAACGTTTTTTGCCATTCTCTCCATCAGGCAGATAAAATGTATCATGCATTTGCCGTGCTGGATGATCTTCTGGCATATTAAGGGCTGTAAAGTTAAAATAATCATCCTCAATATCAGTACCTTCGGCAACGCCAAAGCCATCGGCTGCAAATAAGCTGATAATTTCATCAATGGTCTGGGATATGGGGTGAATACTCCCCGAAAAAGCAGGGCGAATGGGTAATGTCACATCCACTTTTTCTTTGGCCAGTTTAATATTCAACGCTTCTTGCTCAAGCAATACAAACCGTTGTGCCAGCGCCTCTTCTATCGCAATTTTTGCTTGATTAAGTGCACCACCTGCTATTTTGCGCTGATCAACAGACAACCAGCCTAAAGACTTCAACCACGCCGTCAATTGTCCTTTTTTACCCAATAAAGATAAACGTAACGCCTCCAATAAAGGAATATCCGCCGTCTCAGCAATCAGTGCCATTTGCGTGGATAACCATGCATCCATATCCTGAGGCATCTGTTCAATGATTGTTGCAGTGGCTTCCGTCATGGCTCTATATTCCTCACTATTATATTTACCCTTTGCATTCCCTCATCTCTTCCTGAAAAAAACACCGAAGACAGAGCTAATGAACACTATATTGTGTTTAGGCTATATTTATTTACAAAAAAAGAGGTGCCACCGTCACAGCAACACCCCTTTCTATAATTTTTACTGCATGAGTCGATAAACCAATCAATCCCTACAGTAACTGCTTCAGCTACATTTATTTATAACTAAGCTGCCTGCTCATTGCTCTCAGCTAAAGCTTTTCTTGCTGCTTCAACCAAAGAAGCAAAAGCTGTTGCTTCAAAACCAGCCATATCAGCCATTACTTTTCTATCCAATTCAATACCAGCCTTTTTTAGACCGCCAATAAATTGAGAATAAGTAAGACCATGCTCACGCACGGCTGCGTTAATACGCTGAATCCACAAGCCACGAAAATCGCGCTTTTTATTGCGGCGATCGCGATAAGCATAACGCAGACCTTTTTCTACTTTTTCAATAGCAATACGGTAACAGCTACTAGAACGACCACGATAACCTTTAGCAAGCTTCAGCACTTTTTTATGACGGGCGTGCGCTGTAACCCCTCTTTTTACGCGTGACATTAATTATTCTCCTCAACCATATGGCATCCAGTTATCACGCACTTTATTGGCATCTGCCTCACAAAGCACATAAGTACCACGATGTTTCAGCTTAGATCTCTTAGATTTATTGCTGAGCAAGTGGCGAGAAAAAGCACCCTTAGCTTTTACTTTACCACTAGCGGTGAGAGAAAAGCGTTTCTTAACGCCGCTTTTTGTTTTCATTTTGGGCATTTCATCATCCTTTCCAGTAAATAATTACCACAAGCTATTACATTATTGATGCAATAGCACCGGGTTGGCATGCCCTTTACCCGCCAAACCTCGGAAGAGAAACTTATAGCGTTAAAGCTTGATTTTGTGAATAAACTAATAAGCCGCACAAGCCAGAATATCTTATTGAATTTATTTTTTATTTTGGGCTGGCAGTTCTTGTTTTTTTATTACTGTTGAATTTTCTTCGGGCAGACCATATTGGATAACTTGTAAATAATCTTTGAAGGTTTTTTGTTGAAAAAATGCAAGCATCATGCGGGCGGCGTTATTATCAAATTTTTTCACCACTGCCCCATAATACACAAGCGGGGCAATATGAGATGGCAAATAAGCCAAGATAGGCCCTTGAAAGCCCGTTTTGTTGCGCGTAGCAGAAAGCGTAGTGAGCGTAACAGCATGCCTTAAACTATTGGCATATAAATTAAGGTCATCCCAGTCCTTATAGGTGGCCACCGAATTTTCTAATAATGGTGATAATTTAAGCTGCTTAAATCCCTCTAATGCCACCGCGCTCACCACTGAAGCATTGGGATCAACCATGCCCAATTTTCCTGTTCTGCCCAGCCAACGCCGCACAGGGCTATTAACATCCAGCCATATTGGCTTATCATAGCTGGGTTTCTTTAGGCCCATTTCTCCAGAAACAACGGCCACCAACATAATAGTATCCGTAAATAAGGGCACCACAGAATCTGCGCTTATTTTTTGAGCCGCTACCATCTCATCGATAAGTTTTTTATTGGCGGTGATGATAATATCCGTCATATCATCCCGTTCTATTGTTTCTTTCATCTGCGTAGCGGATACG
The DNA here is from genome assembly GCA_049318825.1 of Alphaproteobacteria bacterium. Lineage (GTDB taxonomy): Bacteria > Pseudomonadota > Alphaproteobacteria > JBMOFM01 > JBMOFM01 > JBMOFM01. Next base: position 95,747 of record JBMOFM010000003.1, on the reverse strand, counting down.
CGCTTGGTCTCTGAAACATAACGGCTGGCGGATTGAAATTTCTGTGCCATTTGATAAGGGGTATTGGCAGGAATATCAGTATCAAACAACAACACCATATTTCTTGCCCAGCATGGCGCTGAAAAAAGCATAAGCACAGCAACAAACACAACCAAACCATACACTGGCAACTGTTGTTTTAACATCGATATAACCCTGTTCTCATCTATATTCCCTGATTCTACGCGATTACTGTCCCAAAGAAAATCAGAAAAACTTATTGTAAGCGCTTATTTATGTTCAGGATTCGACGTTGGAAAAAAAAGTTTGCGCAAAATACCCGGCATAAACCCTGATAGAGGATTGACCGATAAAATGGGATCTGTTGATTTTCCTTGCAAACTATAGGTAAAAGCCAGAATTCCTTCTCCTTCCCCTCCTGTTAAAAGAGTGCCCAATAATGGTGTTTGATCCAGCAAACCATTAATAGAAGCAATCGGCGTCAAAGTTCCTGTTAAGGATAGTGATTCAAACTGATCTTTAAGAAAACCAGCAAATGTTAAAGAAAGAGAGGGGGCACGCATAACACCATCTTTCACTTGATATTCTTTGCCTCCTGCCTGAACTTGGCGAAAAGCAGCCTTCAAGCTTTCTACATGCAAGCCAGAACCACTAAACAGATCAATCAACCCTGTTGCCGATACCGCATTTAATAACCGAGCCAGTACCGGTACATCCAGCACCACAAAATCATCTAGCTGTACACTTCCCCATTCCCCTGTTTCAGAGTTTTCTTTAACCTGACTGGTAGAAATAATTTTCAATCGTCCATCAGCAATTGTTTTTTTATAGCCTAAGCTGGCCAACACATCGCCTAAATTACCCACGGCCATATCCAATAGAAAAACAGCGGGTTCATAACGTACCGATAATGGTAGTAAGGGTGCCTTTTGCGCTTCTATATCCAGCAAACGCAAGGCTGAATCCATCACTATATTCGCGCGTAAATTTTGCCAAGCGCTCTCCTTATACAACAATAGTTTTTCAACCTCCACATTAATGGATTGGGATTGCGCTTCTTTAGTATCTTGTGCGTTGGCTGATGTTTTAATTTTTGTGAGAAGACCAGAAGCATCCAGAACCTTTCCCCTGACATCTATGCGTAATTGCCCATTACGCCGGGCTAAGGCCTGCACCACTAACTGACTTTTCCCCAGTTGAATATTGGGGAAACGTGCTTGAATAACTTTTTTATTTTTAGCATCCAACCATATTTGCCCAGCAATATCTAACTGTGGCGCTTTCATTTGTACGATATTGATTTCCTCACTAGTTTCACCATCACTATGCGTCCATAATAACGACATATTTCCAGCAATGCCTGCCGCTTTATGGAAGGGAAAAAGTTGATAATCTATTTGTGTATCGGTTAAATCAGCATCAATATGCCATTCTTCTGGCATGTTAAGCTTCTTTTCCATCACCAAATTGCCTTGTATCTGGCCGCCCAGTGTAAGAGACGGAGCCGCCAGCAAATCTGCAATTTCTGCTGCTGGAAATTGCCCTGACGCTTTCATTAAACGACTAGAAGCAGGGGCAAAATTTTCCTGCCAATTGGCCGAAAATTGATGTTTTCCCCACTGCATCACCCCATCAATATTCAAGCCTTTATTATTAAGGGCTAATGTTGCTTTCTTAGTTTTTAAGGGATCCCCCGGCAACATATCTGAAATCATCAGATCCTTAATCACCGCATCCGCTTTAATATTGACATCCTTCAGCGATAAAGACGACAAAAGCGGCAAGGCAATAGATAAAACACCCTCTGTTTCTCCACTAAGGCTGGAGGGCTTAAAACCCAATGCTTTCATATAACCCAAGGGTGGGCGATCAATAAAACTGGTAATATCTTCAGCCCTGCCCTTAATGCGCAGTTTGGTATCCAGTTTTTCTGCGTCTTTACTAAGCCCTGAAATAGTAATTCCAGAGCCATTGAGCGATATATCACCAACATTGCCCTTATCCAATACAAAAACCAGCGCATCGCCATTTTCTAAGGTTGCATGACCATCCACATTAGTGGCGGCTGGTAAGGGCGGCAAGTAATCAACCGAAAATCCGCGGTAACTAAAGCCTGCTTTAAGCTGCTCTATGGCAAAGTTAGCCGTGAGTTGGAATTCGGCATTAGCTTCAGTAACAATACCGTTATTAATGCGTTCAGCCACCCAGCTTCTGGCGTTACGGCCAAGGTTAACAGGCCATAAATCCACCACCCGCTGCGGTGTAATATCATGCAATTGCGCATGAACTAAAACATTAGTCTGTTGGGGGTGATGAATGGTTTCCAGAAAAAATGTTGGCCCTCCTAAATCTGCCCAAAGATTGACACTTCCTTCTTCATTAAAAAGATTAGCGGTTACTCGCGCTTTTTTTATGAAAACTGGTTTTACAAGATTAGGCACAGGAAAAGCAACACCATCGCCCAACGATACATCCAATGCCGCTTCGGCTTGTATCAACCCCTGCCCCAGCATGGTCTTAAAACGCCAATACCCATCTAAGGTTTGGGTATCCAGCGTTATATTTTTTTCTGCTGCTGTGGGGTTATTATGTACCCCCCATAATTGCAATAATTTACCCATGGGAAAATGATCAAATTTCCCTGATAATGTTGCGTGTTTTTCTTGCGCCTCTAACAGAATAAAAGCCGTGTGGCCATTTTCTCCAGCCTGAAGATCGCTTAAATGAAGCGATAGACTTTTAAGAACGCCATGGTCAAATTGTTGCGTGGATTGTATAGAAAAATGCCAATCCACCCCTTCTCTGGTTTCAATTTGCGCTTCAAGAATAGTAACATCGCGCAAATTATTGGGCCACTGTTTCTGTAATAGCTCAAAATCATACGCCGTGAACAGTTTTTTCCATTGATCGACTGAACCGACCGTCGAATCAGTTGGTATAATGACAGCATCGCCATGGGGATTAAATAACTGGCTGATATTATCCTTTAGCTTAACAACAGGTTTTACCATACCCAACTTAATAAGGGGGGATTTTCCTCTTAATAGCGCCTTGCTGGAAAGCCAGATTTCAAGCTGTTCTACATTAGCTTCCAACGCGCCCGACGCGGGTTGATACCACAATTTTTCTAAAGAAATTTGCAAGGGATGGGTAGGCCCCTGCCAATTAATAGCCGCCCCTTTTAATGAAATTTTGCCGGCTACTGCATCCTGTTGCTCTAATTTTGCCTCTATCACTTGCTGAATTTTGGGCAAATAACGATTAAGGCTAATTGGCCCTTGCGCCAACCGAACCCAAAGCAACAAATAAATAATAACCAGCCCACTGAGAAGCCCAGTTAACAATAATAAGACTGAAGAAAATATTTTTTTACTTATGTAATGAAACATCACATCACAAAACTACTGGCATCTCATGCTGATAAAAATAAACAGCCTGAAATATTAAAATATTTCAGGCTGTACAGTGCTTAATATAGGAAAAAACTAATTAGTGTAATATTTTTTGTAGTATCCACCATAATAACCGGAATCACCATAGGAATAGGTATGGTGTTTTTTAAGGTTTACCCTTGTAAGAACAACCCCAGCCATATTGGCACCTGATTCAATCATTTGTTTTACACCATTTTTAGCCACTTGACGGGGTGTTTCACCCCAACGGCACATAAATAATGTTTTATCGGCCATGGTTGCCAATACCCTTGGATCAGAAACCGCTAGAACTGGCGGTGAATCCACCAATACTAAATCATATTTATCACGCAATTGCCGTAAGAGCTGGCGCATTGACTGCGATGATAATAAATCCAATGGATTAGGCACAGATTGACCTGCTGTTATATAATGCAATCCCGAAAGCGCATCAACATGAAGAAATTCTTCAAATGGACGATGTTGAGACAGCAATTCAACCATCCCTTGATTATTTTCTACACCCAGATTTTTATGCATGGTAGGACGGCGTAAGTCACAATCAATTAAAATTACCCGCTGCCCAGACATTGCAGCAACCCTTGCAAAAGAAAGAGAGAAGGAAGATTTACCCTCTCTTGGGGTTGAAGAGGTAATCAACACCACCTTGGGTGGCTGATCCACGTTGGATACCAACAAGGCGGTACGTACTGAACGAATACTTTCAGCATAGGCAGAAATAGGCTTATCCACCACATGCACCACTGGATTTTGTCCACGATTAAGCTCAGGTATAAGTCCAACCGACGCAACACCTAACACCTGCTCTACTTGCTCACCACTACGGAAAGCTCTATCCATCGCCTCCAGAATAAAGGCCAAGGAAATACCAAGGGCTATTCCTAAACACAAGCTGATGGGAATAATAACCAACGGCTTAGGAAATATAGGCACAGTGGTTAATACTGCAGCTGAAAGACCACGAGCATCAGCCTGTTGTAAATCCTGTTGATTACTGGTTTCCTTAAAACGATTCAAGAAGTTTTCATACAAAGCCCGATTCGCTTGCGCATCACTTTCCAGTGATTTTAATTCTACACTGGCGGTATTTAAGGTAGCTGCTTTATCCTGCAATTGCTTCATATTGCTTTCAAGCGCATATTCTCTGGTGCGTGCAACCTCTACTTCATTGCGCAAACCAGAAATAATTTTATTAATCTCGCGCTTAATATTTCCCTGCAAATCTTGCAATTCAGCCTGCAAGTTCAATAAGGTTGGGTGTTTAGCACCATAACGGGTGCTTAAATCCGCAGAACGACGCAACAACTCAGCTTCTTGTTCTCTTAATTTTTGAATAAGCGAGGATTGCAAAACATCATTCATGGTCTGATTATCATCGCGTGCCCGCACCGCCTGACTGAGGCGAGCTTCTGCGGTACGCGCATTAGCTTTTGCTTCAATTAATTTGGTGTTTAACTCAGTCATCTCCTGCACTTTAAGAGTGCCCTCGCTTCCTTGAATTAAACCAGTCTGCTTACGATAATTTTCAACCGCACGCTCTGATTTTTGCATCTCATCTTTCAAGCCACCCAAGCGCTCACTCAACCATTTTGTGGCTCTTTCTGTAGCACTAAAACGAACTTCAAGTTGTTGGTTCAAATATTCATTCACAATGGCATTGGGCACTTGATAGGCAAGAGATTTGGATTTGCTATCGAATCTAATTTCAATGACCAACGTTTCCCGCAAAGCCTGTACTGAAAGCTGTTTAAGAACTTCATCAATTACTCGCTCACGAATAACTGTCTGACGCTGCTCTGAGGGTAATGTCTCAATATCTTTTTTTGGCAACAGACTCGCAATAAAAGAAGGCATATTGCGGCGATCAAGCATCCCGCTGGATACAAGATATGGGTTGTACTCTTTCTGCTCCAACAGTTTTAATTGATCCACCACCTTACCAATAACGTAACGTGAACGTATTACCTCAATTTCACTGCGTACGGTTTGGCTGGTATTATCCAAGCCAGAAAGCACCGCTTCCAAATTCACCACGCTTGATTTTCTCTCATTAATCAAAACCGTGGCATAGCCTTGAAAAACGGGCGATACTTGCGTCACAAAAATGATGCTGGCAAAAAAACAGGCCATCATCACTGCCAAAATTGGCAATTTATGCCGCCACAAAATTTTTGTGGTTTCCTTCACATCGAAACGGTCACCCATCATTGAACCAATGGTCGGCATCGACCGATTGCTTATTTCAACGATATTGCTGGTTATATCTTCAGTAGTGCGGCGTATAGCAGTCATGTATTATCCATATCTTATAAGCTAAAAAATAGGTCTTTTCGGAGCAACCATACGAAAAAAAATGAAAATCTCAAGCAAAATACAACCGACTTGTGTTATAATGCCTAATTATTTCATATTCCTTGTATTCATTTTTTATTAATTTGATGTGCTATCCATGAGAAAAGTTCAATATTCTGCTGCCAAAAAATATCTTCTACAGCAACATCGTGAAGATGTTGCGGCCATATTGCCCGCAAAATTAGAAAATCATGGGCAATCTATTTCAGACGCTTCCCCTTTTTCTAGCTATAAAATCATTCTGTACAATCTATCCTTTCTTATATTTCTGAGCTCTGTGCTTATCGCCCCCTTATTCTTAGGAGCGCTTGCAAACTGGAGCTGGGCAATGATGGGTATTGGCATTAGTATCAGTACCATTTTATTGATTTTATCGGGTCAAACCCAATTTTTACAAAGACGCCGTATTAAGGCACTTATATTTCCATTGGGTTGTATCTTGATTGTATTATGTTGGATGTTTGGGCAACAACTCACCGTTGTTAATATTACGGATAATTTTTCGGGCTTAGCCGCAGAAGCGCTCCATCAAAAGCTTCCCATGTCAGCCAACCCATTTGAAACTTTATTGGGCATAAAACGTTTTATTGGTTACATTCTAGTATTTTTACTTGCCTATTATTTTGCGGCACAAAAGCAACAGGCACGGCTAATGCTGCGTGCAGTTTTCATTGCCTGCATTCTCTATTCAGCCTATGGAATATGGCAACTTTTCGTTGATTCGAATATGTTATTAGGGTTTCACCGGCCAGAATATGGTGGTATGCTTTCTGGTACCTTGATCAGTAAAAATCACTTTGCAACCCTAGCCGCCATGGGTTTTTTCTGTGGTTTCTGGCTATTACTGGAACAAAAAACAAGTAAATCTTACGGAAAAATATTCAAGCTAGAAAAACTAAGAAATTTTCTTAAGAAAGGCATTTTTGATGCGCTGGGATGCTGTTTCTTAGGGCTAGCCCTCATCCTTACCCAATCACGCGCTGGTTTTGGTTCTGCTGCAATTGTCTTAGTTTTTAGCCTGTTGCTTGCTTGGAAATTGGGCTTTTTTTCTCTGCGCAGCTTAGTGAAAACTTGTGTGATAACATTGATGATTGCCACCGTAATTTATTATTTGGGCGGCACAGGAATGAATGAACGCTTTGATAATTATCTTAACCATAACCCCCGTGCTGACGTGATGAATGTCACTTTTAGCATGATTGCAGCTTTCCCGCTTACCGGTGGCGGTTTTGGTGGTTTTGCTGAATTATACAAACTCTTTCGCCCCGAGGGCATGACAGCACTTTATTTGGATGCACATAATATTTTTCTAGAAAATATAGCCGAGCTTGGCATCCCTGCTGCAACCTTACTGTTTATAAGCATTGGCTGGTGTGGCTGGCGGTGTTTTATAGGTGCATTAAAACGCAAACGTTCTAAAAATATTCCCGCGGCCGCTTTTTCGGTGCTACTGATGGTAATCTTTCATGGATTTTTTGATTCAAGCCTAAAAATCCCCGCCATTACTGGTATCTTTCTACTGATTATGGCCGTGGGCACTGCCCAAAGTTTTAATAGCCGTGAATTAGGAAAATAATCAATGATTCTGAAGCGTTTTCTAGGGCAAACGGCCAAAGCAACATCCAAGAAAAATATCTTAACCCCTCCACAAACAGTTATTTATGCCGTGGGCGATATTCATGGACGAGCCGATTTATTAGAAAAATTGCTTTGCCATATCCATGAACATCGTCAAAACCGCCCGAATCATCACGCGTTTCTTGTATTTATTGGGGATTATGTTGATCGCGGGATGGAAAGCAAAGATGTGATTGATCTGTTGTTAGAATCGATACCGCCCAATATTGAACCCATATTCCTTAAGGGTAATCATGAGGCAATGTTACTGCAATTCATGCATGAGGCTAATCCCGATTATGCTGCTGCATGGCTGGCCAATCACAGCGGGGGGCTGGCTACTTTGTATAGCTACGGTGTGGGCATTGATATGGCCTCAGCTCAAAGCGAAGATTATTGGCGGGATAGATCAGCATTTTTACAAGAAAAAATGCCCGCAAACCATCTTGCTTTCTTCCAGAAACTAAAAACCATGCATCAAATGGGTGATTATTTATTTGTGCATGCAGGAATAAGACCGGGCTTACCTCTTACACAACAAACAGAAAATGATTTATTGTGGATTCGCGAACCTTTTTTAAGTGATAGCCGTGACCATGGACTCATGGTGGTGCATGGCCATACTATTGGCGAAAAACCGCTTTTGCTTAATAACCGCATTGCTATTGATACAGGAGCTTTTGCAACAGGCCGTCTTACATGTCTGGTTTTAGAAGGAGAAAGTAGGCAATTTATTGCCGCTTGATTTTCTCTAAAAAAAACGGCAAGGAAGAGAGCATCAAAGAAATTCTGGAGAAATTATTCCTATGCTTATTCAACCCGTTTTGTTATCTGGTGGTTCGGGTTCAAGATTATGGCCATTATCAAGAGAACTATACCCCAAACAATTACTGGCTCTAGCCAGCGAGCAATCGCTGATTCAAGACACATTAAAACGGGTCAGTGATCCTAATCTTTACCTGCCGCCTATTATCATTTGTAATGAAGAACACCGGTTTGTAATAGCAGAACAAGCCAGAGCTATAGGCATTACACCTTCTTGTATTATTTTAGAGCCTGTGGGGCGTAATACAGCCCCTGCCGTTGCACTGGCAGCTATAGCGGTTGCCAATACTAATAATCCCGATACGTTGTTATTGGTACTTCCCGCTGATCATGTGATTAAAGATAATGATGCTTTTCACGCTGATGTAAAACGTGCGGCCTCAGCCGCATGCCAGAATTATTTGGTTACTTTTGGCATAAAACCAGATTATGCAGAAACAGGCTATGGCTATATAAAGCCGGCACAGAATCTCAGTGATGGGGTCTATGGCATTCAATGTTTTATTGAAAAACCGACCAAAGAAAAAGCCGAAGAATATTTGGTTGATGGCAGCTACCGCTGGAATAGCGGTATGTTTTTATTTTCTGCCGCTACCTATTTGGAAGAACTTAAGCGTTTTGCAGCGGATATTGCTACTATTGCTGAAAAAAGTTGGAAATCTGCTCAAAAAGATATGGAATTTGTAAGAATTAATCGCGATTCTTTTCAAGCCGCTTCCAATATTTCTATTGATTATGCTGTCATGGAAAAAACTGATCATTCTGCTGTGGTGGATGCCAGCTTTGGCTGGACAGATATTGGCTCATGGTCGGCCTTATGGGATTTGCACAGCAAAGATACCAACGGCAATGTGGTGGTAGGCGATGTATTACTAGAAGATACAAAAAATTCATATATTCGCAGTGGAAACCAACTCATCGCCCTTGTGGGGGTTGAAAATCTGGTGGTGGTTGCAACCAACGATGCCGTATTGGTGACAACGCGTGAAAAAGCGCAAGAAGTAAAAAAATTGGTGGAGCAGCTTAAAAAACAAAAAAGAAGCGAAGCCACCAGCCATAAACGGGTTTATCGCCCTTGGGGCTTTTATGAAGGTCTGGAACATGGCGATCGTTTCCAAGTTAAACGCATTATGGTAAAACCTGGGGCTAAATTATCCTTACAAAAACACCATCATCGTGCAGAACATTGGATTGTGGTGAATGGTACGGCTATTGTTACCCGTGATAATGAAGAGCTCATGCTCAAGGAAAACGAATCGATTTACATTCCTTTAGGGGCCGTGCACCGCCTAGAAAATCCAGGAAAAATTCCGCTAAATTTGATTGAGGTGCAGTCTGGCGGCTATTTGGGAGAGGATGACATCGTAAGAATCGAAGATAATTACGGACGTGTTGCCTAATTGCACATTTTTAACACAATCAGGCAAAAAGCTGTTTTTTGCTTGCGCTTGGCGGTTGCATCCTATTTAAGTTATTCTTATTATTTTTATTGCTTTTATTAATTTCGGATGGTTGCCTCGGTTAATTTTATATCAAGACCAGTGATCTTCGCCTTAATTTTTTTTTGAACTACATTAAAATGAAAGAGATACCCATGAAAAAATTCTCCTTATTAAATACTGTTGCCGCTTTAGCCATTGGTTTTGGCGTATTGGTTGGTGCAGCCCCTGCTTTTGCTGAAGAACCAGCAGCCCCTTCAGCTGAAGAAGTTGCGAGTGCTTTGGATGTGGTAAAGGCAGAATTGGCTAAACAGGGTTTAACCATTGAAACTGCTACCTCAGCCCAATTGGCTAAAGTTGTACAGAAATTAGGTGGTCTGCCAGCCGTAGTTGCCGCCGTTTTAACCAATGCTCCAGCAGCTAAAAGTGCTGATGCTGTACAAGCTATTGTAACCGCTGCTGTACAGGTTAATGAATCTGCTGCTGTGGCGATTGCTCAGGCCGCTGTTAATGCTGCTCCTGAACAAGCCGCAAACATTAAAGAAGCTGTATCTACCGCTGCACCAGCTGCCGCTGAACAAGTAGCTGCGGTAACGCCAACATCATCTGATTCTTCTACAAAAACAGATACAGCGAGCCAAGACGATTCTTCTACCGAAGAAGATTCATCACAAGAAACAAAATCAACCTCAAAACCTGGTGATTCTGCTTCACAAACTGCACAAGAAGGTAATTCTCAGCCTGTAACTGAAACACCATCTTCTTTGAGATAGTATAATATATATATTATTTTCAGAACGGGCTGCTTTTGCAGCCCGTTTTTTATTGGCCTCAATAACTCCCTGTTACCAGTTCTGCTAAATATTATTAGTTTTCTTGTACGCGTTAATGATTTCTTTGCCAAATTCACTTAATTCTGAAGTGAGGAAAGCCAATAACCGATATAATTTAGTTGTCGCAGCAGGGGTAATTTTACATGAGCCGCCCAGAAGAAATCATTGAACTTGCGGATCAGGTTGCTGGTACAGCCTCCAGCAAAACCACACAGATCGGTGCTGTTACTTCCAGAATAAAGATTCTGGCTCTCAATGCTTTAATTGAAGCAGCACGCGCCGGCGATGCTGGCCGTGGTTTTGCGGTGGTAGCCAACGAGGTCAAGCAAATTTCAGCCGATATTGATGGTTTAGCACGAGAATTTGAGACTGAGATTGTTAGCAAAGCGCGAGAATTATCATCGGTTGGGAAGTCACTGATCGATGATATTCGTGGAGGAAGACTGGCCGATATGGCCTTAAATATGATTGATATTATTGACCGCAATCTGTATGAACGCTCCTGCGATGTGCGTTGGTGGGCAACAGACAGCGCTGTTGTTGATTGTGCAACCACTCCTTCGCTTGATTTATGTGATTTTGCTTCACACCGGCTGGGGGTTATTCTTTCTTCTTATACTGTGTACCTTGATTTGTGGGTAGCCGATAGCCATGGCAAAGTGATTGCTGCGGGTCGGCGCGATAAATATCCAGACGTCATCGGGGCAGATGTTTCGCATCAACCATGGTTTAGGCAGGCTATGGCCACACATAGCGGCGCTGATTTTGTGGTGTCGGATATTCAACGCATACCATTGCTTAGAAATGCAGCCGTTGCCACCTATGCAACAGCTATTAGAGAAGAAGGAAAAGAAAGCGGCCGACCAGTAGGTGCACTGGGTATATTTTTTGACTGGGAAGCTCAAGCACAAACCGTGGTAAAATCGGTGCGTCTCACCGATGATGAACAACGCGAAGGTAGAACCAAATGCTTAATTGTTGATTCTAATTTTCGTGTTATTGCCGCCTCCGATAACCGTAATATACTGAATGGTGTTTATCAAATTAAGACCAATGGCCAAAATATGGGACACTATATCGCCAATGATGGTGCCATTGTTGGTTTTGCTTTAACCCCCGGATATGAAACCTATAATGGGCTTGGCTGGTACGGCCTTATTCTTCAACGCTCTGCTGAAGCTGAAGCAAAATTCAAAAACAGTATTAGATAGCTTTACGTTCCAGCAATTTTTCAAACCGATGCAACGCCTCTTCTATCACTTCCATGCTGGCACAGTAAGAAAAGCGTAAGAAACCCTCCCCCATATCACCAAAACTGGTACCCGGCAAACAGGCCACGCCTTCTTCTTCCAGCAATGCTGTTTGCAATTCTTTGGATGTTTTCCCCGTGCCAGTAATGTTAGGAAAAGCATAAAAAGCACCCGCTGGTAGATGGCAATTCACCCCTTTAATATTATTAAGGCCTTGCACCAAGTGATCCCGACGACGCACAAATTGCCGTTGCATTTCGTGAAGAGAATCCTGCGGCCCTTTAAGAGCGGCCACGGCCGCCACCTGTGCTGCCGTATTAACCGATGAATGAGTATTAATTGCCATTAAATTAGCGTAGTAAGCCAATTGCTTAGGAAAAACCCCATACCCTAATCGCCACCCTGTCATGGCATAGCTTTTACTAAAACCATCCAGTAAAATGGTGCGCTCTTTCATACCGGGATAATCAACAATCGAATGAAACTTCCCCTGCCATACCAAACGACGATAAATATCATCGGTAGCAATTAATACATGGGGATGTTCTTGTAACCCCTTTGCCAAATGAGCAAAAGTTTCAGGCCGAATAATTCCCCCCGTAGGGTTGGCAGGGCTATTGAGAATCAGCAAACGGGTTTTAGGGGTAATGCGTGAAAGAATTCTTTCTGCATCAATATCAAAATTATCTTCTTCTTTGAGAGGATAAGGAACACCAGTAGCACGCGAAAAGCCAATAATGGCTCGATATAACGGGTATCCGGGGTCTGGATATAAAATCTCAGCGCCCGGCTCTCCTACCATAAAAATAGCAAAAAATAATGCCTGCTTAGCCCCTGGGGTTACCACAACTTGATCTGGATGGAATGGGGTGGCATAATGCCCAGAAACATCTTCTGCTATCGCCTCACGCAATGGCCAGATGCCCTCTGATTCGCAATATTGGTGATAACCATCACGCAAGGCTTGATGCATGGCCTCTACTACATGGGGCGGCGGTGAAAAATCAGGCTGACCAACCCCCATGGGGAATATTTTTTTACCTGTTCTGGCCAGCTGCTGCGCCCGCGCACTAACGGCAAAAGCAGTTTCAGTACCAATAGTTTGCATTGCAGCGGCCAATTGAAAAGGAAATGCGTTCATCAAAGTTCAATTAAGGTTGTGGGTTTATAAGAATGATTCTATAACTCTACATCGTGCTTTGCTATATCATCAATAATTAGTTTATGGAATGGTGCGCACATAATCCAATATAAATACAGAAAAAAGTTATAAAAAATGCACATACCAGATTTGAATATTCGCCCTGATTATCCTGTGATGCTTGCTGCAAAGGCTTGGCCGTTTGAAGAAGCCCGAAAATTGATCAACCGGTTACAAGGTAAGACTCCAGCTAAAGGGCATGTATTATTTGAAACAGGGTATGGCCCTTCGGGATTGCCCCATATTGGTACTTTTGGTGAGGTGGTACGCACATCCATGGTGCGTCATGCATTTGCAGAAATGACAGGCATTCCAACGCGTTTAGTGTGTTTTTCTGATGATATGGACGGATTGCGCAAAGTACCCGATAATGTGCCCAATGGTGAAATGTTACGCCAACATTTGGGCAAACCTCTCACAAAAGTGCCTGATCCTTTCGGTGAATATGAAAGTTTTGGCCACCATAATAATGCACGCCTTAAACATTTTCTCGATTCTTTTGGCTTTGAGTATGAATTTACTTCTTCTACCCTCATGTATCAATCGGGTGCATTTGATGAAGCCCTAAAAAAGATCCTGCTGTGCTATGATCAGATCATGGCTTTAATGCTGCCCACCCTTGGGGAAGAACGCCAACAAACATATAGCCCATTTTTACCTATTTCTCCTAGCACTGGCAAAGTGTTGCAAGTGCCTATTTTAGAGAAAAACCTCAACCAGCACAGCATTGTGTTTGAAGATGAGGATGGAAAACGCTGTGAAGTGCCTGTAACCGGTGGGCATTGTAAATTACAATGGAAGCCTGATTGGGCCATGCGCTGGTATGCATTGCAGGTTGATTATGAAATGGCAGGAAAGGACTTAACCCCTTCTGTACAAGTCGCAGGAAAAATTGTTGAAGCCTTGGGGGGTAAACCGCCAGAAAATCTAGCTTATGAGCTATTTCTGGATCAACATGGGCATAAAATTTCTAAATCTAAAGGCAATGGGTTAAGCATTGAAGAATGGCTGCGTTATGCACCCGCTGAAAGTTTATCCTATTTCATGCATCAACAGCCCAAGCGCGCCAAACGTCTTTATTTTGATGTTATTCCCCGCGCCGTGGATGAATATATTACCTTTGTAGAAAAATATCCCGCGCAGGAAAAAGCCGCTCAATATGAAAACCCAGCTTTTCATGTGCATGCAGGCAATGTACCCGCACTCACCCTACCTTTAAGTTTTGGCATGTTGTTAAATTTAGCCAGCGTTGTAAATGCTGATGATAAATCGGTATTATGGGGTTTTATCAGCCGTTATTCTGCCGATGCCTCACCTGAAAAAATGCCTTATTTAGATCAGCTTTGTGGTCATGCTGTCGCTTATTATCAAGATTATGTTCGCCCCCATAAATTATACCGTTTGCCCGATGAACGTGAAAAATTGGCCATGACTGAACTATTGGAGCTGCTACGCACCACCCAAGCCACCACCGGAGAAGAATTGCAGAGTCTGATTTTTGAGATTGGCAAAAAACATGGCTTTGAACCATTAAGAGATTGGTTTAAGGCTTTGTATGAAACCCTCTTAGGCCAAAGCGAAGGCCCGCGCTTTGGGTCATTTATAGAACTCTACGGTATTAAAGAAACCATTGCTTTACTAGAAAACACCCTACAAGAGGTGGCTGCCTAATGTTTTCTCGCCTTATTGTTTCTGTAATGTCATTAATAGAACCAGAAAAAGCGCACCGCCTCACCGTGGATGCGTTACGCTTTGCAACTCCTTTTATTGTGCCCTCTCATCCGCCTGCAGCATCATTAAAGCAGCAATTATGGGGCATGGAATTTGCCAGCCCACTAGGCTTGGCTGCTGGCTTTGATAAAAATGCTGAATGCACACAAGCAATGCAACGTTTAGGCTTTGGCTTTATAGAAATTGGCTCGGTAACACCATTGCCACAAATTGGCAATGATCGACCAAGGGTTTTTCGTTCCCCTAAACATCAGGCTGTCATTAATCGCTATGGTTTTAACAGCGATGGCATGGAAATAGTGCGCGATAGATTAGAAGCTTTAAGAAAAACTTCCAGCATCCATGTACCGCTGGGCATTAACGTAGGAAAGAACAAACTCAGTGAAGATGCTGTGGCCGACTATCAGAAAGCAATTGCCTGCTTGGGTGAATTTGCTTCCTATCTGGTGGTTAATGTATCATCCCCTAATACCCCCGGATTGCGCAGCCTACAACAATCAAAACAATTGTCTGAGTTGTTAATCGCCGTCAATAGCACCAGAAAACAGCTTCCCAATCATCCCCCCATTTTATTAAAGCTTGCGCCAGATCTCGATGACCAAGATCTGGCGGAAGTTGCAGAAAGCTGCCTAGAAGCTCAGCAACAAGGATTAATTGATGGCGTCATTATTTCTAATACCACTATCACCCGCCCCGATTATTTACCCACAGATTTTGCAGGACAAGTGGGTGGCTTAAGTGGTCAGCCCTTGGCAGAACTTGCTTATAACCGCTTATATTGTTTTTATCAATTAACCGCAGGTAAAATACCACTGGTTGCAGCAGGTGGCGTCAACTCTGGCGTTGAAGCCTATCGTCGGATTAAAGCTGGGGCAAGTTTGGTGCAAATTTATACTGGCCTTATTTTTAAGGGCACAGGCCTTATCAAAGAAATCCATAAAACATTGGCCCTTCAATTACAACAAGATGGGTTCAGTTCCTTAGCAGAGGCCGTGGGCTCGGCTCATCATCCAGACAAAATTACCCAAAAGGAGAAAAAACTGGCATGAATTGGCCAATTTTCGGTTCTTTTTCTGTTGGTTTTATTGTGGCCATCGCCACCTATTTAACCCACAATAAGGTCACTGGTTTTTGGCTGGCATTTTCTTGTGGAAGCTCGGTATTCATGCTTGGCATGCTCTGGATTTTCTGGAAGCAACGGCGGGAAATTGAAAGTTTGCGTTGGCAATTGGACGATGTGGTGAATAATCATGAACGCCAATATGATTATCTGGAACAAATAGTTGAAACACTGGCCAGTAATATTCGTCAACTTCAGCAGCCCGTTACCATTACACCCATAGCTAAATCGGCAGAAACTCTACCCACCGTTAAAGAAAACCATATAAAATTAAAAGATGCTTATACACCCCCCCCCTCCATGCACGATGGCAGGGAAGGGTTATGGTTATTGCCGATATTTGCTGTGGGGAAATTAATTAGTGCCACGCATAAACCTTCCTATCATTGCTTATCGGATAAAAGTGGCAACCCCTGTTTCTTGAAAGATCCCGCTCATATTAGCCGCGCCCTTTTTAATGCTAGCAAAAAATCTGATCATTTAATTTTACCCCTCAATGCTGCAGTAACCAGCCTGATTAGTTTTTGGGAAGCACTGGCTCGTTTTTCCAGCCAGATGCAAAAAACCGCTCCTGTTATATTTTTGGGATTTCGGGCGTCTGATTTTTGCCAATTTAGCCCGCAAGATGCCAATATGTTGGATGGAACCATGGCATTAGGGTATCGCCTCGCCCTGTTTCTTGACCGCTTACAACCCCTGCCGCCTGATATATTACGCGCTTGTGGGGTACAGCTACTTATTCTATCGCTTGAGGATATGCTAGCCTTTGAACAAGCTGAATGGATGAGCTATGTAGGCAGCCTAGCGCTCATGAATATAGAATTATGGATTTATGGTTTAGAAGAACAACCAGCTTTACGCTCGTTGCTGGATTATCGCATCACCTATGGTAGTGGTGATCTATTGGCTCTACCGATTGCATTAGAGGAAGCGCCCTGAATGGTTATACAATATAAAGGCTTACGGGAAATAGCACAAAATTATGATGGCTTTATCCTTGATTTGTGGGGGGTAATGCATGATGGAAAAAAACTATACCCTGGGGTGAGGGATTGTTTGGTGCGCTTACGCTCTCTGGAAAAAAAGATTTATTTTCTTTCTAACGCCCCCAGAAGAAAAGACGTTATTGCTGGCATGTTGGAAGGCATGGGCATTCCTCACCATCTTTATGATGGTATTCACACCTCGGGCGAGGCGGTAATCAAACATCTAGAAGCAGAAATGACTCCCAATGATCAATATTATATTTTAGCGGGTGAATTTGGACATGAGCTGGGGCAGCCTCTTATTAAAGGGCTGGGCTTAAATATCACCCATAATCTGGAAACAGCCACCCATTTTTTGGGCGTGGCGCCCAATCTTGAAGAGAATATCACCCCTTACATCCCACTATTACAACAAGGGTTGAGCTTAAATTTACCGATGATCTGTGCCAATCCTGATCGCGTGGTCAATTCTGGCAATCGACTGGTTATCTGTGCTGGTTCATTGGCTGAATGGTATCAACAACAAGGCGGCCAAGTCATATGGTTTGGCAAACCATATGCTTCAGTGTATCAGCATTTGCGCTCTCAACTGCAACCCATACCATCAGAAAATATTCTTGCTATTGGCGATGGGATGGAAACGGATATTAAAGGTGCTAACACTGCCCATATCCCCTCCTGTTTAATTACAAGCGGTATTCACTTGCAACAGTTACAGGGCGAATGGGGGAAAACCGTTGATAATAGAGCCTTAGAAGCATTATTTTGCCTGCATCAAACCCAACCCACATTCACATTACCTTGCTTACAATGGTAATTTTCTAAAAAGGTAGGGTATTCTTAAAGCCAGTTTCAAAAACTTCGCGCATTCTTGAAATAACGATGGTTGTAGAAATTGCTATTCCCAAAACACCCGCCACCAACGCCGCTAATTGAGCCCCAAGGCCAGATTCAAGCTCTTCTCTGGTGGAAGCATCTACTTGTAAAATACGCCGTTGCTGCTCAAGCACCGCATAATTACGGCGTGCCTTCTGAAAAAGCCGCTGATCTTCTTCAATGATTTGAGGATTATCAATTAACTTTAACATACCACTTAAATTACCAGTTTTGGAAGAATCCATTAATACCTTCTGAATTTTTCCCTGCAAATCACGGTTATGAAATTTTTTTACAAATGGTAATAAAAGATCCGCGCACCATGCCCCCAAATTAGGCATATCACTTAAATCCGCACGGCGCTGAATATTGGCTAATACGCTTAGCATTGCTAAATTTCTTGCCCCTTCTCCATCTGCTGTACCTACTGCACTTAATAATAATTCACTTACCCTTCTATCTCTTGCCGCTAAAAACGCCGCCACATGACGATCAATCGGGGCTTTTGGTCTATTTTCAGGTTTTGAAGCAATTTGCTCAAGCGCTATTAATAAATCCGCTGAAGATGTAAGATAAAAATCTCGCAAACCATCACTAGCGCAGGGCATATCCGCCAACATCTCATAAAGGCAACGCTCTATACCGAAAGAAAAAGTTGAGCGCATTAAAGTGCTGGTAAAACCGTCAAAAACTGCCACTTTGTTCATGAATTCTTTTTTGGTTTCTCCTTGCAGGCTAAACCAGAATAACGGCAATTGATCAAGGATAATCTCACTAATCGGTGCCAGATTCTTTCTACCAATCACATGGCTGGCCAATAGGTAGCCTAAACCATCGGGCAAAACAGAAATGCCCTTATATCGAATGGGGGCATGTGGATCAAGCCCCATACACACCCTTGAAACCAAACGATCTTCATAACCAGAAGAACGCCCCATTTGGTTAACATTTTTAATAGCCTCTTCTACCCTATCGGCACATAATTTATCCGCCAAAGAACGGCGCAACCATTTTAATAAGTTACCACTTTCAATCGCGGCTATTGCTTCAGGAATACGTTTACTCATGGCAATAGAAAGGGTTCTCACCCGCCAATATTCTTGGCCATTAAATTCAAACCCCCGTTGCGCTCTTCTGCTGGCCATTGGGCTTTTGGCAGCTGGCCTTCTACCACTTACCCACATGGCCAGCTCTTCTAATGTCCAACGCTGACGCACATCATCCGTTAATAAGCCCCGTAAGGCTTCTAAAATACCCGATGATATTCTCACCCTACCAATAAAGGCAGCATAACTGCCCTTATCAATTTTTGTCTCAATAATTTGTTCATCAGTTAAGGATTTTAGGGGATTATAGCCCAGCAATAAAAATAAGGCGGTGACCCCTAATGAATATAAATCATCCGCCATGCTCCCCACGCCTTTGCCATAAGGCTCCGCCATACCGCGTTCAATAGTTTCAGCTATTACGGGTTGGCAAAAACCAGGGGGCGCCGTCACACATTCGCCAAAGGAAACACTAAAAGCTGCCCCCTGCTTTACATAAATATTACTAGGGTTAATATTGCCATGAAAAATTCCTTTAATAGCTAGGGCTCTGAGCACATGAATGGCTGGATTAAATAAACCTTGAATGAGATCTTCTTCATTGATTGGCGTGCGCTGTTCATTCAAATCAGGAAAGGGAATCTGACCAATAGGCAATGGGAAAATCGTTATAAAACGGTTAGCATTTTCTGCTGGCCAAAAACAAACACCCCATTCTAACGGGGTAATCAGGTGCGTTGCTTCCATCCCCCGCATATACATCAAAATATCGCCCCTTACTAAGGGAGACATAGTGTTTACTACCGCTATAAATTCTGATGTTTTATCGCTAATCAAGCGCGCTTTATACGCCCTACCGCCAATGCAAGGGGATAAAAAGGCTGGCTGATCGGGTAATATCTCATAGCGATCAGCAAAATTAATGATAGATGATTGCTCAATCGACATCCATATTCCCTAAATTGATCCACTACAATTGTTTTATAGTAAATAACGCTGATAGCTTTGTGTTATTAAAGCCGCTTATATAGTGGTAACAATATTATAGGAAATAAAGTGTTAAACTCTTAAGGTCTGGGGGGTGTAGTTTTAATGGCCGTGATGGGCGGCAAGATTATTTCTGAGGATTGGCGTAAATTTGACTGCGCGTTGGGTTGTTGTATCGCAATCTCAGGTAACCGAATAGTGGGTTGCGATGGTTGTTCTGTAACAAGATCAATAATTCTTTTAATCGCCCGCACTAAATCATCGGTGTAGGGAACATCGTAAGGATTAACGCATAGTGCCGCTTCTCCTCTAAATTCAACGATAAAACTGGGCTCATAACCATCCGCTGTTGATGAAGTCTCATCAGGCAATAAAGGAGCTGGTCTTAGCTTAAAACCACCCGCTATCATCTGTACATCTATATCTAGTAATAGAGATTGAGTCTTTTCTAATAATTGGCTTGGTTTTGCAAAAATAAATAGCGTCGTGTTATCAGCAATATAACCCAGCTCGATCTTACAGTCTTTATGTTGAGCTACCTCGCTTAAATAATCATGAATAAGTGTCACCTGATTAAAGACGAGGGTTTTTTGATCAAACTCTGATAAGAATTCATCGAAATCATTATCATTCTGTTGAGGTTCTCCCCAACCGTCAAATAAATCATTGCTTGTGCTCGACATTACATCATCCTTACATGATATAGCTCTTCAATTACCAGAAGAGATAATATGCATAAATTTTTATATTTTACAACAAAAACCGTGTTTTTTACGCCTCAATATCAATAGGTAATAAAATTACTGCTGCTAAACCACCAAGATTGCTATCATGCAATTGCAAATCACCATTATGCCCACGGGCAATATCCCTAGCGATGGCCAACCCTAAACCCATATGGCCTTTATTTCTTTCTTTATGCTTATGGTGCTCTAACTGTTGATAGGGTTGCATCAAATCTTCTTTTTTTGCGTGGGGAATTCCAGGACCATCATCCTCTATATAAATCTTTAGGCGATCATTATACAATTCAGTTTTTACGGATATGGTTGTCCCAAATCGCAATGCATTAGATAATAAATTATCTAAACATCGTGTCATTGCCCGTGGGCGCAACAATAAAAATAAAGGCTCGGCGCCAATATTCACGCTAATTTCTTTATTATAATGCTGATACCGCCCCACCACATCAAGAATAAGCGCCATAATATCGGTTCTTATTTTTGCCTCGCCTTCACCATCGCGGGCAAATGCCAAATAGATGCTAATCATATCCGCCATATCGCTTACTTCCTGTTCCAGCGAATCGGTTTCCATTGATTGAGGCATCATGGCTAGAATTAATTTCATGCGCGCCAAGGGGGTGCGCAAATCATGGGAAACACCAGCCAACATATGTGTTCTTTCCACCATTTGTTCTTTAATGTTCTGGCGCATCGCAATAAAAGCGGCTGAAGCTTGGCGAACCTCACTGGCGCCTTCGGGCTTAAACGCCACCATATCAATCCCTTTACCAAAACGCTCGGCAGCCACCGCTAATTTTTTAATTGGCCGTATCTGGTTGCGCATAAAAATAAGGGCCGTGATGGTAAGAACTAGGGACGCAAAAATAGTCCACAATAAAAATAGATAGGATGTGTAACTGAACAAACGACGTTGAGGCACCAATACGCTTAACACACCCGATTTTACAGGCACTCTAATTTCAAGCCATTCATTCATCTCGTAAATAGAAAGCACAAATGGGCGATGCAGCTTTTTTTGCAAAGAATTTATTAAAATATCTTGCAACAATCGGTTCCATATGGTGGATTCTTGACCTTCAATTGACTCCCCACGATGAAAACTGACCATAAGATCCATAGTTAAAGATACATTGCGAATAACCTGATCAAGCTTGGCTGAAGAAGGATCATCTTCCACCTGTTTAATGATATAACTAATGTCCCCCGCTAGCGATAAACACAGTGCCCGCGCGGTGGCAGCCCAATGCCGATCAAAAAATAAAAAAGTGGTGACCACCTGCAATAATATTACTGGCGTTGCTACAATTAACAAAGAACGCCCCAGCATCGACGCAGGAAAAAGCCGTTTAATGAACAGCTTCACTTTTAATATTAAAAGCTGGTATTTTTTTTTATTAAACACGGAATATATACCCACTGCCCCTAGCTGTTTGAATGAAGCGCGGGAAGCGGCTATCATCTTCAATTTTGCGGCGCAAGCGGTTAATTTGTACATCCACACTTCTTATACTGATGCTTCCCCCGCTAGATTCAACCAACGATTCGCGCGTAATTGTTTCCCCTGGCTCTTTTAACAACAGTCGTAAAATAGAAATTTCGGTTTCTGTTAGCTCCTTAGCGCCTTTTACCTGATGCACCAACTCCCCTTTTTCAGCAAAAAACTGCCACTCTCCAAACTTAATTGGATAATCGGTGGCTTTTTGTTTGGCCGGCTGCCAACGGCGTAAAATAGCCTGCATACGCAACAGCAATTCTTTAGGCTCAAATGGTTTAGAAAGATAATCATCCGCCCCAGCTTCTAACCCCGCAATACGATCTGCGGTTTCACCCCTAGCCGTTAACAATAAAATGGGCGTATCAATATATTTTCTTAAACATGCTGTTGCCTCTAAACCATTTTGGCCGGGCAACATAATATCCATGATAATCAGATCAAAGCGCAACCACGAAAACACCGCAAAGGCTTCCTCTGCGCTGGCAGCAAGATGAACCATAAACCCTTGTTGACGCAAATAACGTTGAAGCAATTGCCCCAATTTTTCATCATCATCAACAACCATTACATGGTTGGTGTTACCAATTTCATTATCATAAACCATGTAAGACATGGAAAAAATCGCTTTCGCTAGGCAGTTGCACCATGAAACATTCAAGATTCGATTGACGATAGCAGAACAGGCCGCCATGATAGAAGTTAAATAATTGTGTAAAATAGATAAAATATGTTATAAAATAAAACATAGAACATAAAATATCAGGGAAAGGGAGAAAAACAATGACACTCATACCTTTTGATGAACGGGACGGTGTTATCTGGTTGGATGGACAGCTGGTCAATTGGCGCGATGCTAAGGTTCATATTTTAACACACGCCCTACATTATGGTTCTTCTGTATTTGAAGGATTGCGCATGTATGAAGGCGAAATTTTCAAGCTGCAAGAACATTCTGAGCGGCTAATCCGTTCAGCTAAATTGCTTGGCTTTGATATTCCCTACAGTGTAGAAGAAATTAATCAGGCCTGTTTGCGTGCCGTGCGAGTGAATAATCTTGAAGATGCCTATGTGCGGCCTGTGGCATGGCGGGGCACTGAACAAATGGGTGTTTCTGCCCCTTTAAGCAAAATTCATTTAGCCGTGGCCGCTTGGGAGTGGCCCAGTTATTTTTCCCCAGAATTGCAAGAAAAAGGCATAAAATTACAAACAAGCCGGTGGCGTCGGCCTTCGCCAGATACAGCGCCCACAGCCAGCAAAGCAGCAGGTCTATACATGATTTGTACCCTCTCTAAACATGCGGCGGATGATGCAGGCTATCATGATGCGTTAATGTTGGATTGGCGCGGGCAAGTGGCCGAAGCTACGGGCGCTAATTTTTTCATGGTAAAGGATGGCGTGTTATACACCCCGCCAGTGGATTGTATTCTTGATGGTATTACCAGACGCACGGTGATTGATTTAGCACGCGAGCATCATATTACGGTTGTAGAACGTGCTATCTGGCCCGATGAGCTGGATAGTGCCGAAGAGATTTTTCTTACCGGTTCGGCCGCAGAAGTAACCGCTGTTGGCCAAATTGATCAGAAAATATATAAGGTAGGGGCCGTGACCCGAACCTTGAGGGATGCCTACCAAAAATTGGTGCGCGCTCATAAAAATAAACAGGCCGCCGCTTGATTATTCACAAGATCACCTGAAGCATCGCCGTTTCTGGCGGTGCTTTACTCCCCATTTTAATTAATAATATAGATGCTGATGGTCTTGCCCGTAAATGGTTGGCCATTATTTCATGTAAAAAATATCACATAGAGGAAAAAATCCAGCGATGGTTGAAAAAGTAAAAATAGCCATTCTAGGGGCTAGTGGCTATACGGGCTCTGAATTATTACGCTTATTACATGCGCATCCTTATGCCCAGATCGTAGCACTGGGGGCTGGGAGGCAAGCAGGGCAGAAACTGGAACATGTTTTTCCACAATTTTCAGTGGCGGGTTCATTTCCAGCCTTGCAAACAATGGAAGAGATCAATTTTGAACAGGTGGATGTTATTTTTTGCGCCCTGCCCCATGGCATGATGCATAAAACAGCACGGGAATTACCCAGCAATAAAGTGATTATTGATTTATCCGCAGATTTTCGTTTACGGGATCTGGATGTTTACCAACAATGGTATGGACATCCCCACGAATCGCCAGATTTACAACCCAATGCGGTGTATGGTTTAACCGAGCATTACCGCTCACCCATAAAAACGGCCCAATTTATTGCTAACCCCGGTTGTTATCCAACCTGCGCTGCTTTGGCTTTATTGCCTTTAATCAAGCAACAAATAATAACAGTTGAAGATATTATTATCGATGCCAAATCCGGTGTTTCGGGCGCTGGCCGAGATGCCAAAACCGGCTCTTTATATACCGAGGTAAGTGAAGGAATTCATGCTTATGGGGTTGCGAGCCATCGCCATACCCCTGAAATAGAGCAAACATTAGAAGATTTTTCTGACCACCCCAACATCCATATTACCTTTACCCCTCACCTCATGCCCATGAGCCGTGGTATGCTCACCTCTATTTATCTGAAATTGGCACAAGGAAAAAGCGTGGAAGATGCTCATGCCGCGCTAGCAACAGCCTATGAGGATGAGTATTTTGTCAATATTTTGCCCATGGGGCAAGTGCCTGCAACCCGCCATGTTAGGGGGTCGAATTTTTGTAATATTGGCGTGGTGGCAGACCGTCAACCCAATCGCTTCATGCTGTTTTCGGTAATTGATAATCTAGTGAAAGGAGCTTCAGGGCAGGCCATTCAAAACATGAACATCCGTTTTGGCTTTGCCGAAGAAACTGGCTTAACCCAATTGCCACTCTTCCCTTAAAGTTTTTGTAGTTTGTTTTAATTATAAAAGGCTTATAAAACCTATACCTGCCGTCACCAATACAATGCATAGCGTTGGAAGCTGACAGCTAAAACCTTGTTTTCAGTAGCCGCCGTACATCACTGCTTTTTCCAAACTAGAGACTTCAGGCACAAGGAGTGTTCCTGTTCGTTATCAACGTAATCTTCCGCTCCGTTTTCAGTAACAATAAGTTTTTCACCTTTAATCGTGATTGATTCACCATCGTAATATGCTTTGTGCCGATTAATCCAGCCCGGTAGATCTCCTCTCGTCTCAATCTTTTTCATTTTCAGTGCATTAATATCCAGCTGATATACAGGCGTATATCCTGGCTGCCTATCTTCGCTATAGCCAAGGTTGCCGATAATGTAGATATGCTCGCCTACTAACGTTGCGGTATGGAAATCAGTGGGAGGAAAAACCTCTCGCGGATATGTATATATTTCGCATTCGCCGTTACCCCTATGCACAAAGACATCGTTATAAATGCAGAAATCAGGGTCATAATGATCTTCATGCTCTCCAGCAATTTCAATAAATCTGCCATCTTTTAAGGGGGTGATGGATTTGCCAAAACGATTATAGCTCCATACCGGCTCAACACGGCAAACCCTATAATCTTTCCTAATCATGAATCTACTTCTTCCATCAGAAGTAATCGTTTGATTAAGACTTTTGCCCTCCAACGCAGGCTCATCAATACATGCGCCACGATCTTTCCCAAATTTATTGGCAACATGGTAAGCTGATCCACCGCACTTGACCATGGCATACCAAAAAGAATTTTTAGATAGTTCTGGATTTGATTTGCCAAAAACCCGACACTTGCCCCTGAAATATTCTTCCTCGGAAATATCAGGCACTTCATCAGTATGATACCCTAGCATCTCCGCACGTGATTCTTTACTTATCCTATTAATGTCGGCTCATGCTTCCAGCAAAGCACAAACAACATCAAGATTGCTTGCCACTTCAATTGGTTGGTAAGGAATGGAGTTGGGTTTGAAGATATCTGCTCCCTGTTTTATAAGGATTTTTAAGCATTCTATCGCGCCATGCTCTGCAGCCTCTATCAAAGGCGTGTCCCCATGATCATCAGTTTGCTCAATATCAAAACTGTGCTCTATCAGCCAGCGAAGCATGACCGTGTTATCTTTTTGTATGGCATATGTAATTGGTGTTTTGCCACAGCGACCAACAACGCCAATGTCAGCGCCTGCTTCCACTAGCATTTTTGTTTTTTGGGTATCGCCAACCAGAATCGAGAACAAAAACGGTGTCCTATTCCAAAAATCCCTAGCTTCTAAATCAGATCCACCAGTGATCGCTTCTTCCAAATTTTTAAGGCTGCCGTAGGCGATAGCGTGAAAAATATTAGTCCAGCCAAGCTGCGATTCGTCCGCACCTTTAGTGATAAGCAGATTAATAACATCAAACCGGCCATTATTTGACGCAACACGCAGCGGAGATTCGCTATATCCCGTTAGCGCGCTTGGATCGTGGCCTTCATCCAACATAACTTGTACCTCCGATAGGAGATCATCTTTGTTTTGATAGATGGTTTTTAAGAGAGAGTTTCCCATAAAATTATATTCTTATTCATTGTTTATAAGCTTCTATCAGTACCGTTAGTTTTTTTATCCATGCTTGGTAGTCTGCATAATTTTATTAGGTTTTTGGAGTAGATACTTTATTTGTATTGTCTAGGACGAGTTTTGTAACTGGTGTTATACTTCCGATATCCATACTAGGTTGTTCGTTATTCTAAGTCCATAGCCATTTTTCTGCGGTGTTTTGAGCTTCCTCAATGGTGTTAAATTCATGGATTTCCAGCCATTCGTGACGAACGGTGCGGTTGTCGCATGCAATTATGTGTTTGCTATGGCTTGCCTGACTGGATGAACACGAGCTAGATCCTTTGTGTTTCTGCCCATTTGCAAAGCCTGTGGCGGATATATTCTTGGCCGTTATCGCAGTGTATGACGTTGGTTTTTCCGCATCATTCGATGATCGGGTCGAGGGCGCAGGTAACGTGCACGACAGGCAATCAAATCTTCACCTCAATACCAAGCCCTTCGCGGTTAAACTCATGCAAAACATTAAAAGTGCGGAAGGCCTTGCCATTGCTTAAATTATCCGCAATAAAATCCATCGACCAGCATTGATTTGGCTGCTCTGGCATGATCAGCTTGTCAGGTTTTTCGTGTTTCAGCCGCTTGCGGGGGTTAATCCTCAGGTTCAATCCAGTTCACGGTAAATCCTGTACGCATGTTTGTGGTTCCAGCCCAAACCTTTCACATTGCACAAATATAAAAAAAGCATAGCCCAAATCCCCAGCGCAACAACTAATCGTCAACCTCCTCGTTACCCTCCTTACGCCAAAGGCGCTGATAACGGGAGCAGCATTCACTACCCACCCACCCCAAAAAAAGCACGGCCGGCAAACTGGAATGCTCACTTGCTTCTCCCCTACCGTCCAAATCACTATCTCCTTGCGTTCATGACGGCGTTAGTACTTTTTTGGAGAGCCTCTTTGATCAAATCATTCTGAAGGTGAAGTTCTGCGTACATCATCTTAAGCCGTAATTAGCAAGCCATTTATAAAAACTTGCACGGCTCACAATATATTTCATGGTACAGCGATGGTATCGCAACACCTGCATCCGCTTACTTCAATATCCCTATAATTTGCGTTTCACTAAAATAATTCTGCTTCATAAGTAACTTCTTCTCTTAATCATAAATAGAAGAGTCTACTCACAACCACCTACATTCTTAGGGAGGGATTATCCCCCAAAAAAAACCCTCTTAACTATCAACATAATTAAGAGGGGTTTTATCAGTTTATGTTTTTATAGGCAAATAGTGTTACCTATAAAAATGTTTCCTACACTCAATATGGATCATCCAATTTGCGTGCCAAATCTTCAATATTATCAGGCGGCCAATTAACCACAGCCATACCCAAATGCAAGCCCATACCAGAAAGAACCTCTTTAATTTCATTCAGAGACTTTCTACCAAAATTAGGCGTGCGCAACATTTCGGCTTCTGACTTTTGTACAAGATCGCCAATATAAATGATATTGTCGTTTTTCAAGCAATTTGCAGAACGAACAGAAAGCTCCAATTCATCAACCTTACGCAACAGATTTCTGTTAAATGGCAGGTCATCCACCTGTTCATCAACACGTTGCACAACTGGCTCAGAAAAGTTTACAAACACCTGTAACTGATCTTGCAATATTCTTGCAGCGTAAGCCACCGCATCATCAGGAGAAAGCGCCCCATTGGTTTCAACCGTCAAAATCAACTTATCATAGTCGGTAATCTGACCCACGCGGGTATTTTCAAGTTTGTAAGAAACTTTTCTTACCGGACTAAAAATACTATCTACGGGAATAAAACCAACAGGCGCATCTTCAGGACGGTTCAATGCAGCAGGGCGATACCCCTTGCCAGATTGCACCAGAAACTCGATAGCCAATGTGGCGCCCTTATCAAGCGTACATAATACTAAAGAAGGGTTAGTGATCTCCACATCATGACCAACCTCGATCATGCCGGCAGTCACTTCACATGGTCCCTCAACAAATAGGCGCATTCTCTTAGGCCCTTCGGAATGAGAACGCAACGCTATCAGCTTAATATTCAAAATGAGGTCTGTAACATCTTCCCTTACACCGGGGATAGATGAAAACTCATGTAAAACCCCTTCTATCTGTATGGCGGTTACCGCTGCCCCTTGAAGAGAAGACAATAACACCCGACGCAGGGAATTACCCAAGGTTAAGCCATAACCACGCTCTAACGGCTCAGCTATCATAACCCCTACTTTTTTTGAATCCCCAGCAGCAAGGGAGACTAATTTACCAGGCTTAATCAAATCCTGCCAATTTCTTTGCATCACCGCAAATACTCCATTCTACCCATGTAATCTAACAAGATAATTCTTTTAGATTGATCCATTCAACAAATCAAACTCGACGACGCTTCGGTGGACGAACACCGTTGTGAGGCACAGGAGTAATATCGCGAATACCAGTTAAAGTAAAGCCAACAGACTGCAAAGCACGCAGCGCAGATTCACGACCCGAACCAGGACCCTTCACTTCAACTTCAAGCGTTCTTACACCATGCTCTACAGCTTTACGGCCAGCATTTTCTGCAGCCACCTGAGCAGCATAAGGGGTTGATTTACGAGAACCCTTAAAATCCATACTGCCAGCAGAAGACCAAGAAATCACGTTCCCCTGAGCATCAGAAATTGTAACGATTGTATTGTTAAAGCTTGCATTAATATGAGCAACACCAGAAGTGATGTTTTTCTTTTCTTTACGACGCAATTTAGCAGTCTGAGCTGTTTTTACCATTTAAATTCTCTCAAAAAAATCTATTTCTTAGTGGCTTTTTTCTTGCCGGCAATAGCCTTAGCTGGACCTTTACGTGTCCGCGCATTGGTGTGTGTTCTCTGACCTCGAACAGGCAAGCCCCTTCTGTGTCTTAAGCCTCTGTAGCAACCAAGATCCATTAGACGCTTAATATCAACAGAAACTTTTCTACGCAAGTCGCCTTCCACGTCATAGCCTTCGTCAATTGCTTCACGAATACGCAAAATCTCTTCGTCACTCAATTGATTAACCCGACGCTCCAAAGATATACCTACTTTTTCACAGATCTCTCTTGAACGCTTTGGACCAATACCATAAATATATCTCAATGAAATTTCCACTCTCTTCTGAGCTGGAATATTAACACCTGCTATACGAGCCACTAATATACTCCTTAAAACACTATTAAATTATATGAACCATGATTTCTTAGAACGCCACAGTCAATTTACCTAGAAGCGCGCGTCAATTTAGCGCCGCAGATTCATTTGCCTTAACCCCAGATAATATATCATCAATCTGCAACGAAACTGTATCGATGTCAGCCATGCCATCAATAGAATGTAAAATTTTCTTATCGCTATAATAAGGCAAAATTGGTGTTGTAATCTTTACATATCCTTCAAGACGAGAACGGACAGTATCAATTTTATCGTCTGCACGTCTTGAAAATTCTTTGCTACCACAAATATCACAAACGCCATTTATTTTAGGCACCTGGTAACGTTCATGATAGCCAGCACCACATTTTGCACAAGAATAACGCCCTGATATTCTATCAATAAGCGCTTCCTGATCAACCTTCATTTCTATAACAACAGCAATGTTTTTCCCTTTTTCAGACAACATCCTATCAAGCGCCCATGCTTGAGGAACAGTCCGAGGAAAACCATCTAAAATAAAACCTTTTTTACAATCCGGCCGGTCAATTCGTTCTGAAATAATTCTTATCATTAAATCATCCGGCATCAATTGACCACTAGCCATTATAGATTTTGCTTGCTGTCCAATGTCATCCCCCCACGCAACGTGGGCACGCAACATATCGCCAGTTGATAATTGAACCAAGCCGTATTTTAACTGCAACCTCTTAGCTTGCGTACCCTTACCTGCACCAGGAGGACCTAACAGAATGAGATTCATCAGCGACGCCCTCGCAGCCTAGACCTCTTTAATAAGCCTTCATATTGGTGCGCCAACAAATGAGAATGTATTTGTGTGACCGTATCCATAGTTACACTCACAATAATTAGTAAGCTTGTTCCACCAAAATAAAATGGTAGCGAGAGCTTTGAAATAATGAGCTCAGGGAGCAAACAAACCGCAACCATATAAGCCGCGCCAACCACTGTTATTCTTGTAAGAATATAATCCAAATGATCCGCTGTATTTTTACCTGGACGAACACCAGGAATAAAACCACCCGCTTTACGCAAATAATCCGCTGTTTCATTAGGATTAAAAACGATGGCCGTATAAAAAAAGGAGAAAAACACAATGAGGAGAGAGTAAAAAACCATATATATGGGCTGACCATGAGCAAGATAGCGGCTAATGCTTGCAGCCCAACCATTGTCTGCTCCGCTGAATCCTGCAATCGTAATCGGCAAAAGCAATAACGAAGAAGCAAAGATCGGTGGAATAACACCGGCTGTATTCAATTTAAGAGGCATATGACTAGATTCACCGCCAGATACTCTATTACCAACTTGTCTTTTAGGGTATTGAATAATAATTCGGCGCTGCGCTCTTTCCATAAAAACAATAAAGAAAACAACCACAGCAGCCGCAGCAAACATAGCTAGCACTACAAATGGAGATAATGCACCAGTGCGCCCCAACTCCAAAGTCTGCATAAACGCACTAGGAAGTTCAGCAACGATACCGGAAAATATGATCAACGATATACCATTACCTATACCACGCGACGTAATCTGCTCGCCTAACCACATCAAAAAAACAGTGGCCCCAACAAGAGTAACAACCGTGGTAAGCTTAAACATAAGCCCTGGAGCCAAAACAACACTAGATGAACCGGAAGACATTCTTTCTAAACCCACAGCCATACCATAGGCCTGAACCGCTGCTAAAAGAACAGTCAAGTAGCGCGTGTATTGATTGATTTTCTTTCTACCACTCTCGCCCTCTTTCTTTAAGGCTTCGAGATTAGGAGATAAAGAGGTCATCAGCTGCATAATAATAGATGCAGAAACATAAGGCATAATGTTCAACGCGAAAACAGTCATCCGGTGAAGAGCTCCACCAGAAAACATATTAAACATATCAAGAATACCACCCCGTTTTTGCGAAAAAACAGCTCTTAATGCCTCGATATCAATACCTGGTATTGGTATATAGGTCCCCAACCGATACACAAGCAAAGCGATGAGCGTAAAAATTATTCTTTTTTTAAGCTCATCTGCCTTTGAAAAAGCGGTTACAAAAGACTGAGATGTTAGCTGTCCAACTGCAGACGCCATTACTATATGCCTCGAATCAACAAATACTACACACCAACATCACATGCTAGATAATTCTAGACAGCAACAACTGTTACCTCACCACCAGATTTTTGAACAGCTTCAATCGCAGATTTTGAGGCGCCATTAACGCTCAATTTTACTGCAGATTTCAACTCACCAGTACCAAGCAGCCGAATACCATCTCTAACATTTTTCAATATTCCAACCGATTCGAGTTTAGCCTGATCAATCAATTCACCTGCAGACAATCTACCTGAATCGATAGCGCCTTGAATTTGCCATAAATTAACAACAGAAAAACGAAGCCTGCTTGGGTTATTAAACCCACGCTTAGGTATTCTCATGTGCAATGGCATCTGGCCGCCTTCAAAACCATTAAGGGCCACGCCACTACGCGCAGTCTGACCCTTTCCACCACGACCACCAGTCTTACCTTTTCCAGAGCCAATACCGCGACCAATACGAATACGGTTTTTAGTAGCCCCTTCATTATCTCTTATTTCATTTAACTTCATTACTAATCTCCACGATTTAGGTCTGCATTCTCAACACGGATGAGATGAGCCACTTTAGCGATCATACCTCTAACATCAGGGGTATCTATCAACTCCCGTGTTCTGTGCAATTTATTCAAACCCAACCCCTTCAACGTATCTCTTTGGTCGCTTTTCCGCCCTATAGGGCTACGAATCTGAGTAACAATCACAGTTGGACTGTCTTGATTAATTATTTTAGATTGTCCAACACTCATTAAACTACTCCCTCAACATCATTTTCACGACGCCCAAGTATATCAGATATTTTCTTTCCTCGACGGGAAGCAACTGCCCTAGGCGTAGAAAGAATGCTAAAAGCATCCAAAGTTGCTTTAACCATGTTATGCGGATTAGATGAACCAATGGATTTAGCAACGACATCCTGTATGCCAAGAGCCTCAAAAACAGAACGCATCGGACCACCAGCAATAATACCAGTACCTGAAGGTGCCGCACGAAGCACAACAGAACCAGCGCCAAAAGCCCCCTTCAAATCATGATGCAGAGTACGACCCTCTCTCAACGGAACCTTAACCATGCTCTTTTTTGCTTGATCCGTCGCTTTCTTTATTGCTTCTGGAACTTCTTTTGCTTTCCCAGAACCAGCCCCTACGCGACCACGACCATCGCCTACAACCACCAAAGCTGCAAAACCAAAGCGACGACCGCCTTTTACAACCTTTGCAACCCGATTAATGCTAACTAATTTTTCAATTAAGTCAGAATCTTCTCTTTCTTTGGGGTTTTTATCTTGTTTTTCTAATCTGGCCATCAAGCAATATCCCTAAAACACTAAACCATTTTCACGCGCCGCATCAGCAAGTGATGCCAACCGACCTTGATACACATGCGCACCTCTATCAAAATATACTTTTGATATACCTGCAGCCAAAGCTCTCTTAGCCAACAAAGAACCAACCAAAACTGCTGCAGCTTTATTAGCCCCACCAGAAATTGATTTTTTAAATTCTCCATCCAAAGAAGAGCAAGAAACAACAGTAATACGCTTTTGATCATCAACAATCTGACCATATATATGGTTGGCCGTACGATGAACAGTCAACCGCAAACGATCAACAGAATTCTTTTTTAAGGAAGAACGAACCCTAAATTTTCTAATTTCTTTAACTTTACGACTATTCACAACCAAACCTCTTATTTTTTCTTACCTTCTTTACGCAGTATCACTTCACCCTGATACCTAACACCCTTACCTTTATATGGTTCAGGAGAACGAACAGCACGTATCTCAGCAGCCAACTGACCAACAACACGCTTATCGGGGCCATGAATACTTATTGAGGTAGGCTTATCTGCTTTAACGGTAACGCCATTAGGAACAGTGAAACGAACATCATGCGTATAACCAAGCTGCAATACCAACTCTGATCCCTGCACTTGAGCACGATAACCAACGCCCTCAATCTCCAAATTAATCGTAAACCCTTCAGATACACCCTTCAGTAGATTTGAAAGAAGAGTACGAGATGTGCCCCACATTCTTTTCCCAACAACGGAAGAGCCCTTAGGCTGAAGCCTCAATGACTTTCCTTCCAAAACGATGTTTATTTCATCGCAAACATCGAGACACAGCTGGGACAATTTACCCTTAGCTGTCACTCTTTGACCAACAACTTCACAAGAAACACCATCAGGAATTATGACAGGCAGTTTTCCAATTCTAGACATAACTCAAAAAACCCAAATAAATAGCTTTAAAAAACCTGACACAGCAACTCACCACCAATATTGATGGCTCGAGCCTCAGAATCACTCATCACACCCTTGGGGGTCGACAACACGGAAACACCTAAACCATTATAAAATTTAGGCAACTCGCGTATTTTCGCGTAAACCCTACGTCCAGGTTTAGAAACCCTTTTTATTTCCTTTATAACAGGAAGACCATCAAAATATTTTAATTCCACATCAAAACTAAAGATATTAGGACGAACTTCAACACGGCTATAACCACGTATATATCCTTCACGCTTCAAAACATCTAACACCCCAGCCCTTAAAGAAGACGCAGGCGTCCTCACAACAGACATGTTAGCGCTCTGACCATTTCGAATACGGGTAAGCATATCACCCAATGGATCTGATAACGACATAATACCCTCCTATTACCAACTTGCTTTAGTCACACCAGGAATCAATCCCTGAGAAGCAAGTTCACGCAGAGCAATTCTCGAAAGATTAAAACATCTATAAACCGACCGCGGACGGCCAGACAAACCACACCTATTCCGCACTCGAGTAGGACAACCATTCCTTGGCATTGCAGCCAATTTTAATTGAGCATCGAAACGCTCCTCAGCAGAAATCGCCTTATCACGAGCCACAGACTTCAACTTCTCTCTACGACCCTTAGTAGCAGCAACAACAGCCTTACGCTTATTGTTGTTTTCTATCATTCCCAACTTCGCCATAAAAAATTCCCAAACATACTAATTAATAAAAGGCATATTGAAAGCAGCTAGAAGCTCTCTGGCTTCCTGATCAGTTTTGGCGCTTGTGCATATAGAGATATCCATCCCCCTGATATGCTCAACTTTATCATAATCAATCTCAGGAAAAACTATTTGCTCTTTAAGACCAATCGAATAATTGCCATTACCATCAAAACTCTTACCAGACACGCCACGAAAATCTCTTACGCGCGGAAGAGCAATGTTAATCAACCTATCCAAAAACTCATACATATGCTGTTTTCTTAAGGTAACTTTACACCCCAAAGGCATGTTTTCTCGTACCTTAAATTGAGCAATTGACTTACGCGCTCTAGTAATAATAGGCTTCTGGCCAGTAATAAGAGCCAACTCAGCTGCAGCTTGCTGAACACGCCGACTGTCTTGCGTTGCCTCACCAACCCCCATATTAACGGTTATTTTAATCAATGCTGGAACAGCATGAATATTAGTATAACCAAATTTATCCTTCATCGAAGGAACAACGACATCTTTATAGTACTTTTTTAATTTCACGTCTTCCGGCGCTAAAAACTCTGACACACCAACCCCCATTACTCTACAATTTGACCAGATTTTTTGAAAAATCTTTGTTTTTTTCCATCCTGATCAAATCTATACCCAACACGCGATGGAGAACCATCATTAGAATCAACAAGCAAAACATTAGAGACATGAATTGGAGATTCAACCCGCAAAATGCCGCCGGCATTTTGTGCCGTTGGTTTTACATTCTTTGTTTTTACTCCAACTCCCTCAACCACAACCTTATTTAAGGATGGAAGAACCTTCAATATCTTACCTGTTTTTCCCTTATGAGAACCAGATATTACAGAAACAAGATCATCTTTTTTTACTTTTAGTTTATTTTTTACTGCCGCAGATGAAGTCATCACAAAACCTCCGGGGCTAAAGATATAATTTTCATGAATTTCTTCGCTCTAAGCTCACGAGTGACTGGTCCAAATATACGTGTGCCAATAGGCTCGCCTTGCTTATTAATCAATACCGCTGCATTGGTATCAAAACGTATACCGCCTACATCATCACGACGCAAAGGGAAAACCGTCCTAACAACCACAGCCCTTAATACATCGCCTTTTTTCACCCTACCTTTAGGTATGGCATCTTTAACTGAAACAACGATAACATCCCCAATTTTAGCGCATTTTCTCTTGGAACCACCAAGAACCTTAATGCACATCACCCGGCGCGCACCACTGTTATCAGCGACTTCCAGACATGTCTGCATCTGAATCATTTTAAATCTCCAAAAATAGAATCAATCCGCAACAACAGCAGCAGAACCAATAACGCGCCAAGTCTTCCTTGCGGAAAGAGGACGACACTCCTCTATCTGAACAACATCGCCAACCTTAAATACATTTTGTTCATCATGAGCCATAAATTTCTTAGAGCGCTTAATAAATTTCTTGTACACAGGATGCATAACTTTTCTTTCAACAAGAACCGTTACAGTCTTCAAACAACTGTTGCTTACAACACGTCCAACCAGAATTCTTTTGGGCATTATTTATGCCCTCCTGAAGCTAACTTTCTTTCACTTAAAACTGTCATTATTCTAGCAACTTCTTTCCGTATTTGCCCAAACCTAGAAAAAGAAACAAGCGAACCCTGAACCTTCTGGAAACGAAGACCCATCAATTCTTTTTTCAATTCAACTAAACGTCCCACGAGCTGAGGATAATCAATAGAACGAAACTCTTCTATTTTTTTAGACATCTGTAATACTCCCCTCAAACACCCGAGATACTATTTTGGTTTTTATTGGCAACTTAGCTGCTGCCAAAGAAAAGGCTTTCTCAGCCAAATCAAAAGGAACGCCATCCAATTCAAAAAGAACTTTTCCTGGATAAACGCGAGAAACCCAAAATTCAGGGGACCCCTTACCACTACCCATCCTAACTTCGGCAGGCTTCTGACTAACCGGTACATCCGGAAATATTCTAATCCACAACTTACCTTGACGACGTATGTGACGCGTAATAGCCCTGCGAGCGGCCTCAATTTGACGCGCAGTTATACGCTCTGGCTCCAAAGCTTTTATCCCGAATGAGCCATATGTCAAAAGCGTACCAGAAGAGGCAACACCATGAATACGCCCCTTATGAGCTTTTCTATATTTAGTTCTCTTAGGCGATAACATTTTCTATTCCCTAAACATATGTTTTAGCTCAGCCTTTTACTAAACTAAAAACAATCCTTAAACACATTTAACTAGGATCGTACAGCCTGCGCTTCGCCAGCTTTTTTGTCTTGAGCCATAGGGTCGTTTGACAAAACATCCCCTTTATAAACCCAAACCTTTATTCCGCAAGCACCATAGGTTGTTTTAGCTGTACCAACCCCATAATCTATATCGGCACGCAACGTATGAAGAGGAACACGACCCTCCCTATACCATTCCATACGAGCAATCTCTGCACCACCAAGACGACCAGAGCAATTAATTCTTATACCAAGAGCACCCAAACGCATAGCAGACTGAACAGCACGCTTCATTGCTCTCCGAAAAGCAACACGCCTTTCCAGCTGACTAGCTATTCCCTCAGCAATCAGTTTAGCCTCTATTTCAGGCTTACGAATTTCAACAATATTAAGCGTCACATCACTGCCGGACTTTTTTGCCAACTCAGAACGTAACTTCTCAATATCGACACCCTTCTTGCCAATAACAACACCAGGGCGAGCAGTATGAAGAGTTATTTTTGATTTTTTTGCCGCACGCTCGATGACTATTCTACCAATACCCGCCTGAGAAAGCGTATCACGAATATAATCACGTATAGATAAATCTTGATGCAATAACTTAGCAAACCCTTTGCTAGCATACCAGCGGCTATCCCAAGTTCTATTTATTCCCACACGCAAACCAATGGGATTAATTTTCTGACCCATTACTTAGCCCCTATCTC
The DNA here is from genome assembly GCA_049318825.1 of Alphaproteobacteria bacterium. Lineage (GTDB taxonomy): Bacteria > Pseudomonadota > Alphaproteobacteria > JBMOFM01 > JBMOFM01 > JBMOFM01. The sequence continues at coordinate 58,096 of JBMOFM010000003.1, read as the reverse complement.
TTTATTAACTTCTTCAAGCACAACAGTAAGATTACTATACGGCTTCTCGATCCTAGAAGCACGACCACGTCCTCTTGCATGAAACCTTTTCATCACAACAGTGCGACCAACCGTAGCTTCTTTTACCACCAATAAATCTGGATCAAGATTATGATTGTTTTCTGCATTAGCTAACGCAGATTGCAACACCTTCCTTACATCGATAGCTATTCTTCTCTCGCAAAACGCAAGAGAAGAAATAGCATCGCCAAGGGAACGCCCCCTAACAAGCTGCGCAACAAGATTAAGCTTTCTCGGACTACTTTTTATATATTTTGCATAGGCGCGAGCTTCACGATCACCCACACGAGAGGGATTAGCTACCTGACTCATTTACATCAACCTCTTTTTGCTTTCTTATCACCGGAATGCCCAGTAAACGTCCTAGTAGGAGCAAATTCACCAAACTTATGTCCTACCATTTGCTCACTAACCAAAACAGGAATAAATTTCTTCCCGTTATGAACACCAAATGTAAGCCCCACGAAACGCGGGATAATCGTCGAACGTCGCGACCAAATTTTTATTACTTCATTTCTGCCCGATTTTCTTGCTTTATCTGCTTTTTTTAACAGATACCCATCAATAAACGGACCTTTCCACACTGAGCGAGCCACTGAACTACCCCTTACTTACTTTGATGGCGAGAACGAACAATAAACTTATCCGTAGCCTTGTTTTTTCTTGTTTTCTTACCCTTAGTTGGAATACCCCAAGGAGTAACAGGATTACGCCCACCAGAAGTGCGGCCTTCACCACCACCATGCGGGTGATCAACAGGGTTCATGGCTACACCACGAACATGAGGACGCCAACCCTTCCAACGATTTCTGCCAGCCTTACCTATAGAAACATTGACCTGATCAGGATTTGAAACAGCCCCAATAGTCGCCATACATTCGGAAGACACCAACCTCAATTCACCCGAATTAAGCTTAATCTGAGCAACACCAGAATCCCTACCAACCAGCTGAACATAGGTTCCAGCAGATCTAGCAATCTTAGCACCAGCACCAGCCTTAAGCTCAACATTATGCACAATAGTACCAACAGGTATACTCTTAAGCGGCATAGCATTACCAGGCTTTATATCAACACGCTCACCAGAAACAACGACATCACCAGGAGACAAACGTTGAGGAGCAATTATATAAGACAACTCCCCGTCTTCATAGGCAATCAACGCTATGAATGCAGAACGATTAGGGTCATACTCAATGCGCTCAACCTTAGCGCTCAAACCGTGCTTCTTACGATAAAAGTCAACCAAGCGATACCTACGCTTATGGCCACCACCTCTATTCCAACTCGTAACGTTACCAAAGTTATTACGCCCTCCAGTCTTTGACAGACCTTCAGTTAAACTTTTTACCGGCTTACCGCTCCATAACGAAGAACGATCAACAAGAACAAGCTGTCTTGCTCCAGGTGTAACCGGCTTATATTGCTTTAAAGACATCTCAAATCCCCAATCAACCTACAACCCATTAGGCACTTCAATTGAATACCCTTCACTCAAGGTCACATAAGCCTTCTTATAATCGCTTCTGCGCCCCTTCTTACCCCTAAAATTTTTTGCCTTACCCTTAACAACTAAAGTATTAACGGCATCAACCTTAACATTAAAAACTTTCTCAACCGCTTCCTTAATATCAGACTTAGAAGCGCCACCAAGAACCTTAAAAACAACTTGATTAGCAGCCAAACAATTACTAGCCTTCTCCGTAACAACCGGAGAAACAAGCAAATCAAAAAGACCAAATTCTATAGCTTGCGGAGACGAAAGCTTTTCTTTTTTACGAAAAAAAATCATACTAAACGCTCCTCTATTTTTTGCAAGGCATTTTTGGTAATTACCAAAGAATCATGCCGCAAAATATCATAAACATTTACCCCAATATCAGAGATATAAGTTACCCCTGGAATATTCCGAACAGCCAATGAAAAGTTTTTATCTTTAACTTCACCATCAACAATAAGACTAGAGGACCAACCCAAAAGCTTAAAAGCAGAAGAAAGTTCTTTGGTTTTAGGTGCAGCCGCAATAGCCTCATCGAGAATGACTATCTTATTCTCTGCTGCCTTAACAGACAATGCGGTCTTTAGCGCCAATTTACGAACTTTCTTCGGCAAATCATGCGAATGATCTCTAACAACTGGTCCAAAAATCACTGCACCGCCACGAAACTGAGGAGAGCGCAAAGAACCCTGTCTGGCTCTACCGGTACCTTTTTGGTTCCAAGGTTTCTTGGTTGTACCAGATACATCAGATATACCTTTGGTCTTGTGCGTACCCCGTTGCCGTGCAGCTAATTGCCACCTAACAACACGAGCCAGTAAATCAGAACGCGAAGGAAGAGAGAAGATCGAATCAGAAACATCGACTTCGCCAACAATCTCGTTCTTAATATTTATTACTGAAAACTTCATATTTTATACTCCCTCTGAACCAGCATCAACTGCCACAACGGAAGCAACTTTTAATGCTGCTGGGTATGGAAGATTATCAGGTTTTTGCTTTTTTGCAGCATCACGCAAACGAACCCATGTGCCATCATGACCAGGAACAGATCCCTTAACCAAGATTATTCCATCCTCTGGCTTCACAGATACAATCTGCAAATTAAGCGTTGTTATTTGCTCACTTCCCAAATGTCCTGCCATTTTTTTATTCTTAAACACACGGCCAGGATCTTGCCTGTTACCAGTTGATCCATGACTTCTATGAGACACAGACACACCGTGAGATGCTCGCAAGCCACCAAAATTCCAACGCTTCATGGCGCCAGCAAACCCCTTACCAATACTAGTGGAGGTTACATCCACATATTGACCTGGCAAAAAGTGACTAACACACAAATTATCGCCAACATTAAGCAAAGCTTCAGGGGAAACCCTAAATTCCTCAAGTCTTGACTTAGGAACAATCTTATTCTTTGCAAAATGCCCTTTAACAGAACGACTAACAGAAGATAATTTGGCAATACCAGCGCCAATCTGCACGGCATTGTAACCATCAGTCTCTTTTGTCTTAACCTGAACAACCTGACACTCTGTGCATTGCAGTACGGTAACAGGAAGATGAATTCCATCAGCAGTAAATACCTTGGTCATACCAAGCTTTTTAGCAATTAAACCGGTTCTCATGATGATTCCCGTTCCTTAAAGTTTAATTTCAACATCAACACCAGCCGCCAAATCAAGACGACCCAATGCATCTACAGTCTGTGGCGTCCACTCATAAATTATAATCATACGACTATGAGTTCTACGCTCAAACTGCTCACGAGACTTCTTATCAATGTGAGGACTACGCAAAACAGTGAAGCGCTCTATTCTTGTAGGCAAAGGAACAGGTCCCCTAACTCTAGCACCGGTACGCTTTGCAGTTCCAACGATCTCACTAGTGGATTGGTCAAGTACTCTATGATCAAATGCTTTTAATCTTATGCGAATACTTTGAGCTTCTTCTTTTTTTATCATCACAAAATCTTTCTGTCTTATCTCTCTCTGAATAGATAAAGATAACTTACTCACACATCACAAAAAACTAAAACTACTCAATAATTTTAGCAACGACGCCAGCACCAACTGTTCTACCGCCTTCACGAATAGCGAAGCGCAGACCTTCATCCATTGCAATTGGGGCAATCAACTTCACCACAATAGAAACGTTATCTCCGGGCATCACCATCTCCGTACCTTCTGGCAATTCCACCATTCCAGTCACGTCTGTTGTACGGAAGTAAAACTGAGGACGGTAGTTGCTGAAAAATGGCGTATGACGACCACCTTCTTCTTTTGTAAGAATATACGCTTCTGCTGTAAACTTCGTGTGTGGCTTAATCGAACCAGGGCGCGCCAATACTTGGCCACGCTCTACATCTTCTCTCTTCGTTCCACGAAGCAAACAACCAACGTTATCTCCGGCTTCACCTTGATCAAGCAATTTCCGGAACATCTCAACGCCAGTTACTGTCGTCTTTACCGTATCCTTTAACCCTACGATCTCGACCTCTTCACCCACTTTTACTATACCGCTCTCTACACGGCCAGTTACCACTGTACCACGGCCAGATATAGAAAATACGTCTTCAACTGGCATCAAAAATGGACGATCTTTAGGACGCTCCGGCTGCGGAATATACGCATCCACTGCTTTCATCAACTCCAATATCGCCAACTCACCCTTCTCTGGATCACGATCTTCTAGTGCACATAATGCACTGCCTTTAATAATCGGAATGTCATCCCCAGGGAAATTATATTTGGACAATAATTCACGAACTTCAAGCTCTACCAACTCTAAAAGCTCTGGATCATCTACCATGTCCACTTTATTCAAAAACACCACAATCGATGGAACGCCAACCTGACGGGCCAACAATATGTGTTCACGCGTCTGTGGCATTGGACCATCAGCGGCGCTCACCACCAATATCGCTCCATCCATCTGGGCTGCTCCAGTGATCATGTTCTTCACATAATCAGCGTGGCCAGGGCAATCTACGTGGGCATAGTGACGATTCTCTGTCTCATACTCAACGTGCGCTGTTGATATCGTAATACCACGAGCCTTTTCTTCCGGTGCCTTATCAATCTGATCATATGCTCTAAATTCCGCACGACCCAATTTCGCCATCACCTTCGTGATCGCTGCTGTCAACGATGTCTTACCATGATCAACGTGACCTATCGTGCCTATGTTACAGTGCGGCTTGTTCCGCTCAAATTTTGCCTTAGTCATTGTTTTACCTCAAAGATACTCTATTTATTTTCAATAATGTAACTGATCAAGCGTATTTAGCTCTTACCTCTTCTGCGATAGCATGAGGGACAGGCTCATAATGATCAAACTGCATACTATATTGTGCACGCCCTTGACTCATGGAACGCAAGGTGTTCACATAACCAAACATATTTGCCAATGGAACCATAGCGGTTACAACACGAGCATTACCACGTTGATCCATGGATGAGATCTGACCACGCCTTGAATTAAGGTCACCAATAACATCCCCCATATAATCTTCTGGGGTTACAACCTCAACTTTCATGACTGGCTCCAAAAGAACAGCCCCAGCTTTTTGACAACCTTCCTTAAAAGCAGCTCTTGCTGCAATTTCAAAAGCTAAAACCGATGAATCCACATCATGGTAAGCGCCATCAACAAGATCAACCTTAAAATCTATTACGGGAAAGCCTGCCAAAACGCCTGTATCTTTAGCAGACTCCAAACCTTTCTGCACTCCAGGAACATATTCACGGGGTACAGAACCGCCAACAATTTTACTTTCAAAACTATAACCAGCACCAGGCTGAGTAGGCTCGAAAACAAGCTTTATTCTTGCAAACTGACCGGCACCACCAGACTGTTTCTTATGGGTATAATCAATTTCCGCACGGCGCGATATGGTTTCACGATAGGCAACCTGCGGTGCACCCACATTAGCATTAACCTTAAATTCACGTCGCATCCGATCAACAATAATTTCCAGATGCAATTCACCCATACCCTTGATAATCGTTTGACCTGTTTCATGATCAACATTAACACGAAAGGAAGGATCCTCTTGAGCCAAACGTTGCAACGCAACACCCATTTTCTCTTGGTCTGCCTTAGATTTTGGCTCTACAGCAACTTCTATAACTGGATTAGGGAAATCCATTTTTTCAAGAATAACAGGCTTAAAAGCATCACAAAGTGTATCACCAGTGATCGTATCTTTTAGGCTAGCCAATGCCACAATATCACCAGCGCATGCCTCTTTAACATCTTCACGATGATTCGCATGCATCAACAACATACGACCCACACGTTCTTTCTTATCTTTAGTAGAATTCAGAACCGTAGTTCCACCAGTCAAAACCCCAGAATAAACCCTAACGAAAGTCAACGAACCAACGAAAGGATCACTCATAATCTTAAACGCCAAACCAGAGAATGGCTCAGAATCATCAGGACGACGGGAATCCTCCCCTTCTCCATCATATTTTGTGCCTGCAATCGCACCAATATCCAATGGAGACGGTAAATAATCAACCACACCATCCAATAAAGGCTGAACCCCCTTATTCTTAAATGCAGACCCACAAAAAACCGGCACAAAAATACTTTTTAATGCCCCTGAACGTATACATTTTTTCAGCTGATCAACTGTTGGCTCTTCACCAGCAAGATAAGCCTCCATCACAGCATCATCCTGCTCAACAGCAAGCTCGATAAGCTTCGTTCTATATTCAGCAGCTTGTGCTTTCATATTATCAGGAATATCAGCCTCGTAAAACTCAGCCCCCAAACTCTCATCTTTCCAGATAACAGCTTTATTTTTTACAAGATCAACAATACCAACAAATTCACTCTCAGAACCTATAGGCAACTGTAATACCATAGGAACAGCACCTAAACGATCAACCATCATTGAAACGGTACGGAAGAAATTAGCCCCAGTACGATCCATTTTATTAACAAAACAAATCCTTGGAACGACATACTTATCAGCCTGACGCCAAACTGTTTCAGACTGAGGCTCCACACCAGCCACACTATCAAAAACAGCTACAGCACCATCAAGAACACGAAGAGAACGCTCAACCTCAATGGTAAAATCAACGTGACCAGGGGTATCAATAATATTAATTCTATGATCCAACCAAGAACATGTGGTCGCAGCAGAAGTAATCGTTATCCCACGCTCCTGCTCCTGCTCCATCCAATCCATGGTCGCAGTACCCTCATGAACCTCACCAATCTTATAAGACCGGCCTGTATAATACAATATGCGCTCAGTAGTGGTGGTTTTACCAGCATCAATATGAGCCATAATGCCTATGTTTCTATAACGATCCAACGGTGTCGTGCGAGCCATTGACTAAAATTCCCCTATAACCAAAATCTACCAGCGGAAATGCGCAAATGCTTTATTGGCATCAGCCATTTTGTGCGTTTCTTCACGTTTACGAACCGTGCTACCTATCTTATTGGCCGCATCCATCAACTCACCAGCAACACGTCGCTGCATGGTTTTTTCGGAACGAGCACGAGCACTCCTTATAATCCAACGCAAGGCCAACGCCTGACTTCTCGCTGGATTAACCTCAACAGGAACCTGATAGGTGGCACCACCCACACGCCTTGAACGAACCTCAACTAGAGGGCTAGCATTACGCACCGCCTCATCTAAAATGATCATCGGGTCTTTTTTGGTTTTCTCACCAACCAAACCCAAAGCACCATACACAATACCCTCAGAGACAGACTTTTTTCCATCTTCCATAAGAACATTCATAAACTTTGCCAAAACAAGGCTATTATATTTTGCATCTGGCAATATTTGCCTTTTTTCAGCTTGGCGACGACGAGACATTTAGAACCCCTTGAAACTATTTAGGACGCTTAGCGCCATATTTTGAACGGCTTTGCTTACGGTTTTTAACACCCTGGGTGTCCAACGAACCACGAATAATGTGATAACGCACACCAGGAAGATCTTTCACCCTTCCACCACGAATAAGAACCACAGAGTGCTCTTGCAAATTATGCCCCTCACCCATAATGTAGCTGGTCACCTCAAAACCATTAGTGAGACGAACCCTTGCAACCTTCCTAAGAGCCGAGTTAGGCTTTTTGGGCGTTGTAGTATAAACCCGCGTACAAACACCACGACGCTGAGGACACTCCTGCAGTGCAGGCACCTTATTACGCACACGCTTTGGCTGACGAGGATGACGGATCAATTGATTGATTGTAGCCATAAAATTCCCAATTAGTAACGAATATACCCAATGCTTATTCTTCAAAAATATTTCAAGAATAAAGCCTAAAAGTTGAAGTGCGATTCTTAGTACTTGTTTTTTTTATTTCAACTACTAAATAATCGCACCTAGTTTTTTATTTCAGATGTTGTTATCTCAAAAAATTTTTGAAATTACAAGAGATTTACTAAGCGCGACTTGTCACGCCACCTGATCTTCCCTAATAATAGGCAATAAATTCTCTTGGTTAGGCGTTTCTTCACTGATAGCTTTGCGATCTCTTTCAAGCGCAACTTGCTTCAAACGACCAACCACAGCCCCCGTACCCGCTGGAATTAAACGTCCAACGATGACGTTTTCTTTAAGTCCTCCAAGAACATCTATCTTACCATAAACGGCTGCTTCCGTTAAAACACGAGTCGTTTCTTGGAAAGATGCAGCAGAAATGAATGACTTAGTTTGAAGGCTGGCTTTGGTTATACCTTGTAAAATACGATTCCCCTTAGCTAATCTTCCACCTTCAGCTTCAACTTTTTTATTTTCAAATTCAAATTCATCATATTCTACCTGTTCACCACTCAAGAATATTGTATCACCTGGATCAAGAATCTCTATTTTATGGAGCATCTGACGAACGATCACTTCAATGTGCTTATCATTAATTTTAACACCTTGAAGACGATAAACATCCTGAATCTCATTGATAAGATACTTAGCTAAAGCCTCAACCCCCATAACTGTTAATATGTCATGCGGCACAGGGCTGCCATCAATCAATTGATCGCCACGCTGAACTATATCCCCCTCATGCACTAGCAAATGCTTACCTTTAGGAATGAGATATTCCCTTGGCGCTTCACTATCATCCAAAGGAGCGATGGTAATTCTACGCTTGGTTTTATAATCTTTACCAAACTCAACACGCCCGTCTATATCACTAATAATAGCAAAATCTCTTGGGCGTCGCGCTTCAAATAGCTCAGCTACCCTTGGCAAGCCCCCTGTAATATCACGAGTCTTACTGGTTTCACGTGGAATACGCGCAATCACATCCCCTGCTTTTACAGAAAAACCGCTATCAACATTCAAAATTGTATCCACGGACAAGTAATAATTTGCTTCACTACCATTCGGCAAGCGCAGCACCACACCATCTTTATCCTTTAATACAATCCGAGGTTTCAAATCAGAGCCGCGCGGCTGTTGACGCCAATCAACCACCATTTTACTGGTAATACCAGTCGCTTCATCGGTGACATCACGCACGGACATACCATCCACCAGATCGGCATAATGAGCAAAACCATCACGTTCTGTGATAATAGGAATCGTGTAAGGATCCCATTCAGCCAGCTTAGTTCCTCTTTTAACCTGCTGCTCTTCAGCCACCAAAATTTTTGCCCCATATGGCAAGCGGTGGGTTGCTTTTTCTACCCCGTTAATATCAATCAACACCAATTCTAGATTACGGCTCATAACAACCGGAATACCAGATGAATTCAACACCACGTTTTTATTTTTTATGATAACCTTTGCATCTGCTGATGCTTCAATGAAGGATTGTTCAGCACCACGCTGCGCTGCTCCACCAATGTGGAACGTTCTCATGGTTAACTGCGTTCCTGGTTCACCAATTGATTGGGCAGCGATAACCCCAACAGCCTCACCGATATTAACCGCTGTCCCTCTGGCCAGATCACGCCCATAACATTTGCTACAAATACCAACGCGAAGATCACAGGTTAAAGGAGAGCGAATGAGCACAGAATCAACACCGGCTTGCTCTATCTGATCCGCCAATGCTTCATCAATCATATTACCAGCTTCCACCAACATTTCACCACTTAATGGATGGACGATGTGAGTAGCCGCAGTACGTCCCAAAATACGCTCTGCCAAAGAAACGATTACATCCCCACCATCAATCAGTGCTTTAGCGGTCAATCCTTCACTGGTACCGCAATCTTGCTGGGTAATAATCGCATCCTGAGCCACATCCACCAAACGTCTGGTCAAATATCCAGAGTTTGCTGTTTTTAAGGCCGTATCTGCCAATCCTTTTCTAGCACCATGGGTAGAGTTAAAATACTCCAACACGGTTAAACCTTCTTTGAAGTTTGAAATGATTGGGGTTTCGATAATTTCGCCCGATGGTTTTGCCATCAAGCCACGCATACCAGCCAATTGCCTGATCTGAGCAGCTGAACCCCGTGCTCCAGAATGAGCCATCATATACACAGAGTTTACCCCAACCCGTGGGTTAAATTTCTGCATCCCTTTCATCATTTCGTCGGCTACTTTTTCAGTACAAGAGGACCAAACGTCAACCACCTTATTGTATTTTTCACCCTTGGTAATCAAACCATCAAAATATTGTTGTTCATATTCCTTTACTTTTTCATTGGCTTCACCCACCAACCGTTCTTTTGCCTCAGGAATCACCATGTCATCTTTACCAAAAGAAATACCGGCACGACAAGCATGTGAAAAACCAAGCTGCATCATCCGATCACAGAATATAACCGCTTCTTTCTGCCCACAATTACGATAAACAGAATCAATAACGTTGGTTACTTCCTTTTTCGTCAATAAACGATTAACAATTTTATAGGAAACGGTTTCATGCCTTGGCAGAATATCCGCCAATAGCATGCGTCCTGGGGTGGTTTCAATAATTTCAGTTTCTTTAGAAACTGCAATCGAAAGATGTTGTTGTCTTTTTATACGCAAACGAATTTTGGCATGCAAGGTAACCGTTTTGGCTTCCAAAGCATGATGAACTTCTGCCAAATCCGCAAATACTTGGCCTTGTCCTGGTTGATCCTCAAGCTCCATGGTTAGGTAATATAACCCAAGCACAATATCTTGTGAGGGCACAATAATCGGCTTACCATTAGCAGGAGAAAGAATGTTATTGGTTGACATCATCAACACACGGGCTTCCAACTGCGCTTCCAATGACAAGGGCACATGCACCGCCATCTGGTCGCCGTCAAAATCCGCATTAAAAGCTGTACACACCAAAGGATGCAGCTGAATAGCCTTACCTTCAATTAATACCGGTTCAAAAGCCTGAATACCCAAACGGTGCAATGTGGGTGCACGGTTAAGCAACACGGGATGCTCCCTAATTACTTCTTCAAGAATATCCCATACCTCTGGACGCTCTTTTTCAACCATCCGCTTGGCTGCTTTTACGGTTGAAGCCATGCCGTATAATTCAAGTTTATGATAAATAAAGGGCTTAAATAACTCCAAAGCCATTTTCTTGGGCAGACCACACTGATGCAATTTAAGCTCTGGTCCAACCACAATTACTGAACGACCGGAATAATCCACCCGTTTACCCAACAAATTCTGGCGGAAACGACCCTGCTTACCCTTCAGCATATCAGAAAGAGATTTCAATGGCCTTTTGTTAGCACCGGTAATCACACGACCGCGGCGACCATTATCAAATAATGCATCAACCGATTCTTGCAACATCCGTTTTTCGTTACGCACAATAATATCTGGCGCACGCAACTCCATCAGACGCTTTAGGCGGTTATTACGATTAATAACGCGGCGATATAAATCATTCAAATCGGAGGTTGCAAAACGTCCACCATCTAGCGGCACTAAAGGACGCAACTCGGGTGGAATCACTGGTAACACATCCATCACCATCCACTCGGGACGACCACCAGATTCCAAAAATGCTTCCAATAATTTTAAGCGTTTTACCAATTTCTTCCGCTTAGTTTCAGAAGTACAGTCACGCAGATCATCTTTTACCTGCTGGCGATTTTCAGTAAGTTCTATCTGCGATAGCATTTCACGCAAGGCTTCAGCGCCAATAGCCGCCCTGAAGTTCTCATCTCCATAATCTTGCTGCGCCTGATAATATTCCTCTTCATTCAATAGCTGACGAGGTTTAAGATCGGTCATACCGGGCTCGATTACCACATAGCTCTCAAAATAGAGTATTTTTTCAAGCTCTTTTAGAGTCATATCAAGCATCAAGCCCACGCGGCTTGGCAAAGATTTCATAAACCAAATATGGGCAACCGGAGAGGCCAATTCAATGTGCCCCATACGTTCACGGCGTACCTTTTGTAATGTGACTTCAACACCGCATTTTTCGCACACAATGCCTTTGTACTTCATCCGCTTATATTTACCGCAGATACATTCATAATCCTTAATCGGACCAAAAATACGCGCGCAGAACAAACCATCCCGTTCCGGTTTGAATGTGCGGTAATTAATGGTTTCAGGCTTTTTCACCTCACCATATGACCAAGAGCGAATCTGTTCTGGCGACGCAATGGTGATACGTATTTGATCAAAACTTTGAACCGTTGATCCAGACTGACCAAATAATTGAACCATATCGTTCATAAAAGCACCCCTACAATTTTTGAAGCAACCGCCTATCTTAGCTAAAAATATCTAGACCAAAGCCCAATATTTTCTCACCTTATAGGCTTGATAATATAATGCACAATCAGGGGTTTTAACCCAACAAGCCAAAACCCCTACTAGCTCAGTAATCCCGATTTTCAAGATCAACATTAAGGCCCAAAGATTTTAACTCTTTCACCAACACGTTAAACGACTCCGGAATTCCAATCTCAAACGTATCCTCACCCCTTACCACAGCCTCATAAGCTTTAGTACGGCCAGCAACGTCATCTGACTTCACGGTAAGCATCTCTTGAAGCGTATAAGCAGCACCATAGGCTTCAAGAGCCCAAACCTCCATCTCTCCAAAACGCTGTCCACCGAACTGCGCTTTACCACCCAAAGGTTGCTGCGTTACAAGACTATAAGGACCAATTGAACGAGCGTGAATTTTATCATCCACCAAATGGTGCAACTTCAGCATATAAATATAACCAACAGTCACCTTACGATCGAATGGCTCTCCAGTTCGACCATCCATCAAGGTTACCTGACCGGCCGTACCCAAACCAGCCTCTTTCAACATGTGGTTAATATCTTTTTCTTCAGCTCCATCAAAAACTGGCGTTGCCATGGGAATTCCCTTGCGCAAATAACCAGCCGATTCAAGAAGGTCTTGCTCAGATAAAGCAGCAAACTCATTTTCATAGGCTTTTTCGCCATATAATTCTGTGAGTCGTTTTTTCAATGGCTCAATTTTCGCCTGACCTTCGGTGTAAGCATCAACCAAATCACCAATTTGTTTTCCAAGCTGAGCGGCTGCCCATCCCAAATGGGTTTCAAGAATCTGCCCCACATTCATCCGGCTAGGCACACCTAAAGGGTTAAGCACAATATCAACATGCGTACCATCTTCAAGATATGGCATGTCTTCAACCGGCATAATTCTTGAGACAACCCCTTTATTACCGTGACGACCAGCCATTTTGTCCCCTGGCTGTAATTTACGTTTTACGGCCACGAACACTTTTACCATCTTCATTACACCAGGGGGCAACTCATCCCCACGGCGCAATTTTTCAACTTTACCTTCAAAGCGTTCATTTAAGCTGCGAATAGAAGAATCAAAAGCTTGCCCCATAGATTCGATCATTTGCATCACGGCTTCATCTGCAACCGTTATTTGCCGCAAATTCAGTCTGGACATGCCTTCCAAATCAGATGACTTTAGTACGGAGCCCGCTTTTAAGGTCTTTGGTCCAGTTTCTACGGTTTGCCCTGCCAACATTGATTGCAACTGGTCAAAAAAACCGCGTTCAAGAATACGTTTTTCATCGTCACGATCTTTGGCTAAACGCTCAATTTCTGCCTGCTCAATTTGCATGGCCCGCGCATCTTTATCAACACCACGACGCGAAAACACGCGAACTTCTACAACTGTTCCAGAAACACCTGGGGGCAGGCGTAAAGAACTATCCTTAACATCTGCAGCTTTTTCACCAAAAATGGCACGCAATAGTTTTTCTTCTGGTGTCATTGGGCTTTCGCCTTTTGGTGTTACCTTACCCACCAAAATATCACCCGGCTTTACATCAGCACCAATATAAACAATACCAGCTTCATCAAGGTGCTTGAGAGCCTCTTCACCAACATTGGGTATATCTCGGCTAATTTCTTCTTGGCCAAGCTTAGTATCGCGTGCCATCACCTCAAATTCTTCAATGTGAATCGAGGTAAATACGTCATCACGCACCACGCGCTCAGAAATAAGAATAGAATCCTCAAAATTGTAACCATTCCAAGGCATAAAGGCCACTAGAACATTACGCCCTAACGCCAATTCCCCCATCTCTGTTGATGGACCATCGCCAATAATATCGCCTGCATTAACAATATCACCCACCTTCACCAAAGGCCGTTGGGTAATACAGGTGCTTTGATTGGAACGTTGGAATTTCCGTAACTTATAAATATCAACAATCGACGAATCAGCAGTTGTAATTTCTGTTGCCCGAATAACAACACGCGTTGCATCCACCTGATCAACAACACCGCCACGCCGAGCAACAATAGCAGAGCCACTATCTCTAGCCACGGTTTTTTCCATCCCCGTTCCCACCAAAGGAGCATCCGCACGCAACAAAGGCACGGCCTGACGTTGCATGTTTGACCCCATGAGAGCACGGTTAGCGTCATCATTTTCCAAGAATGGAATGAGAGCTGCAGCCACAGAAACAATTTGTTTTGGCGAAACGTCAATAAAATCAATCTGATCAGGACGTGACATCAAATAATCCCCACCCTGACGGCAGGAAACCAACGATGTTACAAATCTACCATCATCATCCAACTCAGCATTGGCCTGTGCAATAGTATAGCGCCCCTCTTCCATGGCCGTTAAATAAACCACTTCATTGGTCACACATCCATCAACTATTCGACGATAAGGGCTTTCAATAAAGCCATATTGATTAACCCGCGCGTAAGTAGCCAAACTGTTAATCAAACCAATATTCGGCCCCTCAGGAGTCTCAATAGGACAAATACGGCCATAATGGGTAGGATGAACGTCACGAACCTCGAATCCAGCGCGCTCCCTTGTTAAACCACCCGGTCCTAATGCTGAAAGACGGCGTTTATGGGTAATTTCCGACAATGGGTTGGTTTGATCCATAAATTGCGAAAGCTGTGATGAACCAAAAAATTCACGCACAGCCGCTGCTGCCGGCTTAGCATTGATTAAATCATGCGGCATCACCGTATCAATATCAACGGCCCCCATCCGTTCACGAATGGCTCTCTCCATGCGCAACAATCCTAAGCGGAACTGATTTTCCATCAATTCCCCCACAGAGCGCACACGCCGATTACCCAAGTGATCAATATCATCTATTTCGCCGCGCCCATCCTTCAATTCAACAAGAATTTTTAGAATGGAAAGAATGTCTTCTTTGCGTAAAACCCGCACAGTATCATCGGCAGAAAAACCCAAACGGGCATTCATTTTCACGCGACCAACAGCTGAGAGATCGTAACGGTCTTGGTCAAAAAACAGCGACTTAAATAATGCTTCCGCAGATTCCAATGTTGGCGGCTCACCCGGACGCATAACCCGATATATATCAATTAATGCATCTTCACGGGTAGCATTACGATCAACCATCATTGTGTTGCGAATATATCCGCCAATGTTAATATGATCGATGGCCAACAACGGCAGACCATCTACTGGCAATTTGCTGATTTTTTCAATATCGGATAAGGTCAACTCATCGCCAGCCTCAAACAATACTTCACCAGTACGCTCATCAATAATATCGGTTGCAATATAACGCCCAACCAAATCATCAAAAGAAACCAAAAGACTTTTTAAGCCTTGTTCCTGCAATTTCTTAACAATTCTAGGGGTTAATTTGGTACCTACTTCAGCAACCACAGTCCCTGTATCTGCATCAACCATATCATGAATTAATTTTGCTCCCCGCACGCGGGATGGATCAAAATCTGTTTTCCATCCCATCCCTGAACGGGTATAGGTTACAGTTTCATAGAAACTGTTCAAAATTTCATCCTTAGCCATACCATTGACCAAAAGACGATTCACCGCTTGACCAGAAACGGATAAGCCCTGCAAATACTCAGCTGTTTCTTTGGAATACAACGCATAAAGGAATGTAGTCACCGGCAATTTACGGCGACGATCAATCCGCACATACAAATGATCTTTAGCATCAAACTCAAAATCGAGCCAAGAACCACGGTAAGGGATTACACGCGCAGCAAAAAGATACTTTCCAGAAGCGTGAGTTTTCCCCTTATCATGGTCAAAAAACACACCCGGACTGCGGTGCATCTGTGAAACAATTACGCGCTCGGTACCATTAACAACAAAAGTACCATTAGATGTCATGAGGGGCATATCCACCACATAAACATCCTGCTCTTTAATATCACGAATAGACCGTAAACCAGTATCTTCATCGATATCAAATACGGAAAGGCGTAATGTCACCTTCAATGGGGCAGCATAGGTCATCCCACGCTGCTGACATTCCTCCACATCATATTTGGGATCTTCTAATTCGTAACGAACAAAATCAAGCTCTGCTCTGTCTGAAAAATCGCGGATTGGAAAAACAGAACGAAAGACCTCTTCCAAACCTAAATACTGCCGATCCTGCGGCCGCACATCCATCTGCAAAAACTTATCATAAGAACTTTTCTGTACTTCTATAAGGTTGGGCATCCGAGTTACCTCGGGAATACGGCCAAAACTTTTGCGAACACGCTTGCGCGCAGCGAAGGTTGTTGCAGTCATTTACACTCCCCAGAATACAACAGAAATAATACAACAGAAAGCGATTGAAGAGCGACCAATGCACCAAAAAAATTGCCTGCACAGAACCCCATAACCTAACCGCTTCCAAAAGAACCATACCAATTAACAACTATTGCCGCCAACTAGGCACATCATTGAGCACTTAATAAAGCACCACAAAGATCAAAAAACAAAAAATGGCGGACAGCCAAAAAATGCTGTCCGCTCAAACATCAACAAAAAATCAAATTCAGTTACTTAACTTCAACTTTAGCACCAGCTTCTTCTAGTACTTTTTTAATTTTTTGTGCTTCATCTTTAGAAACACCCTCTTTTACATTCTGAGGTGCAGCTTCAACTAGGTCTTTTGCTTCTTTCAAGCCCAAACCAGTGATGCCACGAATTTCTTTAATCACGTTGATTTTCTTGTCACCCGCATCAGCCAAAATAACGGTGAATTCTGTTTGCTCTTCTACAACTTCAGCAGCAACAGCACCAGGAGCAGCAGCAAAAGCTACCGGCGCAGCAGCAGAAACACCCCATTTTTCTTCCAACAATTTTGACAACTCAGCAGCCTCAAGAACTGAAAGAGCGGACAATTCTTCAACTAATTTTCCTAAATCAGCCATAATAAATTAACTCCTTGAATTAAAAACTTACAATTTTACAAATAAAAACTAAACTTTTTCTGAATAGGCTTTGAATACCCTTGCCAATTGACCAGCAGGCGCCTGCAGAACCGTAGCAACGCGAGTAGCCGGTGTGCCAATAAGGCCCAACAACTTGCCACGCAACTCGTCCAGAGACGGCAACTTAGACAATGCTTCGATACCAGCCACATCGACTACACGCCCACCAAGAGATCCACCCGTAATAATGAATTTTGGGTTTTCCTTGGCATAAGCAGCAGCCACCTTAGCCGCGGCAACAGGATCTTTGCTCATAGCCAACGCTGTTGGCCCGGTAAGATAACGAGATACATCCTGAAACAATGTTTCCTGCAACGCCAGCTTAGCCAAACGATTTTTAGCCACCCTGAGCTGAGCACCCGCTACTCTCATCCGTCGGCGCAGATCAGTCATTTCTGCTACAGTCATCCCCCGGTATTGGGCTACCAATACAAGGGTAGAATTAGCAAAAGCCGCATGCAAAAACTTTATGTTTTCTGCTTTTTGCGAGCGATTCACTGTCATACTCCATTAATAACGACCATAAACACAGGTCGCTTGTTGTAAAAACCACAATACCAAACAGCATGCGGCACGATACTTGCCCAGAGATAAAATTGTAAGCACCACCAAAAAGATAGGCCTAAAATAAACACCCCCATCTATGCCGGAATTATTTTTTAGCCAAAGCATAAAAAACCGGCAGTCTTAGACAAGATTCCTACATTCCGATAAACGAAAAACTTTATTAAACTACTACGATGCCAACTCAGAAATCAAGGACTGAACATCCAAACGGACACTTGGCCCCATTGTTGAAGCAATGGCCACTTTTTGTATATACGATCCCTTAGCGCCAGCAGGCTTAGCCTTACTAATGGCCGACACAAAACTTCTAAT
The DNA here is from genome assembly GCA_049318825.1 of Alphaproteobacteria bacterium. Lineage (GTDB taxonomy): Bacteria > Pseudomonadota > Alphaproteobacteria > JBMOFM01 > JBMOFM01 > JBMOFM01. The sequence goes on along the minus strand of JBMOFM010000003.1, from coordinate 40,030 downwards.
ATTATCCACAATCGCTTCATCAGAAAAACTTGCTTTCCCAACCCCAGCATGAACAATACCAGCTTTTTCCGCACGGAACTCAATCGCCCCTGCCTTAGCAGCACGCACAGCATCCGCAATATTTGGCGTAACCGTACCAAGCTTAGGATTAGGCATCAAACCACGAGGGCCAAGAACTTTACCCAATTTACCCACCAACATCATCATGTCAGGGGTTGCTATACAACGATCAAAATCCATCGAACCTGCTTGAATTTTCTCAGCCAAATCCTCTGCACCAACAATATCCGCACCAGCAGCCCTAGCCTCATCGGCTTTATCACCCTTAGCAAACACAGCAACACGAACCGTTTTACCAGTACCATGGGGCAATTGCACAACGCCGCGCAAATTTTGATCTGCCTGACGAGGATCAATACCAAGATTCATCGATATTTCAACAGTTTCATCAAACTTAGCTGTTGCCGTCGCTCTCACAAGACGAACAGCCTCAACAAGAGAATACAAGGCAGAAATGTTAACATTTTCCTGCGCTTTTAATAACCTTTTTCCTTTTGCCATCATCCTACTCCACAACCTCAAGACCCATGGAACGAGCAGAACCAACCAACATCTTCACGGCTGAATCCACATCATTTGCATTCATATCCACTATCTTTTTCTCTGCAATATCACGAAGCTGCGCAACAGTAACAGAGCCAGAGCGTGCACGACCAGGGGTTTGAGAACCACTCTCAATACCCGCTGCTTTTTTCAAGAAATATGAATTGGGCGGAGTTTTTGTAACAAAAGTAAACGTTCTATCCGTGTAATAAGTTATCACAACAGGAATAGGCATGCCAAGCTCAAGACCTTGAGTCTTTGCATTAAAACCCTTACAGAATTCCATAATATTCAACCCACGCTGCCCCAGCGCAGGGCCAATAGGTGGCGATGGATTAGCTTTCCCCGCAGGCACCTGTAACTTTATATATCCGGCAACTTTTTTTGCCATTATTCACCTCCACAAAGAACAAACATAAAACAATCTACGCTTCATGTTTTTGCTCAAATAAAACACCAAAAACATCAACAACGATGTTTTTAACGAAAAGCCCTAAGGCTTAGGAAGGTATAGCGGTAAGAACGGCCAAAAAATTAGCCTCCCGCCTACCCAAAATCCAATAATCACAAAAATTACTGTACTTTCTCAACCTGACTATACTCAAGCTCAACCGGTGTTGAACGTCCAAATATAGACACAGATACTTTTAGCCGCGATTTTTCTTCATCGATACCTTCTACAACACCAACGAACGAAGCAAATGGCCCATCAGAAACACGAACCTGCTCACCAACATCATACATAATTGATGATCTCGGCCGCTCTACGCCTTCTTTAGCTTGACTCATTATCCTTGCGGCCTCAGCCTCGGTAATCGGCGATGGCTTGCCGCCAGCCCCTAGAAAGCCAGATACCTTTGGAATGTTTTTTACAAGATGCCACGTCTGATCATTCAAGATCATTTTTACCAAGACATAACCTGGGAAAAACTTCCTTTCAGCATTAACTTTGGCACCACGCCGAATTTCAATCACTTCTTCAGAGGGAACCATGACATCCTCAAAAGAGGCAGTCAAAGCAGCCTTAGTAGCCTTCTCAAATATTGCTTGCTTTACCTTGTTTTCAAAACCGGCATAAACATGAACAACGTACCAACGGGCCAGAGACATTGATTACCCCACCAAACCCAGCATTAAACGAATCAACCAAGCAATAACCTGATCAGCCAAAAACAAAAATATAGACATCACCGTGACCATCACAAAAACCATCACCGTTGTCATCATCGCCTCACGACGAGTAGGCCAAGAAATTCTTTTTATTTCTCGCCTAACTTGTTGAGAAAATTCGACTGGCGACACCTTAGACATCACAGAAATATCCTTAATAATTTATTTTATATATCAGTGACCACAATAAACCGTGTTATGGCAGGAGTGGAGGGGCTTGAACCCCCAACCCCCGGTTTTGGAGACCGGTGCTCTACCAATTGAGCTACACTCCTATAACACAACATTTTGCAAGACCCTTACCAAGAAGATAAATGAGGAGGTGACAAAAGCCACCCCCCTTTTTCCTTGGCTATGTTTTTCTCACAAAAAACTAAAACTACTCAATAATTTTAGCAACGACGCCAGCACCAACTGTTCTACCGCCTTCACGAATAGCGAAGCGCAGACCTTCATCCATTGCAATTGGGGCAATCAACTTCACCACAATAGAAACGTTATCTCCGGGCATCACCATCTCCGTACCTTCTGGCAATTCCACCATTCCAGTCACGTCTGTTGTACGGAAGTAAAACTGAGGACGGTAGTTGCTGAAAAATGGCGTATGACGACCACCTTCTTCTTTTGTAAGAATATACGCTTCTGCTGTAAACTTCGTGTGTGGCTTAATCGAACCAGGGCGCGCCAATACTTGGCCACGCTCTACATCTTCTCTCTTCGTTCCACGAAGCAAACAACCAACGTTATCTCCGGCTTCACCTTGATCAAGCAATTTCCGGAACATCTCAACGCCAGTTACTGTCGTCTTTACCGTATCCTTTAACCCTACGATCTCGACCTCTTCACCCACTTTTACTATACCGCTCTCTACACGGCCAGTTACCACTGTACCACGGCCAGATATAGAAAATACGTCTTCAACTGGCATCAAAAATGGACGATCTTTAGGACGCTCCGGCTGCGGAATATACGCATCCACTGCTTTCATCAACTCCAATATCGCCAACTCACCCTTCTCTGGATCACGATCTTCTAGTGCACATAATGCACTGCCTTTAATAATCGGAATGTCATCCCCAGGGAAATTATATTTGGACAATAATTCACGAACTTCAAGCTCTACCAACTCTAAAAGCTCTGGATCATCTACCATGTCCACTTTATTCAAAAACACCACAATCGATGGAACGCCAACCTGACGGGCCAACAATATGTGTTCACGCGTCTGTGGCATTGGACCATCAGCGGCGCTCACCACCAATATCGCTCCATCCATCTGGGCTGCTCCAGTGATCATGTTCTTCACATAATCAGCGTGGCCAGGGCAATCTACGTGGGCATAGTGACGATTCTCTGTCTCATACTCAACGTGCGCTGTTGATATCGTAATACCACGAGCCTTTTCTTCCGGTGCCTTATCAATCTGATCATATGCTCTAAATTCCGCACGACCCAATTTCGCCATCACCTTCGTGATCGCTGCTGTCAACGATGTCTTACCATGATCAACGTGACCTATCGTGCCTATGTTACAGTGCGGCTTGTTCCGCTCAAATTTTGCCTTAGTCATTGTTTTGTTACACCCTTCAATTTAGCATTGGCCAGAAAATAAAGGCCGAAAAAAATAGCAACACACCCCGTGCCACCACCCCAAAACATGGAGCGGGTGAAGGGGATCGAACCCTCACCACCAGCTTGGAAGGCTGGAGCTCTACCATTGAGCTACACCCGCATAGAAGCAGAATTGTCGAAACAATCAACAACCAGCAGCCACTTACTTTGTTCGCCGTAGTTTATATAGGAATTTTCTGACAAAAAAAGCACAGAAAAGCCGCACCCCAAAAACCAGTAAAAACTAAAAAACAAAACAGTTGGAGAACACAGCTCATCAGGCTGAAATGGTGGAGGGGGTAGGATTCGAACCTACGTAGACGTGAAGTCGGCAGATTTACAGTCTGCTGCCATTAACCACTCGGCCACCCCTCCTTATAACGTTCAGAGAAGATCTTTTTATTTTTTTATCCTTTTGTTGTCAATGAACAATCCAGCGCACCCCCATATATGTTTTTAACCCTCCATTATTAATTGCTAACTACTTGAAATTTATTCACCAGAAACTAAAGCAGCTTGCATTGCTAAAATGCCGATGATAGGCTTGATCCCTCATACTATTTAAGGTTTTTCAGCACATATGTCTAAATCCTATCAGGGGAAATCCAAATCACCCACGCGTGCATCAAAAGAAAAAGATCAGCGCAAAAAACACTCAGATTCAGGGCAATATAAAGTTGCTCGATCCTCCTCATCTGTTGCGCATTCTCCTAAAATAGCCTCCATACCACTGGATCATCTCATCTATGGTCAGCATGCAATAGAAGCGGCGTGGTGCAATAGTAAAAGGCGTATAGATAGCCTGTACATTACAGAAGATAGTCTGAAAGGATTATTGCCTTTTATAGAAAAAGCTATTGCACTTAACATTAAGCGCCCAACACCACAAATTGTGAGCAATCAAGAACTTAATAGAATTTTGCCCCCACAGGCTGTGCATCAAGGAATGGCTATCAAGGCATTGCCACTAGAACAACCGAATTTAGATGATATTATTCGCCGCACACAAATTGGCAAATCTTGCCGTTTACTCATTCTTGATCAAGTCACAGATCCCCACAATATTGGCGCAATCATGCGCTCGGCTGCTGCTTTTAATGCCACAAGCATTATTGTACAATCACGCCATGCTCCACCAATAACTGCTGTGTTAGCCAAGGCCGCCTGTGGTGCTGTTGAAATGGTTGACTATATTGATGTTGTTAATCTGTCCCGCACCATTGAAGAACTGAAAGAAAATGGCTTCATGGCCGTGGGAATGGATGGGAATACAACCCAAGAAATCAATGTTCTTTATACTTATAATCCTGCACCAGAAAAAATAGCAATGGTTTTGGGCGCAGAAGGCACTGGCATGCGGCGCTTGGTAAAAGAATCGTGCGACATTTTAATTAAACTGCCCAGCAACCCACAAATGCCCAGCGTCAATGTTTCTAATGCTGCTGCCATTGGGCTTTTTGTACTTCAGTCTTTGACGCAAATAAATTAATTTAGACTTTAATGTTTCTACAAAGTCTTGTACTTTATATTATATTAAAATGCTTATCCATCAACAGGCTGATTTATTTATGGTAGGAGAACAGCGATTGCAACCCAGAAACGAACTGGTGATTCGTGATCGTTATGGAACAATTTTATTCTCTTCACCAGAACATAACGCAGAAGAGCTAGCCCATTTCTTAAAAAATGCAGCGGCCAGCGGCCTAGATATTAGCGATGCCAATCTCTCGCATACGGTTATTGCCGGCAAGGCTGGAGATCCCCTTGACCTTTCTGGGCTAATTTTACGCAATGGCCGATTTCATGGCGTGGTATTTTCTCATGTAATTATGTCTCACGCTGATTTACGTCATGGCGATTTTTTTCAGGCCCGCCTACACAATGTAGAGTTTGATGGAACAAAATTGGCTGATGCCAATTTTAATGATGTTAGCGGTCATTTAGTGAGTTTTGATCGGGTAAGAGCCCCAAGATGCACTTTTTATCGCGCCGACCTTCATTACCCATTATTTCGTCAAACCATGCTGGCGCAATCTGATTTTCGGGCTGCCACGTTATTGGTGGCTGACTTTGAGGGAGCAGACCTCACCAGAAGTAAATTCTCTCACTTACACATCACTGATGGTATTTATTTAGCCGATGCCTGCTTACGTTATGCCGATATTCAAACACCTTTTTTCTCTTATGCTGGGGAAGATGGTTATGTGGATATGCGCGGCACGGACTTACGCGATAGCAAAGGGCTTTATTATTGGCGACAAGCTGAGCGTATTTTAATGGATGGTGCAAGAGTATGAAAACATCCCCTGCTTAATAATTGATGCTTGACCATATAAGATACACAAGACATGGTAGCACCGTATATTTGATGTATAAGGTGCGTTATGGCATTAGTCTCAACCCTCCCACTTTCAACCGAAAGCCTATTCTCTGCCCCCGATTTTTCTTTGAAAAATATTGATGGACAAACATATTCACTAACACAATTGCACGGCACTAATGGTTTAGTGGTTGGCTTCATCTGCAATCATTGCCCGTATGTAAAGGCCATTATCCATAATTTAGTGGCTGATTTTGGCAAATTACAACAGCATGGCTTTGGCGTTGTTGCCATCATGCCCAATGATACCCTACAATACCCAGAAGATTCTTTTGAGAAAATGGCTGTTTTTGCTCAACAACATCATTTCACCTTTCCGTATTTGATTGATTCTGATCAATCCGTGGCCAAAGCATATGGGGCGGTTTGTACCCCTGAATTTTACGGCTTTGACAAAAAACTTAATCTGCAATACAAGGGGAGACTGGATGCTTCCAGCCCTTCATTGCCTCTTGCTCTTGGCGAAGGAAAGCGTGAGTTGCTGGACGCCATGCTGTTAATTAATGATAACGGCGTTGCACCCTCACAACAACTACCTTCTATGGGATGTTCTATTAAATGGCAAAAATAAAAGGCACAAAATCTGGTAAAGCCACGCCAATAAAAAACGCTGCTACCCCTCAACAAACAGAGGCGGAGAACCCCTCATTCAATGCTTTTGTGCGTGAAGTGGATGATGCATGGCGTGAAGAACAATTCATGAAGCTGCTCAATAAATATGGGGTTTTTATCCTAGCTTTTTGTCTGATGATGGTTGTGGGCACAGCAGGGCGTTATTTCTGGAATCAACATCAGCTAGAAAAAAGCCAACAGGAAACGGCCATTTGGTTAAAGAAAATCACCGAAGCCGATGGAAAAGCGGCACCAGAAAAGCTAGCCCTGCTTGAGCAAAATACGCTGCCAGCCAATAGTGGTCTGCTATTGTTGAATGATTTGCGACGTGGCCAAGCGGCTATTGAAAAGGGCGACAGAAATGCAGCTGCCGCTATTTATAATAAAACAGCAGAACAAACCTCTGGAAAATTAAAAGTTTTTGGTGAACTGGCTCATTTGCTTGCTTTATGGCAACAAATTGAAACAGCTGATCCAGCCGTGCTTTCGCGTGAGTTACAACCATTGGCACAGGCGGGTTCTCCTTGGCGTTTTACCGCGTTAGAATTATTGGGTCTTGTGGCCATGCGCACCCAAAAATGGGCCGAAGCAGAAGGTTATTATCAAGCTATTCTGAGTAGTGCGGATATACCAGCAGAGGTTAAACAACGGGCAGAAATTATGAAAAATCATCTGCAATCTTATAATATTCCATCCGCTGAAACCACTAAGCCTTAGATTCTATGAGGTTATTTTGGGTTATATTTGATTTTTAAGGGGAATATCTCATGTCGCTGCGCAAATTATGGCTTTCTATAGCTTTATCTTCGCTCTTTATTCAATTGGGTGGTTGTAGTAACCTGCTGAAAACAGAAAAGGAGAAGGTAAAAGGTGTTCGTGTTGCGGCGCTTACCTTGGATGATAATAAGCTAAAAGCAGACTCCTCATTAAGCGGTAGAAAAATAGAATTGCCTGATACAGTGCTTAATAATAGTTGGGAACAAACAGGCGGCAACGCCGCGCATGATATTGGCCATCCATTACTCAAAGATCGTCTCAACCTTCTATGGTCGGTATCAGCATCCGAAGGAATTAATAAGAACAACCCCTATCAAAGCCAGCCTGTGGTCGCCAATGGTAATATTTTTGTGTTATCAACCGATGCCAGCGTTTCAGCTTTTTCAATTAAGGATGGTACATTACGTTGGAAAGTACAGGTAAGTACGCCAGAACAAGATAGCCGTGCTTTTTCAGGTGGCCTTGCCTATGATAATGGGCGCTTATTGGTAACCTATGGTACGGATGATATTGTAGCCATAGATGCAAAAAATGGTGGGCAAGTTTGGCGCATATCGACCGACAAGCCAGTGGTCTCTGCTCCTGCTTTATCCAATAATAGGCTGGTTATTTCCACTTTGGGCAATGATATTCTTTGTTTTGATAGTAATAATGGTAAAATGCTGTGGCGGCAGGCTGGCGTGGCTGAAACAACCAGTTTACTGGGCAGACCCCCCGCTGCCATTCATGGTAACTTAGTGGTTGTCATTCTTTCTTCGGGTGAAGTATTGGGCTTGGGTCTAGAAAATGGCCGCATTTTGTGGAGCGATAACCTCGGTGGCATCAGAAAAATTCGTGAAGGATGGGGCTTAAATGATTCATCATCATGGCCAGTGATCAGTGATGATCGCGTTTATTTAGCTGGTTTGCCTCCACATCTATTAGCTATTAATAGCCAAAGTGGTGGCCGCGATTGGGATACAGCTTTTTCAACCCTAAACCCCATTCAAGTAGCGGGTGATTATATTTATGGTCTTTCTAACCAGCAACAATTAGCTGCTATTAATGCAACCAATGGAAAAATCAACTGGGTACAGAATTTAGAAGCAGGCGAAGACGATAAAGCAAACGCTTGGCAAGGCCCTTTAGTGGCTGGCGATAAAGTTTTAGTAGCCGATTCATCTGGCCATTTATTAACATTTGATGCGCTGAATGGTAAAAAAACCAATTCTCTTTCCATAGACAATGCCTTGGCCACATCGCCCATTGTTGTTGGAAATAGTTTATTTTTATTAGATACAGAAGGAAAGCTAATGGCTTATAAGGGGCAATGACAGAAACATCTCAACCATTGCCAATTGTGGTAATAGCTGGCCGTGCTAATGTTGGCAAATCCACCCTGTTTAACCGCTTGGTTGGTCGTAAAATTTCTTTAGTGGATGATCAACCCGGGGTCACCAGAGATTGGAAACAGGCGGAAGGCTCGCTGGGCGATTTGCACTTTACCCTATTTGATACGGCTGGTATTGAAGCAGATAACCAACCCATCGCTTTGAATATGCGGCTTTTTACAATGAAAGCTGTAAAAAAAGCCAATTTATGCCTGATGGTGATTGATGCACGCATCGGCGTTACCCCGCAAGATGAAGATGTTGCCCGTCAATTAAGGGAAACTGGCTTACCCGTCGTATTATTAGCCAATAAATGTGAAGGGAAAACCGGTTTAGCTGGTATTTCCGAAAGCTGGCGTATTGGTTTTGGTGATCCTGTTCCAGTATCTGCTGCCCATGGAGAAGGGTTAGATGGCTTATATGAAGCCATGCTGCCTTATATCAAACCTCAGATTGAAGAAGATGTGGATCTTGAAGAAGACCAACCGGAAAGCGACGAAGAATATGAAAAACGTCCATTAACCATTACTATTGTTGGGCGCCCTAATGCTGGAAAATCGACCCTAATTAACGCCTTTCTAGGACAAGAACGCTTATTAACAGGGCCTGAACCAGGCATTACTCGCGATTCTATTGCTAATGATCTGGAGTGGAACGGCACGGCTATTCGGTTGATTGATACGGCTGGTTTGCGCAAAAAAGCCCGCCTTGAAGAAAAATTAGAGAGTTTAGCGGCACAGGAAAGCTTGCGTTCTATTCGCATGTCGGAAGTGGTGATTTTAGTATCCGATGTTAATCAGGCCCTAGAAAAGCAGGATCTACAAATAGCGCGCTATGTTGCCGAAGAAGGCCGCGTACTGGTTCTTGCCATTAATAAATGGGATGAGGTTGAAAATCAGGAAAAAGTTCGCCGCCAAATTCAAGAAAAAGCCGCTCTATTATTACCGCAATTAAAAGGCGTGCGGTTAGTTACCATCTCCGCCTTGTACAAGCGCGGCTTAGATCGCTTAATCACTGAATGTAATAATTCTTACGATATCTGGAATAGCCGCATTCCCACCGCAAAGCTAAATTTATGGCTGGCGGATATGGTCTCGAATCACGCTCCCCCGATGGTGAATGGCAAAAATAATCGCTTGCGTTATATCACCCAAATTAAGGCACGACCGCCCAGTTTTGCTCTTTTTGCTTCACGGCCAGATGATCTACCAGAAGATTATATTCGCTACCTTACTAATGGTCTGCGTGAGCATTTTGGTTTAAGTGGCACGCCTATTCGTTTTAAGATAAGAGGGCCACAGAAAAACCCTTACCAATCATAGAAAATAAGGCCTACATCTCGCGTTGTGAAACTGATTGGATCAACACGTCTTTTAATACGCCCTCGCCAAGAATTTTTTCGCTGGCAACAGCAATTTGTGACTTAATAAATCCAAGATTCACTCTGCCCGTATCGGAAATAATATTACTATTATCCATATTCCCATACAGTGTTTCTAAATAAGCATTTTGCAAACGGGGAAACATGTTACGCACCTTATCGGCTTGGCTGGAAGTATTTACTTCCAACGCCAGTTGCAAGGCCACTACCTGTACAATGTTTTTACCCGAAAACATTGGAATAATCACGCGCTGCTGAAAATGAACATAGTGAGGTTCATTGGGATCTTCTTTATCGTGCCCACCTTTTTCCTCGCCATGGCCATCAGATTTTTCTTCCGAAGCTTGTGCCTTCATCGATGATAAAGGCTGCGCTACCACCGAAACCGCAAAAAACAGAATTGTTAGTAAAAGAATTTTTCTCATTCCACACCATCTTTTTTGCGTTGCAACACAGACCAACTAATTTACCATCAAAAGCGTTAGGAAATCGATAATTGCGCTGCACAGATTATTAGGCTAGGCTTATGTTCTTTCTTTTTTCTTGACCGATTCACCATGACAAAAATTGACATGATAACAATTGACTGGCAAAACCCCTCTCAGCATATATCGCAACTCACAGAGAAGCTTTTTTCTTTGCGGCAAGCATTACAGCAAATTGTTCTAGGGCAAGAGCGCGTTATCGATCAAAGCCTAACCGCTTTATTAGCAGGTGGTCATAGCTTGCTCACTGGCTTACCCGGCCTTGCCAAAACCAGATTGGTGCACGCTATAGGCCAAGCTCTTGCTTTGGATGTAAAACGTATTCAATGTACCCCTGATTTAATGCCCGCTGATATTTTGGGGGTGGAAGTGCTGGATGAAAGCCGTGAGCATGGTCGTTCTTTCCGCTTTATTGAAGGACCAGTTTTTTGCCAATTATTAATGGCCGACGAAATTAACCGCGCCAGCCCCCGCACGCAATCTGCATTATTACAGGCCATGCAGGAACATTCTATCACGGTGAATGGTGTATTGCGCTCATTGCCTACCCCTTTTCATGTGATGGCCACGCAAAACCCAATTGAACAAGAAGGCACTTACCCCCTACCTGAAGCGCAGCTCGACCGTTTTTTAATGGGCATTACCATTTCTTACCCCGATGCCGTGGCTGAAAAAAATATGGTGTTGCTCACCACGGGTAGTAAAGAAGCGGATATAGTACCCCTTTTAACCGCCGAGGATTTATTAGAACTGCAATCATTGGTAAGAATAATGCCATTGGGAGAGATGTTACTGGATAAAATTATTGCCGTAACCCGTGCCGCGCGCCCAGAAAATAGCGACTTACATGAGGTTAAAAAATATGTGAATTGGGGCCCCGGCCCACGGGCAGGGCAAGCCTTGGCTTTATGTTGCCGCGCGCTCTGCCTGCTGGAAGGCCGCCTTGCCCCTTCATTGGATGATGTGGAACGGCTACTGGAACCAGTATTAGCCCACCGCATGCAGCTCAACTATCAAGCCCATGCTGAAGGTATCAGCAAACAGGCGATTATCAAAAAATTGGCGGGCTTATTATAGAAAAGGCTCAATAAAATGGCTTATGTTGATTGGGCCGTTCTATAGGCTTTTAATATAGCACTTGCTGGATCATCAAAGCGGCTGAGCACCTCGCTGAGTTTTTCTTCAGTTACCTGCATATGGAAAGCATTAGCGTGGATAAGATGTTCTGCATCACTCATCATGCCAACATGCCCAGGGAAAAATAAAATATCGCCGCTTTGCCATGGCTGAGTAGTTGGGGCAAAAAAATCAGCCAGCTTCTCGCGTTGCTGATCGCTATCCCGCGGAATATAAATCTGCTGGGCTATAAGCAATAATGTTTGTATAAGGGCGGAACAATCCAGCCCTAATGATGTTTTTCCACCCCATAAATAGGGCACACCCAAAAAGCAACGCGCAATGCTTATCATATCCAATAGCGATGGTTGTACCTTAGCCAATTGCACATGCTTGGCATAAATCCAGCCCTTTAATGGCTCTATATACATAAAGGCGTTTTCCTGATGGCCTTCTCTTATTTCTGCCCCCAAGGGTAGAAAAGTCAGCGGCTCAGATTTCATCGAGGGCGTGGGATAAATAAAGCTTCGCAAAACATGAACCCGATATAATGGCGGCGTGATAATACCTTGTTGTAAATATTCAGCCGGAACATAGCCGCAATAACCATCATTCAATGCCCGCCCCCAAGCAAAGCCCGCATGAATACGCAGCACATCAAACCGTTCACCAAACAGCAATTGGCTGGCTAAAGAATAGGCTTCAGGGCGTGATTTTAAGGGAACAACCGCCCCTACCACATGATAGGGAACAAGATCAGCAAAATCTATAGCCTCAATTTTGCCCTTGAGCGATATTTCTGCGAGTTCTGGTTGATATAACCATGTGCGGGGATCTAAAGGGGTCAATCTATTTTCTCACTCTAGTTTAGTTGCCTCAGGTTGGATGGAATAAGGTTGGAGCGACTAGCCACAAGATTGGATACTATAATGATGCTTTTTAATCCTCTCCTGAAAAACTGCATTCAGCTGGTAAAATTCAACCACATCCACTTTTATTGGTAAATCACTTTGCTCAAAAGCCTCTTTCAGGTCAATCAGCACATGAGATGCCAGCGGCGCATCCGCCAAAATGGCTATATCCAAATCAGAAAAAGGTTTAGCATTACCCATCGCCCGTGAACCAAACACCCACACCTCGCTCGTGGGTATATGTGCTTGCAAAATTGCCTGCACAAGAGTCAGATTTTCTGTGGATAAATCAAGCACCAGCTTGCCTTTTCTTTATCTGGTCATGTAGGAATTCAGCCTCTTGTAAAAAAGCGGGTATATGTTCAAATACTTCTTCTGCCTTTTTCTCATTATAACTATGGCTAGTAACACTACGAAAATGGCGATAATGCTTCCACTGATCCCATGAATGCTGCAACAAACCCTTTTCTGCCCCCGTGCGAATTAGTTCTTGAAAACTCATAGCATCAATGCTGGCAGGGCTTGCCTCGGTGGCTTCCAAATATCGCTTCAGCATTTTGTGGGCTAATTCATAAGTAAACTCAAAAGCTTGAATGGAAGAAGCCATAAATTGTCTAGCTAAACCAGCATCCTGTTGTGCTAGAGGGGAGGCCGCATAATGCAAGCTCTCTTTTAATCGTTCAATCGCTTGTTCCTGAGCCGATATATCTATCATCTACTTTTCCAATGCTTATAAATCTTGATAATTTTTCTGCTTTAGAAATTCGTAACAAGCACGAATGGTATAAGCTTCACCGCCCTCTGGCCGGCCTGCACGGTTTTTATTATTCCACGCAAATAAATCGAAATGCGCCCATGGGGTGCTATCATCAACAAAACGCTGCAAAAATAACGCCGCTATAATTGCCCCCGCGTAAGAATGGCTGGCAATATTGCGCAAATCGGCGGCATAGCATTCTAAATCGCTGCGATAACCTTGCCATAAGGGCAAACGCCAGAAGGGATCGTTAGTATGATCGCGTGCCTTTTCTAAACGGGTCGCTAATTGTTCATGGTTACAGAAAAATGCTGGGATATCCAACCCCAATGCCCCGCGGGCAGCCCCCGTGAGCGTTGCAAAATCCAGTATTAATGCTGGTTTATCTTCACAAGCGGCGGTAAGGGCATCCGCTAAAATTAGCCGGCCTTCAGCGTCAGTATTACCAATTTCCACGGTTAACCCCTTACGGGTGGGGAAAATATCCCCTGGGCGAAAGGCATTGCCAGCCACGGCATTTTCTACCGCTGGAATAATCACCCGCAAGCGCATAGGCAAATTCATGCTCATCACCAGCTCTGCCAATGCTAAGGCATGGGCTGCCCCCCCATATCTTTTTTCATCAATTCCATAAAACCAGCGGTTTTAATATCCAGCCCGCCAGTATCAAAAATCACCCCTTTGCCCACCAAGCTAATCAGTGGATGCTCTTTCTCGCCCCACCGCAGATCAATAACACAGGGCAACCGTGGGCTAGCTTGGCCTACCGCTCTTACCATTGGCCATTCTTTGGTCAATAGCTCTTGGTTATCAATAATGTTGATTTCTGCTCCATATCGGGCGGCTATTATTTCAGCTTCCTTCGCCAATTCAACAGGCCCCAAATAATTAGCGGGCATATTCACCAAACGGCGCACCAAATTAATAGCTTTCACTAAGGCTAAAATTTCGGCTCGATTCACGGAATCTGGCCATACCAATTGTGGCCATGATTCGCGCATGGGTCGCCGAAACTGCCCATAACGATATTGTGCCAAAGCCCAGCCTAAACAATAAGAATCCAACTGATGCTCCGGCACATCTCCCGCTAGATGATACACACCATCTGGTAATTTTTCGGCCAAACTGGCCAATTGCCAAGGGGTTTCGGCCAATGGTCGTGCCAACACCACTACCCCGCCATGCTCGGCGGGCAAAATCACAAAACTGCCGGCTTTGCCATCATAACCACTGCGCCCTAAATATTGGCGTTGTTGTTCATTTAAGGGAACATCTTCCAACTGTTGATAACAGTAGATTGGCGTTGAATGAGAAATAGGGGTGGTAAAACTGTCCATCTTGTTGCTTCCTGCTTGCACGATTTTAGCAAGCAGCATAAGTTGCCTCATGAAGTGATGTCAAACATATAGAAATGATAAGGACACTCAACATGACTGATATTGTGATTGCTGCCGCTGCCCGCACGGCCATTGGCTCTTTTAATGGAGCATTGGCCAATGTGCCAGCCCATGAGCTGGGGGATGTGGTGATTCGAGAAGTATTGCAACGGGGAAAAACCGATGCCGCTGAAATTTCTGAAGTAATTTTGGGACAGGTATTAACAGCCGGTGTTGGCCAAAACCCAGCACGCCAAGCCGCTGTAAAAGCTGGCATTCCCGTAGAGCGTACCGCTTACACAATCAATCAGGTTTGTGGTTCTGGCCTGCGCAGCGTGGCCTTAGGGTTTCAAGCCATTAAAGCGGGGGATAGCAGCATTGTGGTGGCTGGCGGCCAAGAAAATATGAGCCTTTCTCCCCATGCCATGTATTTGCGCAGCGGCGTAAAAATGGGCAATAGTGAAATGGTGGATACCATGATTAAAGATGGCCTGTGGGAAGCTTTCCACAATTACCACATGGGCACCACGGCTGAAAATGTTGCCCAAAAATGGCAAATTAGCCGCGAACAACAAGATGAGTTTGCTTACGCCTCACAACAAAAAGCAGAAGCCGCGATTAAGGCCGGTAAATTTAAGGATGAGCTGGTAGCCGTTACCATTAAAGGTAAAAAAGGCGATACAGTGGTGGATGCGGATGAATATCCCAAATTTGGTACAACCTTGGAAGGGCTGAGCAAATTGCGGCCTGCTTTTAGTAAAGATGGCACGGTAACCGCTGGTAATGCTTCTGGTATTAATGATGGTGCAGCAGCTCTATTATTAATGAGCGGCGTGGAAGCCAGTAAAAAGGGTGTTACCCCCCTCGCACGAATCGCTTCTTGGGCTACCGTTGGCGTCGATCCCACCATTATGGGTTCTGGCCCTATTCCTGCCTCACGCGAGGCTTTGCGCAAAGCAGGCTGGAATGTTGGTGATCTTGATCTGATTGAAGCCAATGAAGCGTTCGCAGCTCAGGCTTGCGCCGTGAATAAAGATATGGGCTGGGATCTCAGCAAGGTGAATGTTAATGGCGGTGCTATTGCTCTGGGGCACCCAATTGGTGCTTCTGGCGCACGAGTTTTAGTGAGCCTGTTGCACGAAATGGTGCGGCGTAACGCCAAAAAGGGACTTGTCACCTTGTGCATCGGCGGTGGTATGGGTATTGCCATGTGTGTGGAAAGATAATTGCATTGGCGTTTCATCCTCTGCCCTCCTATCGAGGGAGGCAGAGGAAAATAATAAAAGTAAAATGGGAAGGATAAAATAATGACTAGAGTAGCATTAGTCACTGGTGGCACCAGAGGCATTGGCGAGGCCATCAGCCTAGCATTACATAAAGCTGGTTATAAAGTAGCCGCCAATTATGCTGGCAATGATGAAAAAGCCAAAGAATTTACTGAAAAAACTGGCATTGCCACTTTTAAGTGGGATGTTTCTAACGCCGATGCTTGCATTCAAGGCATTAAAAACGTTACCGCAGCCTTAGGCCCTGTTGATATATTGGTGAATAATGCCGGCATTACGCGGGATGGTTTTTTTCATAAAATGACCGCGCAACAATGGAATGACGTCATTCAAACCAATTTAAGCTCATTATTTTATGTCACCCATCCCGTGATTGAAGGCATGCGGGAGCGCGGCTTTGGCCGTATTATCAGCATTAGCTCGATTAATGGCGTGGCAGGACAAGCTGGCCAAACCAATTATTCTGCGGCAAAAGCTGGGGTTATTGGTTTTACCAAAGCCTTGGCTCTGGAAAGCGCAGCTAAAGGCATCACGGTTAATGCTATTGCCCCCGGCTATATCGATACCGATATGGTGCGCGCTGTTGCCCCCACCGTGTTGGAAAAAATCATTAATAAAATTCCAGTAAAACGCTTAGGCCATGCAGAAGAAATTGCGGCGGCTGTTGTGTATCTGGCCAGCCCAGAAGCTGGTTTTGTAACGGGCTCTACCCTGAATATTAATGGCGGCCAATATTTAGCTTAATTTATTGGATTGCTGCGCACATCTTGGCATTGCTTGACCTTTTAAGGATTTTTCAGGCAATGCCTTTTTTGTTTTTATAGCGAACCATGCTTTATTAATCACCAACCCGATGGCGGAGTAACGGCTAACTTACCAGCCAATTTCACTAAAGCATTGATGGTGGGCGCACTTAAAGGAATGCCCTGTTGTTGGCGGGTGCGTTTTTCTTTATTGGCTCTATCCCCCGGCAAACGGATGGGTTGTTGCGGGTCTATCGGCGGGTTTTCACGCAGATAATTCATATATTTTCTTGCTTGAAACTGCATATGCGGGAGGCCAGAAAATAAGGCTGGGTTCCAAATGGTAATTAAAGCATTGGTGAGCATGGGCACAGGGGCTGGCCCCGGCGGGGTAATACCGCCAGAAAGGCCAGAAACCAAGCAATCAACAATCATGGAAAGGGCAAAGCCTTTATAACCAGCCATGGGCAAAATAGCCCCCGCCGGTTCTTGAAATAAAATTGCAGGGTTGGTGGATGGTTGACCATCATGATCTTGAATCAAGCCAGCGGCGCATTCTTGGCCAGCCATAGCGGCTAGACGCATTTTACCTAACGCCACGGTGCTGGTGGAAAGATCGATGGTGAAAACTTCTCCTGCATCCAGCGGTATGCCAAAGGCCAGTGGATTAGTGCTGGTGCAGCCCACACGCCCACCCGGCGGGGCAACACAGGCAAAATTTCCATCATCATTCACGGCCATAAAGCTGGCCATGCCGCTGGCGGCTATATATTCCACCCATTCCCCCAACCGCCCCACATGGCCACAAGCCATGATGCTGCCAGTGACCACGCCATGGTGGGTGGATTTTTGTAATAATTTTTCTATCAAACGGGGTATTTGTACCTGACCCAAGCCTTTTTGAGCATCCACGGTGAGAGAAGATGGCGTTTCGGCTACCATATTGAGCGGAACCCCACTGGCCAAAAAACCTTGACGATAATAGGAAAGATATTCCACCGCCCGAATCGCGCCATGAGAATCATGCCCCGCCAGATTAGACAGCACCAAGCTTTCAGCGGTTCTGGCCGCTTCTTCTGCGGTAAAACCACCCGCTTGCAATAAGCGCGTTAAAAAATCTTGTAAATTGGCTGCGGTGATAGTCATTTACAAACTGGTGAAAATTTTTAGTACATCTTCAGCATGGCCGTCTATTTTTACTTTTGGCCAGATATGACGAATAATGCCCTCAGCATCGATTAAAAAGCTGGTGCGTTCAATCCCCATATATTTTTTGCCATACATGCTTTTTTCTTTCCACACCCCGTACGCTTCGCACACCGTGCCTTCGCTATCGGAAAGCAAGGGAAAATTGAGGCTATATTTATCACGAAAACGGCCATGCGAGACCACGCTATCCTTAGAAACACCCAATACCAGAAGATTTTTATCAGAAAATTCAGGAAATTGATCGCGAAAAGCACAAGCCTGTTTGGTGCAGCCTGAGGTATCATCCTTGGGGTAAAAATATAATAATACAGCCTTTCCCTTTTGTGCAGAAAGGGTCGTCATATTGCCCTTATCATCTGGCAGGGTAAAATCTGGGGCTTGGCTACCAATCATGGCGTTATTTCCTTTTCAAACTCTTGGTCATTTTGTTCCACAAGGCGCAGATAAAGGCCATAACATTTTTCCTGCAAACTCACCAACCGCGAAATAGCACGGTGTAAGCCAACACCACTGGCTGTGCCTATTTCTGTACCCTGTTCTGTTGCTGATAAAATAGTGCTGGCCAATGAGCGCAGCAAGGCAGAGGGCATTTTGTCTTCCTGATAACCATCACCCGCCAAGCGCAAAAATGCCTGCACCCGTCGTTGCACGGCCAGACCTTCATTTAAGATCATTGCATCGGTTTCGCTTAGCACGCCTGCTTGTTCTAAATTGATGATGGCTTGTCTGGTATCGGGGGCTAAAATTTCACGGTTGTGCCAAGCATGCGCCAATAGTAAACATTGCACCGTGAAGGCAATATCCACTAACCCGCCCCTAGTATATTTAACATCCCATAAGCTTTTGGCGGGAAATTCCATAGCCACGCGGCGGCGCATATCCGCCACATCATGCCATAATTGTTTCAAATTCCGTTGACGGGTAAGGGTGTAATGGATAATCCCTTCCAACCGTTGGCGCAATAAGCTAGAGCCAGTAATCACGCGGCTATGGCACAAGGCCATATGTTCCCATGTCCAAGCACTGGTGGCATGATATTGTTCAAAACCATCCACACTAATGGCTAATGGTCCTTTAGTGCCAGAAGGCCGTAGGCGTAAATCCACCTCATATAATTTGCCCGCCTCGGTGGGCGCGCTGATGGCCGAAACCAAACGCTGCGTAAGCCCCAGAAAATAGCGCGGGGCATCCAAGGGTTTTTCACCTTGAGAAAGGGCACTAACATCCGTGCCAGTACCCGTATCATACACAATAATCAAATCAATATCTGAACTGGCCGACATTTGCCCGCCGCCCAATTGCCCCAAGGCAATAATTGCAGCCCCCCCCTTTTCAAACACCCCATGCTTAATGGCATATTCCTGCTCTACCACCCGCATCACATGCTGCAAGGTAATTTCGGCCAGATCAGCAAGAAACTGGTTTACCGTTAAGCCTTGGGAAAACCCACATAAAATACGCACCCCCGCCTGAAAGCGATGTTCGCGCACAAAACGGCGCAGCATGGTGAGCGAATCTTCATAATGGCGGGCGCGGGCTAATATCTGCGTAAGTTGATTATTGAGCTGCTGGCGGAACGGCAATTCATCCAGATAACCGCCCGTCATCAGGCAATCCATTAATGATGGGTCGGCCGATAATTCCGCTGCTAATGCTGGAGCGGATCCCATAATATTGGCCAGCATATCCAACAAGGTTGGGTTTTGATATAACAGGGTAAATAGCTGCACGCCAGCGGGTAGTTTTTCCAAAAACTGATCGAAATGGGCAAAGGCTTCATCGGGGAAAGAAGCCTTGCTAAAAGCCTGCAATAAAGAAGGGGTGAGCTGTGAAAGATATTCCCGCGCTTTTTCGGTACGGGTAGAACGGTAACGGCCATAGTGCCAAGCCTTAATGCGGCTCACAATATTTTTTGCGCTATGAAACCCCATTTCCTGTAATTTTGCCGTGGCAGCTATATCTTCTTCTTCACTACCATTCAGCACCAAGCTACGCATGGGGGCAAGGCTGGGGGCTTCTTCAAATAATTTTGCATAATGGCTTTCCACCGCCCGCATGTGGCGTAGCAAAATATTCTTAAATTCTTGCTGATGCGCAAACCCCATAAAACAGGCAAAGGCTTCTAACTCGGCACTATTGCTGGGCAATTGATGGGTTTGTTGATCGGCCAACATTTGCAGACGATGTTCGGTTTTGCGCAAAAATTCATAAGCACGAATTAATTGATCGCGGCTTTCAGGGGCAATACGCTTGCTTTGGCTTAAAGAGGCCAACGCCCCGCAAGTAGTAGAAGCGCGTAAGCCCCAATCGCGCCCGCCAAAAATTAATTGCTGGGTTTGCACAAAAAACTCAATCTCGCGAATACCACCCCGCCCCAATTTTACATCATGCCCCTCTACCGCCAGTTTTTGATGGCCGCGCGCCGAATGAATACGCCGCTTGATGTTACGAATATCTTCAACGGCAGCAAAATCCAGCGACCGCCGCCACACCCATGCTGAAATCATGGCCAGAAAACTCTCCGCGGCCTCATAATCTCCGGCCACCGCCCGCGCCTTAATCATCGCCGCCCGTTCCCAATTCTGGCCAGTGCTGGCATAATATACCTCTGCCGTATTCACCGAAACCGCTAAGGGCATGGCCGAAGGGTCGGGGCGCAGCCGTAAATCGGTACGAAAAACATAACCATCTTCGGTGCGTTCATCCATAATGCGCACCAATTCCCGCGTTAGCCGTACAAAATAATGCCCCGCCATCGTTTCATCCACCAACTTGGCTTTGGCTGGATCGTAGAAAATAATCAGATCAATATCCGAAGAATAGTTGAGTTCACGCGCGCCCAATTTGCCCATGGCCAAAATAAAATAGCCACTCTCCAATTCTGGATATTCTGGATTATCTACCCGCAGCCAACCATCCTTCACCGCTTTTTTTAGCAAAAAGGAAAGTGCCAGCCGCAAGGCTGTTTCTGCTATATCCGATAAGGCATCGGTAATTTGCACCAAATTCCATAAACCACCAATATCAGCCAAAGCCACCATCAACTGCCCCTTGGCCTTTAATTGCCTTAACAGGCGCATTAAGGCTGGTTGATCGGTAATTGCTTGAAATTGCTGGCTGGTTTCTTCCAGTAAAAAATTGAAACAATCTTCCAGCTTAGATTGGCTCATCTGGTACAAAATATCTGGATTTTGCAGCAATAATGCGGTAATGTGCGGGCTATTGCCAAATATCGCGGCCAATATTTTAGCCCCACCCTCATCACTGGCCATATCCTGCATAAAAGCTGCAAGGCTTGGGGTAGAGGCTTGCACTATAGTGGCTTTTTCCTGCCATTGCTGGAGGCCAGTGGTTAAAGCCGCCGCATGGGCAGCGCGGGGAAGGCGGGAAAAATCACAAGCAAGCATAATGATGGGCAATCAATATCAATAACACCCCAACAGCCTGCCCGATGATTGGCTGTAAAACAACAAATCTTATGGCTTCTTACAAAACAGCTAGTATGGGTTGGCAATTTGGCTGCGCCCATTTTAGAGATTTTTGCCCATTTTTAATGGCAGGAACAAATAACTCGCTTTTTTCCTGCGGGGAGAACTGAAAATAAGAAACCCTGCCATGATCAATGGCTGCATCTTCAGTTGGCTGAAAATGGTTGGTGGCCGCTACCAACCGTGCCACAAACTCTATGATATTGCGCGGATCTGGTGTGGCGCAACTCACACGAAATAAGCAATCTTTGCCTTTGCTATAACACCATGAACCGCAACATAAGCTTAATTTATAGGCATTGGTGACCGCCAATATTTGGCGTTCATCTTCCACCAATTGCGCCCCAGAAAATTGTTTGGATGGATAAAAATGATTAGAAACAAATTTATCCTTCAGGGCACTGAAATCAAGCAGTTGAAAAAATCCCGCTTTGGGGTGGGTTACTACCTTAACGCCAGCAATACCATGCTTTAGAATATTAGCCGCCTTTTGTTCATCCACCGCAAAATGTTCGGCCACTAGCCCACGCATTCTTACCGCTTCTTCCGCGCTCACCGCCGCGCTATTAATCCCATCCACCATTGCTTTGAGCAGTTTCATACAAAATTGATGCTGCTGATTCATGCTGGCCAGATGTTCTGTTCTGGGGTTTAGATGTTCCTCTGCTGTAGAAAAACTTGCCTCCACCCCATAAGAGGCGGGCAGTGAAACAAAATAATGTTCACTTTTCACCATTCTTTGCAGAAGTTCAATTTTATCTCTATTCAACCCCACCACGAAGCCACCACGCAAAGCAGCCAAGCCAATTTTAGACGAGCCTAATAAAACAAAGCCATTGGCGGCCATATCGGCAATATCGTCATTATCATCATTGGCCAGCGCAGCAAAACTACAGGCTTTTACATCTTGTTGGTGCTCATTGCCCCAATACACCATATCATCCACAAGGTTAATACCTGCCAGCCACGGTTTTAACTCTTTAAGCTGAAAGATCATCTTTTTATCAACTTTATGCGCGTCCAATATATCATTGAAACGCTGTTGGTTGAATTGATGATAAACGGCCAATATCTCGGCCAGTTCTTGGGTTTCCTCGCGGCTTCTGATTGTACCGGTGGGGTTATTGGGGCTATTATCATAATAACCCACCAACCATTGTTGCGGATTAGCAGCAATAGCAGCCAACTTTGCCCATAATTGCTTTGGGTTCACGCGCCATTCATTATCACGGTCGCGCTCTATGTGCACAATTTCAATCCCCTTTTGGAGAGCATCATCATGGATCAAGCCATAGGTTGGAGTCGGCATTATCATGACTGGCTTCAATCGCTGATCGACGCTTATATTATTCATTAATTCATTAAGCTTGCTAATATTATGGCTTAATTGGCGAGCAATCAGAGAGAAACCATGACCTGTACCATTGGTGAGAATATAGGAATTGGTAGCAATTCCCTTACGACCTGATGGCAAATTAATAATTTCACATACACCCTCGTAAATATTATTTCTTATTTTTTTTCCCATGCGGCCATCGTCATCATATTGATGCACGTCTTCTGCTGCTTTAGTAAAAGCATAAGTTACGCCATGGGTAAAAGGGGCAACGGGTGCGCCCTTGGATAAATCATAATGTTGGTTATAATCAGTCATTTTGCGATTATACTGCAATTTAGTTAAATAAGAAATAAAAAACTAAAATTACAAATAAAAATTACTGGCGCAATAAGGGCAATGCCCTCGCAGAAAAATCAGGGAAAAGCGGGGCATTGACCGCCAAACCATAGGCTGGCAATAACGACGCCAGCACATGGCGATAATCGGTGGTTACTTGTAGATCAGCCTGTTGGCTGAGCTGCTCGGTGGCAAGGCCCGGCCACGCACCATAACAACGCCCCCCTTTTATTTGTTGGCCTATCACCAGCATCACATTACCATGGCCGTGATCAGTGCCACCGCTTTCATTGGCCTTTAGCCTACGGCCAAATTCGCTATGCACCACAATCAACACATTTCGCTGTTGGCTATTCATCTGCTGAAAAAAGGCACGCACGCCTTGTGACAAGGTCTCCAGTAAATTACCAAAATGATCGCTTTGCTGTTCGTGCGTATCCCAACCATCCAGCTCAATATTGGCCATATTCACCAATGGGTTACGCTGCACCATATGCGCCAGAAATTTTAATCCTTGACCAAAAGAGTGCTCGCCATAATTAATATTGCGGGGAGGCTCTGGAATAATAATCTGTTGGTTGCTATCACGCAGCACACTGGCCGCCATTTGGCTGGATACGTCCAACGCATTGAGTGCTGCCTCCCCCAATAGGGGATAATGGTCATAAGCTGCCCGCAAAAAATCCATGGTGGTTTTAGAAGATGGCCAATCCAGCGACCATTGATCAACCAACGGCAATAGGTGAGAGCACCCCAATAAAGAGGTGGGCACACCATTACCCATGGCCAAGGCTTCTTGCGGCCCATTTGTTTGCAATAAATTGAATAAACGCGATAACCAACCGCTTTTTTCCATTTTATTATGGGTGCCACGCTCTATCATATCGCTGGCTTCAAAATGGCTGCGTGTTTCATGGGTAAGACCACAGGCATGAATAACCGCTAAATAACCTTGCTGGTATAATTGATGGAGAGCCGTGGCGCGGGGGTTAATGAAAAAAGCTTCCTCCCCATAGGCATTATCCAGCACAAATGCTTTGCCATGGGCATTAACCCGCAATGGCTGCGGGCGGGCGGCTATATAATAAGGGTCGGTAAGCGGGGCTATTAATTGCAAGCCATCCATCCCGCCGCGTAAAAAAACATGCAATAATAGCGGCGTATTACTTGTATTACTGGGGGGGGCACTATACGCCAACTTCAAAGAAAAGGCTGGAAAGCTAGCCGCTGCTGCGCCGCAAGATAGTAGAAAATCACGTCGGGTTACATTCATGAGTGTTTATCTCTATCCTAGCTGGCGTTCAGGCATTGAAGCGATAAGGCCAATGGCTTGTGCCATACCCCATTGTTGATTTTTATTCTGGCTATCCAGCACAATGGTGGCCGCGCCCACATACTCACGCAATATGGCCAAGGCTTGCGGTTTTACCACCAAATTATTGGGTGCCAAACGCCCCGCCCAATCTTGAACAAATGCTTCAGGAGAAGGCCATTGCTGGGCGGGCGCCGCTTTTATTATGTCCACAGCCAAATCATGGATAGCCTGCCAACGGCGCAACATAAACCCAGATTGCAACCAATAATCATTGCCATCGGGGTGGCCATTGGGGGCTGGCCATGAAAAAAGATGCTGCCCCATATTTTTCAGTAAATAAAAATGCTTGGCTTCAGGATAAAGGGCTATACCGCTATGCCGCTGCATGGCAACCAGCAATGCCAATGGCCTCATGGCTTTACTGGTTGATTGGCTGGTATATTCTGCCGATAATAAAATATGGCGCACCACGATAGAAATCTGATTGGGATGACGGGCATTGCTGATCCATAGAGCCGCTGCACTGCGAACAAGTTGTGCCGATGGATTATCCGCTACCAAACGGCGACAGAGCTTCCAACAGAGATGCTGCGCCGTACCCGCATGATAGGCCACCAAATCCAATAATTTACGCCCATCGGCCAATGGCGGTTGATTGGGCTCAAATTCTACCCCTAAAATGCGTTTCTGGTAATTATCGTGCCACGCATCATGATAGTAAAAACCACCCCCTGTGGGAAATTTTTGTCCCAATGCTGCTTCATAACCCGAGGCAATTGTCCACCCCGTAAGGGCACGGGCGGCTTCATACACATCTTGATCGATATAGCCAATGGCACTGCCTTGTTCTGCCCCAGGTACATCACGCCAGCGATTATATAAATGATTATAATAATTACCCGCGCCCAATGTATGTAGCTCAAATAATTCCCGCGCATAATTTTCATTGGCAGGGCTAGCCCTGCTGCTGGCATTGTTCAAATAAGCCAACATGGCCGTGCTTTGAGCCACGGCTTCTAACATCTCGCGGAAATTACCCAATAAATGTGGGCGGATCACTGCACGGTCATATTCAGGCAAGGCCACGGCCACTTCTATATTATCCCCACCAGCATTCACATGAAAATGATTATGCCAGAAATCAACCAGTACCTCTTGTAATTGCCAGCGGCTATAGATAGCCCGTAACCAAGTAGCTGCGGCCACTTCACGCGCGGGGCGAATCCGTTCTTCCCAATGCCATGATTCCTGCCAATCGCTGAGATGCCATAATTGATTGATTGGTTTATTCAGAGAGGATAAGGGGCGATATTCATGGGTAAAACCATGCTCTATTAATAATTTAGCCGAAGCCAGTACGTCTTGCAGACGTTGATCTTCGCCCCCTTTTAATTGCTCATCCACATAGGCTGGCCAACCTATTTGTGCTAAACGCTGTTGCTCTTGGGCGGTTGCGCCATGGCTGATACGATGAAGAAGAGAGCTCATGTTAATTATATATTGCTTATTTTACACAAACTTTAGCTCAAATAAAAAAATATAAAAGCAAAATTTATGCATCCGACATTTCTTGCGACCGCTTACAAGCAGCGGCTAATGCGCCATCCACCAAGGTAGCAAGGGCATCATCTCGCATAAAAATATTCAAGGCGGAGGCTGTTGTACCGTTGGGGCTGGTGACTTCTGCCCGCAATTGTTCAGCCGCCCTATCGGCCAGGGCGGCCATCATGCCTGCGCCTTTTACGGTATGCACTGCAAGCTTATCGGCCAATTCTGGCGGCAAGCCTAATTTTTGCGCTGATTTTGCCAGCAATTCAATGAGTAAAAACACATAAGCAGGCCCACTACCCGAAAGAGCGGTCACGGCATCCATCAGCTTTTCATCTTCTAGCCAATAACACATACCAGCCGCCGATAGCATGGTATTAGCCAATTGCCGTGATTCTGGTGTTACCCCTTTTTCTGCTACGCATACGCTAACGCCATGCCCTATTTCCATGGGTAAATTGGGCATGACCCGCACCAGAGTGGCAGGCAAATAAGTGCCCAATATCGACCGCATCCAGCTATTTTTTTTGCCCGCTGCCACCGAGAGAATAAGCGCGGCCTTTAATTGAGAATCGATGATTTGTTGTAACATATCCGCAATCATAGCGGGCTTTACGGCCAATATAATGGCCTCAAAATCATATCCTTGCGCCTGTAGCGATTCTGCAAGCGATGAGTAACAAGCCCCCAGTTTTTTTTGCTGCATGCTCTGGCATGTTGTATTTTGGGGTGCTGAAGGGTCAACCACCACAATATAGCAACCCATATCCGCCGCCAGCCAGCCTTTTAACATGGCAGAACCCATGCGGCCACAACCAATCAAGAGAATTTTCTTATTCATATGCTGCTTGTTTTTTATCAAAAATCAGCAGCCACCATATAGCAGCACAACCTTAAAGAAACTATGACAAACAGACATGATTGCTTTAAGCAGCAGGAACAGCCGCCTCTTTGCCAAGGGCTGGTTTAGTAATGCAAAAGCGGTGAATAAAATTTAATAAATCTTCTTTTAAGGTTTTCTCTAAAAAAGCGATTTTGAATTGCTGTTGGCTGTGGCTATTATCCTTAGCATCTTTTTTAGTGCTGGTTACAATAATACCCAGAATATGACCCGTATGGTGCATCACTTGTAAACAGGATAATAAATCCACCCCGGTCATACCATTCAATACCGCACTGGTTACCACTAAATCTGGCTGCATTCTCACAATATACGATAATGCCTGAAATGGATCGTAAAAGGTGGACACATTGAGCCCCAACCCATCAAGTTGCCTACCAATAATGCGCCCCAGCGTAATCGAAGATGTTATCAACACCACATCTAAAGGCGGTAAATCATTTGGCTCCGTTTTTTCTAATTTGCTGTAACTGGGCAAGCTTTTTAACAAGGTTGCCAATTCCCCATCATCAATATTAGAACCCGATTCAACAATATTACCCAGTTTATCGACATAATCATATAATTCAGGCATTTTATGCACAATATCTTCTCCATAGCCGCGGATGAAATCCTCCAGCCGATGCGAAATCATGGATAAAGCGGTAAAACCAAAAGCCGACCCTGTGCCTTTAATGTTATGAGCCTCACGCACCAATTGTAATATTAGAGATTGAACATCAATACGTTTTTCATCAAACGCGCTCAACGCCGCTTCCATGCGTGAAAGACGAGCATCACAATCTTGTAGAAAATCATCCTTCAGGCTATTAACCAAACGATCATTAAGATCAGCATTATCTTTTTTCATTAGCATTTCTCATAAAAACACAGGAATGACGTTATAGAGCTATGCTAATGATAAAACCTTGATAGAAGTCTAACAAAATTCAGAAATTTTATTTTTTGCCAATTTAATGATTACCCACCCATTTTATTCAGTTTTCAAGCGATCAATAATGCCTTCTATCCCGCTAGTTTCTTCCGCATCTGTGGAGGGTTCAGCCACATCCTGACCATTAATATTATCATTTTCTGGCATGGTTTCTTCATTGGCTATGATCTCATCTTCACCATTAGCCTGATCATTGGGCGCTAAATTATTGGTTTCATTTTCTGCCAATTGTGTGGTGGAGAGGCTGCTCATATTGTTAGCCATGCTGGGGGTATGGAGGGCTTGCTGCATATAGTTTTTCCATATGCGTGCAGGCAAACTTCCCCCCGTTATTTTTTTCATGGGTTTATTATTATCATTACCCACCCACACACCAGTAACCAGATTGCTGGTATAACCAATAAACCACGCATTGCGATATTCCTGACTGGTGCCTGTTTTTCCTGCCATAGATATGGGCAGCAATGCCGCCTTACCTGTGCCTTCTGTTACCACGCGTGCCAGCATCCCATTCATGGCGGCAACATGCCATGGCTGCAATAAACGTTCTGGGTTTTCCTGAGAGCGTTTATATAAAACTTTACCCGTGCGGGTACGAATTTCAGCAATGCCATGTGGCCAGCTCTCCAACCCCTTATTAGCCAATACCGCATAAGCACCAGTGAGTTCCATCAACGTCACATCGGCACTGCCTAGGGCTAGACTTAAATCACGGTGCATGGGGGCAGCTATACCCAGCCTTCTAGCCATGGAACGTACCCGATCCACCCCCACCCGTTGCATCAGCCGAATGGTTGGGATGTTCAAGGAATGCGCCAAGGCATAGCCCATGGTTACGGCTCCATGATAAGTGCCATCATAATTTTGTGGATGCCAGCGCCCAATAGAAAAAGGCGAATCTTCTAACATATCATCGGGGCCAATGCCATCTTCTAGTGCGGCTAAATACACAAAAGGCTTAAAGGCAGAACCGGGTTGCCGCAAGGCTTGGGTAACACGGTTAAATTGGCTGTTTTCATAGTTTTTGCCGCCCACCATGGCCTTAATTTCACCCGATGGCGTCATGGAAAGAAGCGAGCCTTCTTCAACCCTGCTTTTCCCGCCTGATTCTGCCAATTGCTTTTGTATTTGCTTGGTGGCTTCTTGCTGCATGGCAGCGTTCATGGTGGTCAGCACCACTAAATCCTCATCAGTTTGCCCTACTAAATCAGGCAATTGATCAATCACCCAATCAGTAAAATAACGCGTGGATTGGCTATTACCCATTTTTTTAGGAAAATGAGCATTGCGCACAGCATCCGCCTTTTGCTGAGACGTGATATAATGCTCTTCTTCCATCAATCCCAATACTACATTAGCTCGCTCGGCAGCCGCTTCTGGATTAGCCGCAGGGGAATAACGGGTGGGGGCTTTCAGCATGCCCGCTAACACCGCCGCTTCCCAAATATTTAATTCTGTGGCGTGCTTTTGAAAATATAATTGTGCCGCCGCATCAAAACCATAAACCCCGCTGGCCAGATAAACACGGTTAAGATAACCGGTAAGAATTTGTTCCTTGCTGTAGCGATGCTCCAACATCAAGGCAATCAGCACCTCTTGTATTTTACGCTTCATGGTGCGTTCTGGCGATAAAAACAGGTTTTTGGCCAATTGCTGCGTAACGGTAGAGCCACCCTGCACCACACCACCACGCTGCCAATTGGTCCATAAGGCGCGCCCCAACCCAATAATATCAATACCAAAATGGTTGAAAAAGCGTCTATCTTCTGTGGCAATCACTGCTTGCACAACATGCGGCGGCAAGGTTGTAGCGGTTACGGTTTGCCCATACACATCGCCATAGCGCCCCACCACTGTTTTATCATCGGCCAATATATCAATGGTTGGGCGCAATCTGGCCGCTGATGCCGCTGAAATATCCGGCAAATCATGCGCATACCATGCCAATATCAGCATCCCACATAAACCACACCAAATGGCTGCAACAGCCATCCATTTACCAATATTTTTCATAATGCGGTTTAACCCTAGCCGTGTTTCTTTCTGCCAATAAGCACAATGCTATCATTAACTGCAATTTGTGGCAAATGATGGGCAGCCACAGCGCCCGCTTGCCCTCTGCCCCAAGCTTGCAATGAAAAACCATTGTCTTTTAGCCATTTTTTGGCCTGCAAGGGGCAAGTGCTGGTGAGTTGACGACATAATTGCCAAAAGGCAGGCGAATGATCGAAATGCACCAAATGCGCCACTTCATGCGCTGTTACATAATCTTGAATAGAAATGGGGGCAAAGCCCAACCGCCATGAATAGCAAATCTGCCCGCGGCGGTTACAACTCCCCCAACGGCTGGTGGTATCGCGAATATTGATAGTAATCTGCGAATCGATTCCTAACACTGTTTTTTTATGCTGGGTTAACAGAGAAAAGCTAGCTTTTGCCTGCCTTGCCAAAAAACGACTGATCAGCCGATTGCTATCCACTGAATACGGAATTTCCAAGCGGTTTTCATGAAAAACTGGCTTGCTGCGCTGTTGGTTTTCAACAATATGGTATTGTTGATCCCCCCATGGAAACATCATGCCCAATTCTAATGGGCGATGCCCCACCAACACCGCATGAGTACCAATCCATTCTTGATGTTGACGCACAAAATCAATCAATAATTTCTCTGATATTTTACCTGCTATGGTTTGAGGATAAACCAATTCTATGGCGCCTAAGCCATAATTTACCCGCAAAATAAAGCGTTTGCTTCTGGATGATGGCCGCAGATAAACAAAACACACCGACATAAAAAAGAAGTCCCAACATAAAAAAGAAGCATTAGCAAATTAATAGAAAATTACGCTGAAGAAATATTGACATCTTATATCCAGCATTCATAGTGAAACGATTAAATATATCGGGTTTTTGGGCAATTAAATGATGAATGCTGTTGTTGCGGTTGAAATTTCCATCGGTGAATTACTGGATAAAATAACTATTTTGGAAATAAAAGCTGCACAAATAACATCCGCTGAAAAACTGGCTAATGTTACGCGTGAACTGCAAATTTTGCAATCGGCGCGCGCCAATGCGCTAGCCACTAATGATGAGTTACACAATCTAGAACATCAGCTAAAGGCTGTTAATCTGCAGTTATGGCAGATTGAAGATGACATCAGGGATTGCGAACGCCAGCAGATTTTTTCAGAGCGTTTTATAGAATTGGCTAGAGCCGTCTATAAAATCAACGATCAACGCGCCCACATCAAGCGGTTAATTAACGAAAAAACTGGCTCGCATATTGTTGAAGAAAAATCATACCAACCCTATTGAGTAATATTCAATAAAACGAAAAATATTTACCTAATTATAATAAGAATTAATATCAGATTAACTTTTTTATTGATTATCCCCCCATTATCAGCTATATCGTTTTTGCACTTCTGATTTGCATTAATATTGTGGCTTGTTTTATTAATCAACATGGTAGGGGGAAATAATGGCTTCTGATGAGATAAATTTGTTGGCAACGATTAAGTTTCCCAAGCCAGATCATTGGCCTGAGAACTATGTGATGCAGGTACTACCAGCAGGCGTTATTGCTACCCGACCAGAAGATGTGCCCCCCAATGGCGTGGATATTTACCGCGAGTTTCGCGACCGCTTATCAATGCTGGGTGTTGACTTCAACGCATTGCTTGAAGTACGGGATGTTATGGCGCAATTTGCTGATGTTCTAACACTTGACAATCTTTTTTCGCATGATGAACAGCCCAATGATGCATTAAGGCCTGAATTTAAGCGGATTATTGATGCCCATTTACAAGATTTTATAAAAGGCGGGGTGAATGCCTCGATTGTTGATGCGATTGACTCTTCGGCTATTCCCAATTTTGTGCCTAAAGATATTCACATGAAGGGCAGATATGTTGATAATGCTCACATTAGCGCTGGCGACTTTGCTGATTATGCTTTTGTGGCCATGCTTAACCAAGGGGTTGATAAAACTTTTATTTATAGTGCCGCCCATTCCCTTGCTAAAGCACTGAACCAATCACCAGCCATAGCTTTAGATGAGTTAAAAGCAGGCAATCCACTGGCCAATATTTTTTATGCTATGTACACTAATAATCTAGAACTTCCTGAACGCCTAGCAGAAGGGAATTCGATTATCTCGGCTGATGATTTTGTGAATTCGTTAGTGCAAATTATCGAGGCCAAAACCACTGAATTAATGGAACACGCAGAAAACAATGATGAGGCTGCTTTTGCTTCACTCGATAAACAGATTAGAATTTTGGTGAAAAGCTCTTTTGCTTTTCGTAAAACCTTGCATAGCCTGATTAATCATGAATTAATCGAGGGTTGGCGTCCTGAAAAAGTGGGCGATTATGATGGTATCCTACAAATTTATGCCCAACGGCAAGATTTACTAGAAAGCCTGAAGTTTTTTCTCGATGAGATGGCCATACCCGAATTAAATAATAATATGGTAATGTTTGTGGCGAGAACGCAATCGGCATGGTCACAACCCAGTGCTGATGATACCCGAGAAAATGATAACCAAGAACCTGCCTTAAAAAAAATCACCCCGCAAAAACCAGATATTTTGCTACAAAGCTCCACCATTGAAACCACGCCAGCACAACAATCTGAAATTCCTGCTCATATTTGGCAAATGATGCAAAATATGGGACTAAATAATAAAGCCGAAGAAACACCCTCAAAGAACCTTGATGTTGTAAACACCGATGATGCCAGCCCGCTTATATTTAAGCTGCCAGAACAACAGCTTTCTTTGAAAGAAGAAGCAAAACAGCAAGCTGCTTTATTGCTAGGGCAAATTGAAATGCCACCTGAGGTTTCCAACCCACTATTGTCTTTCTGGCCCATTAGAAATTTTTTACCCGCCGACAATGATTCAACCGGCACAATGGTTGATTTAGCCCACAATAGAAACAAGCACCACCTTAATAACGGGTTACTACTACCAGCGAGCGAAACCTTAGACATTCTTGAAAGAACGCTCTTTCAAGCAATTATGGATAAGCATCAAGAAAACTACCCATCCTCGCAAGCTCTAGAAGATAATGGAACTATTGGTAAGCTCAGCAACGCTGTTAAGACAATCACGCAAGTAGTGAAACGATTTGTTATCAGCCAAGCCCAAGATAATACGTTGCCTGCCTTTGCTACCCCTTGGCATAATGAAGAGGCTTTTGACTCAATAGTGATTCCCGTGGGTGCGATAAGAGAATATTTTGAAAGCAGCTTATTTCAAGGACAGCTGCCCGAATCTACCCACCTGTTCTTGCATGATATTGGCCTAAAAACGATTCAAGAATCTCAAAACTTGGCCATTAAAATGGATTCTCTTCATCCTGCCAATAGAATGGCCAACCAAATTATTGAAACCAGCAAACAAACTGGAAATTTAAGTACTCTGTTTAACCAAGAAATTGATTTGGAAGGAGACTCATCGTTACACGCACGCCAGATGATTAACACAGGGGATTTCTTTAATGCCATTGATCAATCTTTGATGTCTCTCATCCCTGAAGCACTCAATAAAGGCGGCAAAGAATATTTTAAATTAGCTGAACATATTGAGGATAAAAGACAATCCCCCTTGTTACAAGCCAACCCATTAATGCAAACCAATAGAATTTTACAAGCCTCCCAGACAGCCAAAAAAGCTATTATTATCGACCATGGAGAAAATGCCCTATTGCCGGCCTCTGTGGTGCTCAATTATTTAGATAAATCGTATCCTCAAATTTTTTCAATAAAAACCGTTTCGGCCGATGGTTTAGAAACTGTTTCGTCCGATGGTTTAATGGATAACCCCTACTTCCAACAGGTAGTGGGAGTTTTACTGGAACCAAATGCTAATAACAAACCAGATATTGGTACAAGATTTTATCCACCATCATGGGGGAAAGGAATTTCCCCTTCTATGTAAATGAAGGGCAGAAGATGGCTATTGGCAAAAATATTAGGCTGACTGTTTCTATATTATTGCTGGGAATTGCGGTTGTTGGGGGCATCACTATTATCAATCACCCCAACCGTGATGAAGCGACCAGCCATGAAGCAGCAAATAATTTACTGCCCACAGCCATCAGCTTTAATCTTATTGATCATCATGGACAAGCGGTGACCGAAAAAAACTGGCACGGCAAATATTTGCTGGTTTATTTTGGTTTTACCTCTTGCCCTGATATATGCCCAACTGAGCTGAACAATATCGGTGTAGCTCTAGAAAAAATGACGGAATCATCTGCTGACCAATTGCAGGTTTTGTTTGTAAGCGTTGATCATGCACGCGATACCCCTACGCAGATGGCTGAATTTCTTAAAGCCTTTAATACAAGCATTGTTGGTTTAACAGGCAACCAAGAGGCTATTGATTCGCTGGCTTCTCAACTGAAAGTTTATCATCAGCTTTTGGCCAGTAATAGTAAAAATGCCTCAGATAATCATTACGAGGTAAGCCATAGTGGTTTTATTTATCTGGTGGATACAAAATTAAATGTAATCAAGGTTTTTTCTTCCGGTACCGCCGCGGAGGAAATAGCTCACACTATAGATTTAGCAATAACCCAATAAACCTTGCTATTCACTCCCGTCACTGAATATCAACCAAATTAGCGCGACGCGGTTTAAACGTTACCATGTGCCGTATTTCTTGCGGTTTAACCCACATATTGCTTAAAAAATACGGCGTATATTCCATGATAGTTTCTGCTATAATCACACTTTCAGAAGAGTGAAGAGAAAACCCCGTTGGTAGCGTCGCTGCGCCCCCTTGTGTGCCTATTTTACTGGTAGCGGTTGTTAATTGACCATATTTTCGCTGATCCAAGATTTTAATTCCATTCGTCACATCGTTAGAGACAACAGATACAATCACTTCACCATTATCAACCAAATCAAATGGCGACGTTTGGTGATCCACAGCATGAAAAATATCCTGCATCTCTGATGCTGTGATGGTATCTCCACGCACGGCTCCGCCTTGGGCTACTAAATCAGCCACTGTACGAGCAGCACGATCAATTTTTTGATGCGCCAACATAAACATTCCCAACTCAAATACAGCAACCAGAATTAACGATAAAACAGAAATAAACATCACCCCTTCTACAGCCATAGCGCCCTTTTCATCCCGCCGAAACGCCCAGAAAGAAAAACCACGAGAAAGACTCTGTCTGTTCATCATACCAGCCTCTTTTTTGCTAAAAGGGTTCATTGCGCACCACCACTGAAGAATTTAAGGGCAGGGTTGTACCGATATAGCCAGGAATTAAAAAATTATAATTCAGCGTAATATCGTATAAGACAATTTCACCACTTGCCCCCGTGCCCACCGCACCGCGATCTTCATCCCATTGGCCATTACCATTGGCATCAGTATAGGCCTCTCCTTGATCATATTCACCATTATTGTTTGTATCAATATATGGCTCGGGTGTGCCCACTGTAGAAAAAGAAGGATAAACTTCTGGTTTAATATCTTCCGCTTTTACAGTGCCCCAACGTGAGACATGCTGATTAATAACATCCGCAATCTTTTGTAAAAATTGTTGTTGGGTTTCCGCTGCCTTCTTGCCAGTACTGGCCACGCGGGCCGCTTCTTGAACGCCAGCATCCAACTCTGCTTTAGCCAGCAGCACCATGCTAAACTCAATAACAGCAAAAAGTACAAATAGAAAAAATGGCAACATTAAAGCAAACTCTGTTGCTGCCACCCCTTTTTCATCGCAAGAAAATCTATTGAATAGATTTTTCTTTTTATCTAACAATCGCGTCATCATTTTGATAGCCCCGCTTTTTTATTTATTATTACAGCAGAGGAACTAACAAATTATTCACAATTTAATGCATTATATTGTTAAATGGTTTTATTTTATTATGGTTTAATACAGAATAACGGCACAAAAATATAACCAAATTAGCCCTATTTTTTTGATTTATTTTCCTTGGTAGCAACTTTTTCTGCTCTATCTTTCTTCTTTGTTAATACAGACGCAGGGAGAACATTTTTAGGAAATACTAAATCAGCATATTTTGCATCAGCCATAATTTCTACTGTGCTTGAATCGATCGTTGCTAATTTTTCAAGCAGTTTTTTCTGTTCCCCGCAATAAAGAGACGGCCGCAAGGAACTGGAAGCTGTTGAGGCATAATTAGCTAGCCATGTGATTAAAGCATTTAATTTTTTTTCATTGCTCCCGTAAATCTTTTGCAATGACGCACCATTTTTTTTATATATGCTGGCATGGTTTTTTATAAACAAACCATATTGTTCTTGCAAATTGCAATTTAGAGCCGCCACAACCATCTCGCTTTGTAAGGCACGTACCCGCAGGGGAACCGCTGTTTCAGATGGTAAAATCTGAGAACTGGCCGCATAAGCAGAGGCTGTTACAATGAAAAAAGATAGGGATAGGGCAGAAAAGAAACGGCCTAACATTATTTTTCCTTTACTTATAAAGAGGGGAATACAGCAAGCAAATTTTTACCAAAAAATAAGCATGTTTTCATAAGCTGTGATTTGTACGACTATAATCATAAAAATTCAGAAAGATTGCCATGAAAAAAACTGCTGCCTTTGGTCATATCCCCTATATCGCCGTAGCTGTTGCTTCAGGCATCAGCAGTGCCGGCATTTATCTGGGTAATAACTCCCATACTATTTCAGCCATTTCACTGGTTGTTGGCTTAGGAATTGGTGCAGTTATCATAAAAAAAACAATGATAGAGCCCATCGATTCCCTTAATCATGCCATTAACCATGGAGAAAATCTCGAAAAGTGGGCTGCAAGGGGCGATGCGGTAGGGGCAATCGCTCATCATATCCAACACGCAAAGTCTAATAAGCCTCAAGGAAAAGTAGCTCCCGAGCATGATGAGCGACTCATTCGTCAATTAGAAGAAAAAAATTTACTCCTTACCAATATTGCCGCTCGTTTCGAAGGTGAGTTGCAAAGTTCGTTGCGGGATATTCATCACGATATTCAAGAAATGCGGCAACTGGCCGAAAAAATGACATCATCCGCTGATGACGTTTCCCGTCAATCTTCAGAGGTTGCCAATGCTTCCGATGAAGCAACCATGAGCGTGCAAGCAGCCGCTTCTTCAGCTGAAGAGCTAGCCGCTGCTATTTCTGAAATTAGCATGCAAGTGATGCAATCATCAAAAACAGCACACAGGGCGAGTGAAGAAGCTTCACAAACCAATGAAACGGTTAAAGGTCTTGCGGATGCTGCACAAAAAATTGGCGAGGTTGTACAATTAATTAATGCTATTGCTGAACAAACTAACCTACTGGCGTTAAATGCCACGATTGAAGCCGCCAGAGCTGGAGAAGCAGGAAAAGGATTTGCGGTGGTCGCTTCTGAGGTTAAAAATCTTGCAAATCAAACCTCTCGTGCAACCGAAGACATTTCAAGCCAAGTAGCCGCCGTACAAAAAGTAACCAGCCAAACTGTACAAGCAATTCAATCAATTATGCATACAATTGAACAAATTAATGCGATAGCCACCACTATTGCTTCAGCCGTAGAAGAACAAAGTGCAGCAACCCGTGAAATTGCACGCAGCGTACAACACGCCGCTAAAGGCACACAAGCTGTTTCATCTAGCATTTCAGAGGTTCGTCGTGCCAGCACCGATTCTGGAAGCTCTGCTGGCATGGTGCTGCGCTCTGCTGGCAGTGTTTCTGGGCGAATGGAAAAAATACAAGGAGAAGTGGTTCGTTTTCTTAAAGAAATTCGAAACTAAGAAGTCCTTAATAATGCTTACTATTCACCTGAAAAGATGGTGCAAAAATTATCAATATTGTTATAAGACAACGATAAAAAAAAGCCCCAGAAAATTTCTGGGGCTTTTTTGTAATAATACACAAGACCAAGGATTAACGCTTTGCCCATTGCATACCGCGGCGTGCTTTACGCAAACCATATTTTTTACGCTCAACAACCCTAGGATCACGTCTTAAAAGTTTAGCCACCTTCAAAACAGGGCGATTATCTGGGTCATATTTTTGAATGGCCACAGAAATTCCATGGCGAATAGCACCAGCTTGACCAGAAAGACCACCACCAACTACGGTGCAATACACATCAAAATGACCAACCTTATTGGTAATTTCGAATGGCTGATTAATCATCATGCGCAAGGTCGGGCGAGCAAAATATTCGGTATAATCTTTTCCATTAACCACTATCTTACCATTACCAGCCTTTACCCACACACGAGCAATTGCATTTTTACGTTTACCCGTAGCATAAGAACGGCCATGGGCATCACGCTCAGCCTGACGAACGGGAGCAACAGCTTCAGCAGCTGAACCTACAGCCTGCTTAAGCGCCGAAAGAGAAGAAAGTTCCTGTACGCTGGTCATCATTCTTGAACCAATCTGTTTTTAGGGTTCATGGAAGCAACATCCAATACTTCTGGCTGTTGCGCAACATGTGGGTGCTCAGCTCCTGCATAAACACGAAGATTACCCATCTGCTGCCGTCCCAATGGACCACGAGGAACCATGCGTTCTACCGCTTTGATTACCACACGCTCTGGAAAACGACCATCTAGGATTTGCCCTTTAGAAAGGCCTTTGATACCACCAGGGTAGCCAGTATGCCAATAAAAAATGCTATCCTTGGCTTTACGGCCAGTAAGCTTTACTTTATCTGCATTGATAACAATAATGTTATCACCACAATCAACATGGGGTGTAAAAAGAGGCTTATGCTTGCCACGCAAACGCTGGGCAATAACGCTGGCCAAACGACCAAGGATCAAACCTTCTGCGTCAATCACAAACCACTTTTTCTCAACCTCAGCGGGTTTAAGAGAAACTGTTTTCATGAAAATATTGAACCTAAAATTAGTGATAGAAAAACTAGGCCTATTGTTAAAACAAGCGACAACAAGAGTCAATTAATAAACACAATTTTAGACTGGTAAATAAGGCCACAGGGAGAAGGTATCATAATACCTCTTCTATGCCGCTTTATTTCCCTCTATTGTAATAGTATTTTCTGAAATACATTCATTAAAGACAGATATAAGGGCTTCCACCAATTTTTCTACATGCTGCACTGTATGGTGTGGGGTTACGCTAACGCGCAGCCGCTCTGTTCCCCTAGGAACGGTAGGATAATTAATAGGCTGAATATAAATATGATGCTTTTCTAATAAATGTTGCGCCATTTTCCAACAAATATCAGCATTGCCAACCATGATTGGCACAATATGCGTATTATTTTTCAATATTGGAATTTTTGCTGCTGTTAATTTCTGACGCAACAACTCAGCTTGCTGCTGCTGAAAAGCACGCTCTTTATGAAATTTCTTAATGAGATCTAGGGCTGCCAAGCCTCCAGCCAATAAAACTGGTGGTAATGCTGTTGTAAAAATAAAACCCGAGCCAAAAGAACGAACCACATCGATCAAGGTTGCGCTGCCCGCAATATAACCGCCCATTAGACCAAATGCCTTACCCAATGTTCCTTCAATAATATCGATTTCTTTCATCACCCCAAGTTGCTCAGCAACACCGGCACCAGTATCACCATAAAGACCAACCGCATGCACCTCATCCAAATAAGTAAGTGCTCCATATTGCTTTGCTAAAGAAATAATATCAGCAATTGGCGCAATATCTCCCTCCATTGAATACACAGATTCAAAAACAATGATTTTAGGACGTTCCGGATCAGATTGCCGCAGTAATTCCTCTAAATGCAAAAGATCATTGTGACGAAATATATATTTTTCAGCCTTACTTTGCTTAATACCCTCAATGATCGATGCATGGTTATGAGCATCTGAATAGATGATACAATTGGGTAAAATTGCGCCCAATGTTGCCAATGAAGTTTGATTCGCTACATACCCCGATGAAAATAACAATGCCGCTTCTTGGTGATGAAATTCAGCCAGAGCATTCTCTAATTTTTGATGTAAAATATGGGTTCCAGAAATATTTCGTGTACCACCAGCACCAGCACCATATTGCTGCAATGCCTGCGTCATGGCGTTAATCACATCACGATGCTGACCCATCCCCAAGTAATCATTACTACACCAAATAGTAATCGGATGTTCAGCAGCATTTTTGTGCATTATTGCTTCAGGAAAATTACCACGAGGTCTTTCTAAATGAGCAAAATAGCGATAGCGCCCCTCTGCTTTAATTTCCTGTAATTTACCTTCAAAATAACCCTGATAATCGATCATACCCATCACATAGATTAGGGGGAGGTGCAAAAGGAACATATTATTATGGGAGGGAAGTAGTACAGGAGCAATTTGTCCGAGTGAAGAGTTTGTAATAGGGATAAAGTATATAGGAGTTATTAACGACTAGTGGTTTGGCGGCGACCTA
>JBMOFM010000002.1:0-179194 GCA_049318825.1 Alphaproteobacteria bacterium | reverse complement strand
AGACGGAAGGTTGGGCGGCGGAAGAAACAGTGGAAGTGATCGGCTCTAAAGGATCGTTCAAAACTGTGCGCGTGCTGGGTCCCACCCGCAACCAGACACAGATTGAAGTCTCGAAAACCGATACCTTCACGCTGGGAGTGGAAGCGCCGGTGCGCCCTTCTGGAAAGCTGGAAGGCACGCCAAGAATCAAACTGCGTGGCACGGCAGGCGAAATCGAAACGAACGGCCTGATTATTGCTGCCCGCCATATCCATATGAGCCCTGAGGATGCCGCAAAAATGGGCGTAAAAAACGGCGATTATGTGGATGTGAAATTGGGCGATGGCGAGCGCAGCGTATCGTTTGCCAACACGCTGATCCGCGTGAAGGAAGGCTACGTCACCGAAATGCACATCGACACTGACGAAGCCAATGCTGCCGGTATCGCCTTCAGCACGAAAGGGGAACTGGTGATGAATGAAACACGCGGCGAAGCCGACATCATGGCCAAGAAGAATATGGAACTCAACGGGAGGAAGGCTGCATAAGATGACTACACCAATACGATTAATTTTATTTTCTATTCTGATGGGACTGATTTTTAGCTTTAGACCTGATGTTTCCTACGGCAGCGAACAAAAAGCGTTAGTATTCGCTCTACAAAAACAGAAGAATCCTGCGGAGCTCGCGCGCAGTGGAAACGCTATAGCGGAAGCCTTATCAACAGAGCTAGGCCGAGAGGTCAAGGTATTAGTGCCAAGTGATTATTCAGCCACTGTGCAGGCATTGGTGAGCGGTCATGCCGATGTCGGTTATGTTTCCAGCCTGCCATTTTTGCTTGCTGAGCGCGATGGAGGTGCTGAACTTCTTTTAGTAGAAGAGCGACAGGATAATAGCGGGAAGTGGCGCACTAGCTATGATTCAGTGCTGGTTGCCCGCGCCGATAGCAAATTAGAAACGATGGAAGATATAATGACCAATGCTCAGTCGCTGCGGCTGGTTTTTACCAGCCATACCAGCACCTCAGGGTATGTGTTTCCATTTGCTTTTTTTCGTGAACAGGGACTGCTCATGCAGGGGCAAAAGCCTGAGGATAAATTTGCTCAAGTGCGCTACGCCGGAGGCTATTCTCAGGCACTTCAGCAGGTTCTTGCAGGAAACTCTGATATAGCAGCAGTAAGCGGTTATACGGTAGAGGGTAAAAAAAGTGCCGTATATATTTCACCGGAAGAACGCAACAAACTCATGCTGGTCGCACGAATTTCAGGCGTTCCAACACACATCATCGCTACACGATCTGGCTTAAACCCAAAAGATCGCTCTGCTATCGCGGGTGCGCTCATAAAAATTTCTGAGGAAAAACCCGAGTTATTAGAACAGGTTTATGGCACGGCAAGGTTCGTAAAAGCCGATAAGGCTGATCACTTAGAAGCCACGCGAAAAGCGATTGCCAATACTGGTCTTCCTATACACGGACTAGTAAAATGAATTCCATAACAGTTCTTTGTACACAATCTCTGGCCTATACGCTTCCCCATCAGACACAATGTATTCACCCTAATGATATCAATCTCTGCTGCGGTGAGATCACCATGCTGACAGGTGCGAGCGGCAGTGGAAAAACGTGTTTTATTGACGCAATACAAGGCTTGGTTCCACTGGATCATGGAAAGGTACACACCACGGTGGAGATGGTGCGTATTTATCAAGATCTGCGCCTGGTGCGTGAGCATAGTGCGCTTCGCAACGTGCTGGATGGATTAGTGGGGCAACGCAAGTTACTATCCACGCTGGTGCCAAGCAGGCAAGACCGTGAGCAAGGGCTTTACTGGCTTGAACAACTGGGGCTCAGGCATAAAGCGATGCAGCCAGTTTTTAGCCTTTCCGCCGGTGAAGCTCAACGCGTGGCAATTGCAAGAGCCATGATTTCAAAACCGGCACTTCTCGTTGCCGATGAGCCGTTTTCTGCTTTGGATGAAGCAAACACGGATATCATCATGGCATTGATAGAACGGGAATGTAAAGAACGAGGCATGAC
The DNA here is from genome assembly GCA_049318825.1 of Alphaproteobacteria bacterium. GTDB lineage: Bacteria > Pseudomonadota > Alphaproteobacteria > JBMOFM01 > JBMOFM01 > JBMOFM01. The sequence goes on along the minus strand of JBMOFM010000002.1, from coordinate 177,177 downwards.
GGCACTTATTATTACGCACAAAGTGCCTTATTCGAAAGGCATAGTGCCCCTGCATATCATTCCTTTTGCTCCACAAATGGATGCATCTTTCCAGAAGATAACTGTGAAAGAGGCCATTACCGAGCGCCATTCTTGTCCCTTATGGTCGCGCCGAAGCTCAGCTTTAGCGTTAATGCTACTCGCTACACTCGCCGCGTTGTGGTTGTTGCCTGATGTAAACACTGGCAACTTTTCCTGGGAATTGGTCGGAAATTTCTTTCTACAATGGTTACCTACAATCAGCGAGTTAAAGACTATACCGTGGTTGGCCATTTTTACCGGGCTTGTGGATACACTTGCTATGGCAATCCTTGCCACGCTGTTAGCGGTGTGTTTCTCGTTTCCTTTAGCCATAGTTGCTACGCGTGAGTTTATGCCAGATCTGATTGCGCTGCCGGTGCGTTATGCGCTTAACTGGTGGCGTGCGATACCTTCCATCATCTGGGCGCTGGTGTGCGTTGCCGCAGTTGGGCTGGGAACGCTCTCAGGGCTTATTGCGCTCGTACTTTACAGCATGGGCTATCTGACCAAGTTTTTCTATGAGTCCTTTGAGCAGGTAGATCGAAAGCCAGCAGATTCACTTGCACAGTTGGGTGCCGGGCGTCGCCAGATAGTAGTACTGGCACTATGGCCGATGACGCTGCGCCCCATTCTGTCCGCCAGCTTGTTTATGTTTGAATATAATGTGCGAGCGGCGACTATTCTTGGGATTGTCGGTGCTGGAGGTATAGGCATACTGCTGAAGGAGTCAGTGGAGTGGTCAAACTGGCATGTGGTGGGGGTAATCATATTTCTTATGGGATTCATGGTTATCATGATCGATAGCTTTTCCAGTTGGCTACGGCGCAGTTTAGTCCCAGAACGCAAACAAATGGATAGCTATCAGAATAGAAGCCCTACTAAGTAAAGATAATGAAATAAGAGGAAAGCCGCGTAGGATGAACCATGCCCAAGACCCGCTTAATGGCAGACGGATTTCCAAGATTCTGCTGACGCTCTCGCAAGGTTTTACTTCGCAGGAAGTAACTATCCGCATAGCCAGCATTGTCGTCGTTGCAGGTGTATTAAGCACCATCATCATGGCCGTGCTGCATTTCTGGGGGCTGGGGTAATTTATGGAACATGCCGCACCCGCTGCACATCATCTGGCACTGATACTCTCGAACATCCTGCTGTTCTTTGGTATCGCGGGGATCGCTGTGCCACTGCTGCAACGGCTTCGCATGTCGCCGGTGCTGGCATATCTCTTGTGCGGTGTGGTCATTGGTCCTTACGGATTGGCGGCACTGGCGGATAGCTACCCGTGGCTTTCGTTCATCACCATTGATGACCTAAGCACGGTGCAGACGCTTGGCGAGCTTGGCATCATCACGCTGATGTTCATGATTGGGCTGGAGCTTTCGCTGGGGCGGCTGAAAGAGCTTCGGCGCTTTATTTTTGGCCTCGGCTCCGCGCAGATTGTAGTGACCGCACTGGCGATTTTTCTGATTGCCTTCTGGTTTGGTAACGTGCTGGAAGCCGCCATTTTGCTCGGTGCGTCTTTTGCGCTTTCTTCCACGGCCATCGTCATGAAACTGCTTGAAGAGCGCCGCCTGAGCAATCGCCCCATCGGCATTTTGTGCTTCTCAATCCTGCTGATGCAGGATCTGGCGGTGGTGCCGATTCTGGTGCTGGCGGCATCCTTCACCGGCGCAGCGGAAGAAAGCGTTGGCATTACGCTACTGTCTTCCTTGGGTATTGGCTTGTGTACTGTGCTTGCCATAATGTTCCTCGGCAAGCGCATTCTTGCGCCATTACTGCAATCTGTGAGCGCCTCTCGCAATGCGGAATGGCTGGCGGCGTTTATCGTGTTTGTGGTGATTGCCTGCGCAGCGATCACCGAAGCGGCGGGTCTTTCCTTGGCACTAGGCGCATTTCTGGCAGGGCTACTGATTGCCGAAACCGAGTTCAAACATGAAGTGGAAGTCATCGTCAGCCCGCTGAAGGGACTGTTGCTTGGCATCTTTTTTCTCTCCGTTGGGATGATGATCAATGTTGAAGAAATCCTGCGCCAGCCGTTCCTGCTGGCACTTTCTGTGGTGGGGATATTCACACTGAAAGCGGCGATTATCTTTCCGCTCTGCTTGTGGTTCAAAGTTCCGCACCGGCAGGCAGCGGAAGCATCCGTGTATCTGGCGCAACCCGGCGAATTTGCGCTACTCATTTTGGGCGTGGCAATGGCAGGAAATCTCATGCCTACCCACGATGTACAGTTCTTTTTGCTGGTGACGGCGCTTGCCATGATGGTAACGCCACTTCTGTTTAGATGCGCACCTCTGGCTGCCAAGCTGTCTGGTTATCTCTCTAAAACGCAGGCGTTAGAGCAGGATATTCCACAACTGGGCGAGCGTGTGGTGCTCATCGCTGGGTTTGGTCGCGTCGGTAAATTATTAGGTAACGCACTGGCCGAGCAGCAAATTGCCTATATAGGTTTTGACCATAATGCCGAGCGCGTACAGGTGCTCAAACGCGAGGGATTCCGAGTTATTTATGGGGATGCGAAGAAACTGGAGCTCTGGCATCGGTTGCATTCGGATCACGTCATTGCAGCGGTGATTGCCATTGATGACCACGCCGCCACCCATAGCATTCTAAAATCCATTCGCGCTGAGTGGCCGCTTCTACCCGTGATCGTTCGCGCTAAGGACACCGCAGATATGGCAGCACTTTACGATATGGGCGCAAAATATGTGGTAGCAGAAACGCTGGAATCGAGCTTAAGCGTTGCACGCTTGCTGATGCAGCAGGTTGGCACGGAAGATGGAACCATAGAAAAAATCATCAAAAAACTAAGGGATCAAAATGCACTCACTAGCGCTTAAGCAGAAAATCACTGACCTTTATGAAGGCGACTCACAAACCGCACATCGGTTTCGCTACACATTGCTGGTGCTCGATGTCGTGACCATCCTGTTCCTGATTGGCTCCACCTTTTTTTATGGCCACACCGTGGTGGAATGGATCGATGTTCTTTTTGGGATTTACATTGCGATAGACTTTTTCGCTCGGCTTTGGATCGCCACTAAAAAACCTGCATTTTTTCTGAGTCCACTTAACCTTGCCGATTTGGTGGCGATGGTTTCTTTTCTTGCGCCGCTGCTCGGCGGGAATTTTGCTTTTCTACGCAGCTTACGGGTGCTGAGGCTACTGCGCTCTTACCGTTTGCAAGACCGCTTACGCAAGGACTTCCTCTATTTCCGCCAGCACGAGGATGTCATCATGAGCGCCACCAATCTGTTCATCTTCGTATTTATAATGACGGAGCTGGTGTTTGTGACGCAGGTGGGCGACAACCCCAACGTCCGTAACTTTCTGGATGCGATGTATTTCACCATCGCCGCACTCACCACCACTGGCTTTGGTGATGTCACGCTGCAAGGTGATGCGGGGCGCGCACTTTCCATTATCATCATGATTTTCGGCGTATCACTCTTCCTGCGGCTGATACAAACCATGTTCCGCCCGTCCAAGGTGCGTTTCCCCTGTGATGCATGCGGATTATTCCTGCATGAAAGCGATGCAGTCCATTGTAAACATTGTGGCAAAGTGCTTGCCATTCCATCCGATGGTGACGTGTGAGAGGGGAACTATATGATGCTGAAAGATACGAATAACAATCAAGGAGGCTTTATCGTGAAAGGCGGGTGTCATTGTGGGGCGGTGCGTTATGAAGCTGCGGGTGAAGCGATTACGCATGCGCTGTGTCATTGTAGCGACTGCCGTCGCCATGCAGGTGCGCCGATGGTAGGCTGGGCAATGTTCCCAGAGGGTCAGGTAAGCATTACCTCAGGACAAACAAAAACATATCACTCGTCTGAGCATGGGCGCAGGGAGTTCTGCCCCAATTGTGGCACGGGATTGTTTTATAAAAACGCAGAAATTCTTCCTGGCATTATCGACATACAAACCGGCACTTTGGATGACCCCAATCAATTACCGGCTCGATGCCATATTCAAACTGCCGAGCGGCTTTCATGGATGAACGAGACAGATAAATTACCTGAATTTGATCGCTATCCTCCGCAGGGATAATGTTGTGAATGAAGGGAAATAAGGAAACGAGTGAATTATGCTGAAGAATAAAAAAGGACTGGTCGTTGGTATCGCTAACGATGCGTCGATTGCATGGGGATGTGCCAAAGCCTTCCGGGATCATGGTGCGGAGCTTGCAGTGACCTACCTGAACGACAAAGCAAAACCACATGTGCAGCCGCTGGCAGAAAAACTGAATGCACCGATCTGTATGAAGCTCGATGTCACGCAGCCATCGACGCCATCGCCATCGCAAACGCTCTGCGCCTTACCTGGAGCCGGAAGATAGAGATAGATCTGAATAAGTATTGATTTGCATCAAACCAATTCACTTGAGAACAATATAGAGTGCAGCCATGAATATTATGCAACGTATACGCACCTACCACGCCACCCTCGCTATACTGACGATATTGGCGTATCTAACTGGCGAGCTTGGCCTCATCCACGCGTGGCTTGGTTATGGCGTTGCCATTGTCATTACCTTGCGGCTTCTCTGGGCACTCAGCGGTGAACGTCAGGTTGGTCTGATGCGCTTTTATCCCTCATTTGAAGGCTTGCAAACAAGCAACCTATTCACCCATCCCGCCATCAGCAAAACATTGATGCTTGGGATTGCGTTGAGTTTGCTCGCAGTGACAGGAACCGGTATCGCCATCGACAAGGGAAAATCCATCGGACTGGCAGATGTGCAGACGGTTTCTGCTGCCTATGCGGATGATGATGAACACGAAGGTGGAGGCGAAAAAGAAGAAGGTTTCCTTGGCGAATCCCATGAGCTATTCGCCAATTTGTTGCTGCTGTTTGTTGGAATGCATGTAACCTACATCGTTCTTTTCAAGTTCCCGCTAGCCAAGTTCATGCTGTTTGTGCCGAAGGACAACATTAAAAAATAAAGACTCCTTACGCAAAGGATGTGGTAGTGCTCGATGGTGAGGCTATTGTTCAGTTGCCGCGTAAATAAATCAGGTTAAGTTTGAGTTTGTGTAATGATTTCTTGAATATGCGGAGAATATACCGCCAATTCACCGCATTTAGTGCGGTGAATAATGCTTGCTTATGCGGCGAATAATCTCCTAATCTCCTTATAATATGCGGAGATTAGGAGATTATATGTACATCCATGAGCGAAAAGGCTGGCCGGAATTCACCTGGGATCAGGCAATGCTTGCTGCGCCTCTGGCAGAGGTAAGGCATTTGCAGGGCAGATTGCTGGGGCGCATGGAAGCTCTAGGCTTCTTGCTACGTGAGGAAGCCACCTTGGAAACCCTGACACAAGATGTTATCAAGACTTCGGAGATTGAGGGCGAAAAGCTGGATTTGCAACAGGTGCGCTCCTCCATTGCGAGAAGGCTAGGGTTGGATATTGGCGGCAGCGATATTCCTGCTCCACGTAATGTAGAGGGCATCGTTGAGGTTATGCTCGATGCCACCCGCAACCATGAAAAACAGCTTACTAAAACTCGTCTCTACGATTGGCATGCAGCACTTTTCCCTACGGGACGCAGCGGCATGCAACGCATCACTGTAGGCAAATGGAGAACCGAAGCCAGTGGCCCTATGCAGGTAGTTTCTGGCCCAATAGGTCGTGAAAAAGTGCATTATGAAGCCCCTGGTTATGCTCGACTAGATAAGGAAATGACTGCCTTCATTAAGTGGTTTAATGCCAAACCAGAGTCAGATTTAGTTTTACGCGCAGCGATTGCACATTTCTGGTTTGTTACCATTCACCCATTTGATGATGGCAACGGCCGCATTGCGCGCGCGGTGGCCGATATGATGCTGGCGCGTTCAGAAGGCAGTAGTCAGCGGTTTTACAGTATGTCGTCGCAGATACAGCGCGAGCGTAACGCATACTATGACATACTGGAGAAAAGCCAGAAATCCACGCTGGATATTACCCCGTGGATTGAATGGTTTCTTCGCTGCCTGAAGCGAGCCATTGAGGCATCAGATGGTACGCTGGAATCTGTCTTGCTGAAAGCAAGGTTCTGGGAAAAACATATCAATCAACCCTTTAATGAACGCCAGCGTAATATCATAAACCGCCTATTAGATGGTGGTTTTGAAGGCAGACTAACATCCTCTAAGTGGGCAAAAATGGGCAAATGCTCGGGGGATACAGCCTTGCGTGACATCACTGATCTGCTTGATCGAGGCATCTTGATCAAAGACAGTGCTGGTGGACGTAGCACGGGCTACCTTCTCAAACCGCAATAATATAACCCGCCACTCACGCCACTACGGCTGGGACGAAAACAAACCCATCAATGAAGATTTTCCGATGCTTAGGAAACTCGATGACAGCCGCCCGTTGTTCGGGTAGGGTTCGAACGGCGTCGATAGCCGCGCGCCATAATCTCATAATTTCCCCCTTCGAACCTCTGAGGTTTTACCATTGCTTTTTTAACAAAAAGCGGGGGGTTCGAATCCGCATTTTGGAATTTGATGAACTCAATTCATCGGGGGTATCTGCCACCATATCAGGATAAACGCATCCACGCCCACATGCCGTTTTCCTTCAGCGTCCTATACGCATGTAGCAGCTTTAATCCATCGGTGTAATCTCAATACCCAGCATCACAAGGGATCAGGCATCAAGGGTAATCTCTACCCCATCAAATACATTATCAGGTGCGGTGTGTTTATATTACTCGATCTCGCGGTGACACAGACCACATTTTTCATCATAAAACACTATCATCATAACGCCCCTTCCGCCATTTTCTTAAGGGTGATTTGCGCTTGTGCACGAATAGCTTTTTGTTTTTCTGGAGCAAACTTATCCCATGTGGAAAATACGTACGGCATGCGCTGGTTGCCACGAAACATGGCTTCGTGCCGCACTAAAAAATCCCAATAGAGCGCATTAAATGGGCAGGCTGTTTCGCCTGTCATTTCGTCGGAGTCGTACTGGCACTTCTCGCAATAATTGCTCATGCGATGAATGTATTTGCCACTCGCAGCATAGGGCTTGCTGGCCACCACACCACCATCGCCAAATAGCGCCATGCCTAGTGTATTAGGCATTTCCACCCATTCATATGCATCGGAATACACCGCCAGATACCATTCTTGCACGGCTTTTACATCCAGCCCCGCAAGCAGGGCGAAATTGCCTGTAATCATCAGCCGTTGAATATGGTGCGAATAGGCATGATCGCGCGTATGGCGTACTGTTTCAGCAACGCAGAACATGTCCGTATGCGCGCCCCAGTAAAAATCCGGCAGCGGGCGGGTGGCGCCCAGCATATTACGCTCGCTATATTCTGGCATGAATTGCCAGTAAATGCCGCGTATGTGCTCCCGCCAACCCAAAATCTGGCGAATAAATCCCTCCACCGCATTCAGCGGCGCTTTGCCTGATCGATACGCTAGCTCGGCTTTTTGACATATCTCCAGCGGCAAAAGCAGCCCTGCATTGAGGTAACTTGAAATGAGCGAGTGATAGAGATAGGGCTCACCTGCCACCATCGCATCCTGATAATCGCCAAAATTGGGTAACAGATGGGCAATGAAATGATCTAGCTCTATCAGCGCCTGAGCGCGTGTCACGGCATAATAAAATGGCTCAAGCGTTCCAAAGTGATGGGAAAAACGCTCTTTCACCAACAGCAAAACTTCTTGGGTGATGGCAGATTTTTTGTGGCTAATACGCGCTGGTGATTTCATGCCTGCTTTAGGCGGCTTACGGTTTTCTTTATCGTAATTCCACTCGCCGCCAGCAGGCTTACCGTCTGGCTCCATCAACATTGAATATTTCTTGCGCATTTCGCGGTAAAAAAACTCCATACGCAGCTGTTTTTTCCCCTTTGCCCATGTTGCAAATTCTGCGTGCGTTGCTAGAAAACGCGTGTCTGGCTTTATCTCTACTGGAATAGCAAGCGAGCTCTGCCAACCCTTCATCATTTCCAGCACGCGGTATTCACTGGGTTCTGTCACCACCAATTGTGATGGTTTTAGTATTTGAATCGCACGCTGGACCTCGCCGGTGAAATCACCTTTATTCTGTGCATCATCCAATTTTACATAACGCACACGCACGCCGCTTGCTTCCAATTCCACGGCAAAATGGCGCATAGCAGAAAATAAAAAGGCGATTTTTTTGGGGTGGTGCGGAACGTAACTGGCTTCTTCCATCACCTCACACAGCATAACGGTATCACTGGCTTTATCTAAACCATGTAGCGCAGCGATAGACTGAGAGAGTTGATCGGCGAGAATAAGGCGAAGCGTACCCATTAGGCTTTCATCTTTGGCCGCACGCGCGACAAGCCCCCATCAACCGCCAGCACTTGCCCAGTGATCCAGCTATTAGCGGGATCAAGCAGAAACACAATCGCGCGCGCTATATCCTCAGCTTTTCCCAGTCGTCCCAGCGCATGCATGGCCTCGGAGAATCTACGCGAGGTTTCGTTGCCAGTAAGTGCCGCAGTCAGTGGCGTTTCCGTGAGCCCCGGCGCCACGGCGTTCACCCGCAGATTTTGCCCTGCATAGCTTGCCGCCGCTGAGAGTGTCAGCCCCAAAATGCCAGCTTTCGCTGCCGCAATCGCCTCATGGTTAGCCAAGCCCTCCATCGCCGCTGCCGATGACACCAGCACCACCGAACCGCCTTTATTCATATGCTTGCCCGCCGCGCGAACGGTAGCAAAGGCCGTGGTGAGTGAGGCGTCTATCACGCTTTGATATTGTTCTTTACTGGTGAGATGCGCGGGTTTCAGCAACAGGGAACCACTGCAACCCACCACACCATCCACATCGCCAGCCTGCTTGAATACCGCATCCACAGCATCAAAATCGGTGGCATCCAACAGGGCATCGGGGGTGATTTTACTGTTATCACGCGCGGTGGTGAAAACGCTATGCCCAGCTTCTTTGAGCAGCGAAACCGTTGCTTGCCCGATACCGCTGCTTGCTGCAATCACTAAAAAATGCGCCATTTTTCTTCTCTCCTTTTTATTTTTTATACATCGAAACTCAGTTGCTGTGTTTCTTTTTTCTTCACTGATTTTTTTCGGGTGGGCGGGCGATTGCGACTGCCCAGCTTTTGATTCACAGCGCGTGATTCATCCCTAAAACCCTCTGATTTCCAACGTTTTGCAATCTCCGCCCGCGCCTGTTTGATGGCCGCTTCATGCTCCACAATCGGGGCTGGATAATCAGTCGGCGGTGCATCCATCCGCCATGGTTCATGAATAAAGCTATCGGGTACGGCTTTCAGTTCGGGCACATAACGGCGAATAAATTTGCCTTGTGGGTCGTGATCGAGTGATTGCTTAATCGGGTTATACATCCGCACCGTGTTAATGCCCGTTACCCCTGATTGCATTTGAAATTGCGCGTAGTGAATACCCGGTTCATAATCAGTGAATAGCTGCGCGAGAAACGGCGCGGTCTTTCGCCAATCCAGCCATAAATGATAGCTGGCAAACGATACCAGCATGGCGCGCATGCGAAAGGTAATCCAGCCATTGGCGTGCAAGCTACGCATGCAGGCATCCACTAATGGATAGCCGGTATTCCCAGCTTTCCAGCTTGTAAAAAAATCGTCGCGGAAATATGGTTCTCGCATCCCTTCAAACGCGGGGTGCATGCATTTGAATTCAATGTCTGGCTGTTGCTCCAGCTTTTGGATAAAATGGCAATGCCATGCAAGGCGCGAGAGAAACGCCGAGAGATTACGCCTAAAAAATGCCGCGTCGGGGTCAGGGTTTCCCGCAAGTGACTGCATTTTTGCCTTCGTTGCCTGCTCTACTTCGCGCAACGATAATGTACCAAAGGTGATATGCGCACTGAGGCGAGAGCAATGACGCGCTGAAACACCCGGTTTGGAAATTGTTTTCATATAATTGCGACCACGCTCTTTCAAAAATGAATCCAGCGTTTTAACGGCTTCTTGGCGGCCACCCATTTGTACTGAACCGATAGGCAGAGAGCCAAACATTGGATGGTTTTTATCGGGCAGATTGTGTGAAATATTGCCCCCAACAGGCCTCACTATTGTGGGTGCCTGAATAATAGATGTCATCATGCGTTCATCCCGCAATTTTGCCCACCCATCACGGCTTTTTAATCGCCGTACCACCCCATTGGATGGCAGCTCATGCCAGATTATGCCCTGCGCGCGGCACCACCCCGCCACGGCTATATCTCGTTGATACGTCCAGCCATTGCCCGTTTCTTCATGCGACCAAAGCGTGAATGTGCCAAGCTGATGCCGCAATTGTTCCAGCACTTCGGTGGCTTCACCGATGCGAATAACAAGCGGTGCACCCAATGCGGCCAAATCACGTTGCAAATCCTGCAGGCAATCATGCATAAAATGCCAGTGTCGGCGCGAGCTATCAGGCAGTTTCCATAGCGCCGGCTCCACAATATAGAGGGGCAGCACGCACCCAGCCTTAGCCGCTGCCGCAAGTGGCGCGTGGTCAGTTACCCGCAAATCGCGCTTAAACCAGACTATGTGCGTTACATCTACCATTTTATATTCACGTTTTTTTACGCACCCATTAGGGGGCTTGCGTTGCAGTTGCAACCTTTATAGCCAATAGTTTGTGTCTTTTTATTTTGCATTGGCTATAGATATAGTGCCCACAGCAAGATTTTCCATCTAGCTTCAGGAAACATCATGCAATTACATGAAATAGAGCCTCTTTATTCTTTTTATTGTCATTGATTTTATAATTCACGCGGCGAATAATGCTACCGAACGTGAGCAAAAGGCATTCTATGGACAGCAATACACACCACTGGCAGGCGTAACCCATGACCGATAACCCACAGATTCTGGATGTTTATCTGCACAGCCAGCTCGCCGGCAAACTCACCTCAACCAATGCCAAGTTAAGCTTTGCTTATGAATCAGGCTATTTGCAGCATCCATAAGCGGTAAAAATTTGGCTGATAGGCAAGAGAAAGAAGAAATATTGATGGCCACTCAACTATATTCCACACGAAAAAAACAAGAACGCGGAGAGCTTTACCCCGATGTTTTTACCTATGATCATTTCCCTGAGCCATTAAAGGTGCAGATATTTTATTTATTGGAGAGATATATTACTCCTGATGATTCTTTTCTTACTGATGGAATCGAAGAGATAGAACAAAAACTAAAAGAAGAATATGGTCTTTTTACATTAGTTAATCAAACTGAATACAGAGATTTTGTCAAAAAAGATCCTCAATCACCTTTTGACTACAGCGAGACTTTTCCATTTAATAGAATTAAAGCATATTTCTTTCAAGCTACGAATGTAGATCGTTTGCTAGATATTGTAGAGTTATTGTTCAGAAAATTTGAATTTATTCTGGAAGACCAAATCAAGATCTTGAATCAGCGTTTTCGTGAGCATGGTGTGGGTTATGCTTTTGAAAATGGTCAGATCATTAGAAAAGATAATGAATTCACCCATCAACAGATTATTAAACCAGCGCTTCTTTTACTCACCAACCCTGTATTTGCCAATGCTAATGCTGAATTTATGCAAGCCCATCAGCATTATCGCGATGGCTTACTAGAAGAAGCGATTGTGGCCTGCAATAAAGCCTTTGAAACCACCCTTAAAATTATTTGCCATAAACGGGGATGGCCGCTTGAAGAAAAGAAACAAACGGCAAAACCTTTACTGGAGATGGTGATGAAAAATAACTTATTTGGTAAAGAATATTTATATGGGGGGTTTGAAAAGCTAACGGAATACCTACAAGCTTTTGTTGCCAAAACCCGCAATAAAGATAGCGCCCACGGTCAAGGCACTGAAAAGCGTGAAATATCCGAGCATTTGGCAGAATTTATTATCGCTGAAACCGCCAATGCTCTTCGCTTATTCATCAAGGCCTATGAACATTCTAGCCACCCTTAAACTGAACGGCGATATTAGGGGTTAGGGCTGTGAATTATTTTGCTTCTGGCTTATAGGGCAGTGAAGAATGGTGCAGGATAATTTTCAAATGCCCTTCTTTATCTTCAACATAGCCAAAACTGTAATCCACCTTAATTTCTTGACCATCGGTTTTGGTGAAATAATAATTGCCCATGGCTAAGGCTGAATCGCAATTGATGATGATGCCTTTATTATCGAAACGCACTTTGGTGAAGGGTGCCAAGGCAAAACCATCATCTTCTGGCTCTTTTCCACCCACAAAATAGGAAAGGGCTTCTTCTTTTGTATCGCGAAATTCAATAATTGCCGCTTTGGTTGGCTTGAATAATACTGGCCCTATATCATAACCATAGAGCTTATTAATATGCTCGATGGCAGCTTTTTTATGATCCTTAGCAGCGCCAATGGCCACAATACCATCGCCCCATGCTTTTTGTTGGGCAAAAATTTCATCCTGCGTGATTTTTATGATGATCGCCGCATTCCCCAGCAAAAGCTGTGCTTGTCAATAAGCTCAGTAACAGGCCAGCAATAAGCAGTTTTTTCATGTTTTCTCCTGATGGGTTAATCCCTGATGATTTAATGCGTCAGTAGCAGCTTACCCGCTAGGGCAAAATATAATGGAATGCCCAGCGTTACATTAAAAGGAAAAGTAATGGCCAAACTCATGGGCACATAAATTGCGGCCTTTGCTTCGGGTAGCGCCAAGCGCATAGCCGCGGGTACAGCAATATAAGAAGCGCTGGCACACAACACGGTGAATAATGTTCCCGTTCCCACATCCAGCCCAATCATCCAGCTGCTCAATAAACCAATAGCAGCGCCAATTAATGGCATATAAATGCCAAATAGTGCTAATGGCCAAGTAAATCCTTTCAGGTGATGCAGGTTTTTTGCCACCAACAACCCCATATCCAGCAAAAATAGGCATAAAATGCCCTGAAATGGCGTATCTAAAAACCCTGCTACCTTATCCATTCCCGATTGGCCCGTAATGCCACCAATCAGAAATGCCCCCGATAAAAGCAGAATAGCACCATTGGTAAATATCTCACGACTCAGCTTCTTTTCCTCATGGGCATGTTTGGTTTGCGGCGCGGCGCGGTGGGCAATAAACAGGCCAGAAAGAATGGCAGGCGCTTCCATTAAGGCCAAAATGGCCACCACATAGCCTGCATACACCACATCACTGCTTTTCAAAAATGCTGCCGCGGTTGCAAAGGTTACCATACTAATTGAGCCATAATGCGCGGCAACAGCGGCAGCGGTTGGGCTATCGAGTGTAGAGGTAAGGCGCAATAAAGCATAGGCCAGAAAAGGCTGCAAAAAGCCGATGCTAATGCCAGCGGCTATTGTTAGCAGCACTTCACTATTAATATCTTGCGTGTTAGCAATGGCCACGCCCCCTTTGAAACCAATCGCCATCATCAAATAGAGCGATAAATAACGGCTAATGCTAGCCGGCACTTCAAGATCCGATTTCACGAACCCCGCTGCTATACCAAGGGCAAAAAATAATATAGCTGGTGACAATATATTATGCAGTATCAGGTGCAGAAATTCCATAAATCCCCTTCTCTTTCTCTATATGGCAGGTTAGGGTCTGGAGGTACTTTATTAGAGTTATTTCCAGCATCCTATATCAAAAAAAGCCATAATTTCGAATAGCCGATCGCCGCGCCTGCTATTACCTATTCATTGAATTCAGGCTCATTTCATGCTGGCCATTTAATGTTGGTTTTTACAAGTTGTTAGAAATAATCAAGGAATAAAACACATGACAAAACCCACCCCATCATTCAACCCGTTGCTATGTATTGGTGGGTTATTGGGGCTGAGTGCTATTGCTTTTGGTGCTTATGCCGAACATGGGTTGAAACAACATATTTCACCCGAATCATATCATTCCGTAACCATTGCCTTACAATATCAACTATTACATGCGGTGATGGTGACTATTATGGGTATTGTGCGTTGCTTGCCCTTGCAACTGGCCAGTTATCGGCGCATTGTCTGGTCGGCATGGCTATTGATCATTGGCATCTGTTTATTCAGTTTCAGCATTTATGGCGCCGCCCTTACGGGAGAAGATAGCCTTAAAAAGCTAGCCCCCTTGGGCGGTACGATATTAATGCTGGCATGGCTGATGCTTATAATGGCCGCCATGAATTGGAGCCGCAAAAAACACGAGTGAAACATGCCCACACAAGCCCCCACATTACCTATAAAAGAAACGCCTATAAAAAAAACACCGCTGCTTTCTTCCCGTTGGCATATTGGTTTATTATTGGCCAGCTTACTGGCCATTATGCTGCATTTTTCTATAGCATGGCACTATGGCGCTGTGCTCGCTCCCCTTCCTCAATTGCTGCCTATAAATATAGAATTGGCCGACATGCCCTTATTGTTGGTCATTATTTTGGGTGGCCTGCCCTTACTTTGGCAAATTGGTAGCAAGTTGCTAAAGGGCAATATTGGCGCTGATTTTCTAGGGATTATAGAACTCACCGCGGCCGCTTTATTACAACAATATCTGGCGGCTATTTTAATTATTATCATGCTCTCTGGTGGGCAGGCTTTAGAAGCTTATGCCATGCGTAAGGCCTCTTCTGTGCTGCGGGCACTTTCTGAACGGATGCCCTCGAAAGCGCGCCGCAAAAAAGGGGCGGAAATGGAAGAAATTGCCCTGCATGATATTGCCATTGGCGATGAGATTATCATCTTTCCCCATGAAACCGCGCCCGTTGATGGGGTAGTGATTGAAGGCCATGGTTCAATGGATGAATCCTATCTCACGGGGGAGCCCTACAGCGTGGCCAAAGCCCCTGGGGTGGGGGTGCTTTCAGGCGCTATTAATGGCGAGGCGGTGCTTACCATGCGCGCTGAAAAACTGCCCGTTGATTCGCGCTATGCCCAAATCATGAGCGTGATGCAAGATGCCGAACAAAAGCGGCCACAATTGCGGCGCTTGGGGGATCAGCTAGGTGGCGCTTTTGGGGTGTTTGCCCTCATCCTCTCGGCTATTGTGTGGCTGCTCACGGGCGATGCTATGCGCTTTCTATCGGTGTTGGTGATTGCCACCCCCTGCCCACTGATTATCGCCATTCCCATTACCATTATTGGAGCAATTTCCATTGCCGCGCGTTATGGGATTATTATTAAAGACCCCACCATTTTAGAGCGTTTACCCACCTGCCGCACCGCTATTTTTGATAAAACCGGTACCTTAACCTACGGCAAACCAGAACTGACCGATATATTGCCTGCCAATAATCTGCATAAAAATGATGTGTTACAATATGCTGCCAGCCTAGAACGCTATTCTAAACACCCCCTAGCCAGTGCCATTTTACAAGCCGCCAAGGCCGCTGATCTTACCTTATTGCAAGCTGAAAGCATTTCAGAAAAACCGGGGCAAGGCTTAACTGGCATGGTGGACGGGCACAAAATTAGCGTGACCCACCGTAAAAAATTATTACAAACCCAACCAGAAATTGCCGCTTTATTGCCAGCCACCGCCGCTGGCTTAGAATGTATTATCATGATCGATGATCAATATGCCGCCACCTTGCGCTTGCGTGATGCCCCTAGAATTGATGGAAAATCCTTTATTAGCCACCTTGGACCATCACACCAATTTAACAAAATTATGCTGGTATCGGGCGATAGAGAAACAGAAGTAACCTATCTGGCTGAATTGCTGGGCATTAAAGAAACCCTAGCCTCTCAAAGCCCTGAACAAAAAGTGGCGATTGTGCGCGCAGAAACTGCTAAAAACCCCACCCTATTTATGGGCGATGGCATTAACGATGCCCCAGCCCTTGCTTGTGCCACCGTGGGCATTGCTTTTGGCCAGCATAGCAGCGTTACCGCAGAAGCGGCCGGCGTGGTGATTATGGAAAATTCTCTGACTAAGGTTGATCAATTATTGCATATCAGTGCCAGATTACGCCTGATTGCTTTACAAAGCGCCATTGGTGGCATGGCTCTTTCACTAGTGGGCATGGGCTTTGCTGCCGCCGGTTATATTAGCCCCGTACAAGCGGCTCTATTGCAGGAATTTATTGATATAATAGCCATTGCTAATGCCTTGCGCCTAGGCTTTATGAAATTTCCACAAGATTTCTCGACCACAGCCGAGGTAAAAAAATAAACCCCTTTATCAGCATTGCTGCTTTTATTAATCATCATCTAACGGGTCGATATAATGCACCGCATC
Organism: Alphaproteobacteria bacterium; assembly: GCA_049318825.1. Lineage (GTDB taxonomy): Bacteria > Pseudomonadota > Alphaproteobacteria > JBMOFM01 > JBMOFM01 > JBMOFM01. The sequence goes on along the minus strand of JBMOFM010000002.1, from coordinate 160,965 downwards.
CGACCAGCGCCGCTCTAAACGCCTGAGGGTGCGGTAAGTAATTTCTACCTCATGCACCTCGCCCAAGGCATCGGCAAGGCTAGAAGCCAAACGAACCTCCAGCCCTTTCATATTTTGGCACAATTCCAGCCCTTTTTCAGAAAGCCGCAGCCTTGCCGAGCGTTTATCCCGCTCCCATGCTTGGCGCTCCACATAGCCTTGATCCACCAAATGTTTCAAATTATAAGAGGCACTAGAAGCTAAATAATGGCCACGGCCAATTAAATCACGCACCGATATTTCATTGCTGATATTGCTCAGCATCATATATTGCACCGGCGTTATATCATCAATGCCCAAACGGTTAAGATTAACCCGCACCACATCCAGAAAATGACGGTGCAGCCGCTCAATCAAGCGCGGAATCTCGTTCAGCCCTGGGGGCAGGGAAGCCACATCAACCCCATTTTTTACCGCCCCATTTTTCACTGTTACTGTGTTTTTTAGGGTGTTTTTAGGAGGAGATTTGGCCGTGCTTTTGGTTGTGGTTGTTTTTTGTGTATCCATGTTTAAGATGGTGACATGAATATCCATAATAATCGGTAAATGACATTGGTGATTTTTGTTAACAAACTCCTAATTCCGGTTCGCTTTTATAGCTTCTTGATATATTATTTCAAGAATAGCGTGATAAACATCACAACCAGAAGGCGTATTTTTCCTTTATTATACACAACCCTGTTATTACTGGCGGCTTGCAGTGGTAATAATTCTGCGCCTAGCACCAGCTTGGCTTCCGCCGATTTGAAAGATATGAACCGCCTGATGGAAATGGCCGCCCGCAGTGAAGAAAAGGGCGATAATAATGTGGCGGCCGGTCTTTATGCTAGGGCTAATGCCTTGCATCCACAATCTTTGCAGCCTTTATTGCGGCTGGCCGTTTTATTCAATAAAATGGAAAATTTTGAAGCCGCTCAAAAAACATGGCAAGCTGTACTGGCCATTGCCCCCAACCATAATGAAGCGATTATCGGGTTGGGCAATGCCCTGTTACAACGGGGGGAGGCCATGGCCGCTCGCGATCATTTTCGCAAATATGTACCGCCCAAGCAAGCTAAACAAAATGATAGCAGAATATGGAGTGGCCTTGGCATTGCCTTGGATATGCTGGGTCAACATAAAGAAGCACAGGCCAGTTACCAACAAGCCATGGCCAGTATTGGCTCTAACCCGATGCTGGTGAATAATTTGGCTTTTTCCTACCTTCTTTCTGGCCAATTAGAAAAGGCGGAACAATTATTGCGCCCCCTATGCGATAGCCCCAATAGCTCTCCCACGGCACGCTATAATTTGGCACTGGCACTAGCCTTACAAGGTAAAAATGAAGAGTCGCGCAGTGTGGCCAGTATTGAATTGGGCGGCAAGGAATTGGATAAAAATATGCTGCGTTATGAAGCCTTAAAAGCAAGGCTGGCACAAAGTCTAACACCACCACCAGCCCCTGTTGCTGCAAGCAATAAAACCAATAAATCCAGCAAGGCCGGTAAGTAATGCGGGCATTTTTATCCATCATCATTCCTTTTTTATTGCCTTTTCTGGCCTATTATTTTTGGCTGTTATTTGAAAATAAAGAAAAAAATGCCCAAAAAACCACCCCATGGCTTCGCTTATTTTGGCTGGGCATTGCGTGTGTAATAATGGTGCTGTTATATGGGGTAATAACCAGCGCACAGCAGCATGCACCGCAAAAAAAATATGTGCCAGCCCATATGGAAAATGGCAAATTGGTGGGAGAAAAATTTGAGTGATTGTGGATATTGCCACTATTTTTGCCCACACCCCTTTATGTGCCTTGTGGGATATTCTGGCCGCTCATGATGTTGAGGCCCGTTTGGTGGGCGGTTGTGTGCGCGATGCTATATTGGGCATCCCCCCTGCGGATATTGATTTAGCCACCCCCCTTCCCCCCACAGCAGTAGCAGAGAAATTACAGGGCAAGGTGAAATTAGTGCCCACTGGCGTAGAATTTGGCACTTGGACATTATTATTAGCCGGCACAGAATTTCAACTTACCAGCCTGCGCCACGATATAGAAACCGATGGTCGCCACGCAAAAGTGATCTATGGCCAAAGCTGGCCAGAAGATGCAAAGCGGCGGGATTTTACGATTAACGCTTTATATGCCAACCGCCACGGAGAAATTACCGATTATGTGGGCGGCTTAGAGGATTTACAACAGGGGGTTGTGCGTTTTATTGGCGATGCCGATCAGCGAATCCGTGAAGATTATTTGCGGATGCTGCGTTTTATTCGCTTTTCCATGCGTTTTGGCCGCCGCCCTCCCCATAATAGCACCATTGAAGCCATTCAACGCCATGCCCCGCAATTAGCACTGTTATCGGGGGAAAGAATAGCCGCCGAAATGCAAAAAATTCTGGCCCATCCACGGGTGTTGGAAGCCGTGGCCTTAATGCAGCACACCCATTTATGGGCAGAATTATTACCACGCTCATCAACGCAATATCTGCCCACCCTACTGACCATGGAACAATTATGTGCCCACCCCGCCCATTGGCTTTTGCGTTTAGCGGCTTTATTATCCGATGGTTTCAGTGCAGAATTTTTAGGCAAAGCTTGGCATTTATCGCGCCAACAACAACAACAATTGTTATTACTGCTCACCCATAAAAATTTATGCTGGCAAGCACTGGCGGATGCGCATGGCGCCCCCATGGCCATGGATATAATGATGCTGCAAGCAGCGCGGGGGCAAATTTCGCCTATGAGCCTGCAACAAGCCATGTTAGCCCTTAAAGCTTGGCAACCTGCTATTTTTCCGCTCAACGGCCATGATGCCATGGCATTGGGCTTACAAGGCCAGATGGTGGGCAACGCCCTGAAAGCTGTGCGTGCGTGGTGGGTTGAACATAATTTTCAACCCAATTACCAATCATGCCTAGAAAAACTGCGTGAATATTGTATGGATAAGCAAATATTAACTACAAAATAAAGTATAAACCATTTCTATACTATAAAATTAACCCACACACTGCGGCTATTTACTTTGAATTAACCATAGCAATTGGTTATATACTTATATTTCTTGTATTTATATCGCCACATTCCTCACTTGTTAACCTTGCTTTAAGTGGCCTTATTGTGTAATAAAATTACAACATATAGCCAATGCAAAATAAAAAGGTACAAAACTATTGGCTATAAAGGTTGCGACTGCAACCTCGCACCCCCACCCAATGGAAGGGGTGCGTAGAATAAAATGATATAGTTATTACAAAAAGCGTAAGCAGCTGGTCGATATATGTCTTATCTCATGGAGAGATATATTGAGCAGCCCTGGAGAGAAAGACCGGGTGTAACAATGAAGATTTTTCAATTTTTTGAAAAGAAATTAGCCTTTTCCATATCAGTGCTGGCACTGAGTGGCACCTTGTTGCTTGATTCTTCTAGCCTACGCGCTGAAAGCAGCGGTTCAGCCAATTTTCAGGTAGTGGTTAATATTGTGAGCACTATTTCCACCACCAAATTGGACGATATGGATTTTGGTCGATTTTCCGTGGGTAATAGCGGCGGCGATATTGTGTTGAAACCCGATGGCACACGCAATGTTTCTGGAGAAATAGCCTTAGCTGGCGGCGCCCCCAAACCCGCCCGTTTTCAAGTAGCGGGGGAAGCCAACATGCCCTACAGCATCACCATGCCCGCTGGCAGCCAAATATTAAGCAATGGCAGCAGCTCGTTGCGGGTGAATTTTGACCCCTCCTTAATTTCTGGCGGCACACAGGTACGCAAATTAAGCAAGGATGGCAGCGATAGCTTTGCCACGGGTGCTGTTATCACCGCCGAAAAAAACCAAAGCCCCGGTAATTATAGCGGCTCATTCAACCTTACCGTAAGTTATTAGGGGTAAGGGCTGATAAAATTGAAAAGAGCAGATGAACTGTATAGACCCTCACAAAATCAATCGGCTAGCGCTATCTTTACCTCGCCACTTCTATCGCATCATCCACCATTTTTTGTAATTTAATTACAAAATAAATTTATCTCAAGCTTTTTAATTACAATAAGAAATAAAATATCGCAACAAAAAGCTTGACATTACCCCAAATACAATCAAAAATTATCGATAAAAATAAGCGAAATTTTTATAACAATCGATTGTCGAATTGCTCAAGAGGAAAAGATGCTTAATAATATGCAGGTAAACCAAACTAATTTTATTGCATCTAAAAAACATGATGTTAGTAGCAGCGTTTACTCTTCTCTCAGTGATTTGACCCATGCCCTTTATTTGCTAAACACCCGCAAAGCTCTCTCACGGCAAGAAGCCTATAAGGCGTTAGGATATTTGTTGCAGCAGGATGGAAATTTAGAAAAAGAAATCTATTTAGGCGTACTTTTGAATGCCCCCATGGCAAGAGGCATCACAACAGCAGAAGTGCATGGATTTTTAGATGCGGCAACAGGAATGGATGAGTTTTTTCTCAATAAAAGCTTGCGTCCCAAACTGCCTGAAAATTCAGTGCTTATTGGTGCTGTTGGTAGCGGGAAAAAAGGGATAAAAACCATTAATATTTCAACATTAGCCGGTTTAGTGGTTGCTAGTTATGGTGCCTATTTTGCAAAACCAGTATCTCACTCCACCTCATCGTTAACTGGCTCTTCCGATATTTTGGAAATGTGTGGGGCGAAATTGAAAATGCCCCAGCATAATATGGTAGAAATATTACAGCAAACCCGATTTGCTGCTTTTTCAATTGAAAATCAGATTCCACGTTTTGATGCAGCGTATGGTGGTAAATTTTTAGCCCCTCATGCATTATCGCTTGCATTTCCAGCATTACTGTCTCCGATTAAACTTGATCACCTTATTTTTGGTTTAAGCGTACCTTATGTTGATATATCGTCCCAAGTTCTCTTAGAGAGAGGCTTGAAAAATTTCACCGTGGTTTGTTCAAGCCCTGATAACACGCACTTTATGGATGAATTTTGTCATCTGAGCAAAAACTCTTGGGTATCAATTAAAGAAGGACAAAGAGGGAAACTGCGCACCCAACAAACATTAAAAAGATACGCCACAAAAAAAGATACATTAAAAAATCTTTCACAAGGACAATCTCTAGCAGAGCAAAAAGAAATATTTTTACAAGTAGCTTCAGGGAAATTGCCTGGCCCTTATCAGGATATGATTTGCGTTAACGCCGCATTCATGATGGCAGAATCTGGTATTGTAAAAAACCTTGATGTTGGCATAGAAATCGCAGAAACCCTTATTAAACAAGGCGCACCGCGTGACGTTTTGAATGATTTTGTAAAGGCTACTCAAGAAGCATAGAATGAAGGCATTACTTAAAGAAAAAGGCAAGGCGACTTGGGTTATGCAAGATATAGCCGAGCCTTTTTTATTGCCGCATGAAAATGAAGTTATTATTAAGGTTCATAGTGTTGGTATCTGCGGTAGCGATCTCAACAGAATAAGACTGAATGTTGAAGATCATGAAACGATTGTCCTTGGTCATGAATTTGGCGGTATAGTTATCCAAAGCAACCGTCCGGAATTATTGAATAATAAAGTTGTTGTTAATCCAATCATTTCCTGTGGTTATTGCGATAATTGCATGCAGCATAAAACACAATTTTGCTCAAATCCCATTTTAATGGGCAAAAATAGATCTGGTGCATTTACAGAAAAAGTAAAAGTTCCAGAAAAATCTGTTTATACAGTGCCTGATAATTTTGATATGGAATTGTGCTGTCTGGTGGATGGCATGGCCGTAATCAATAATATGCTGTCAAAATTATCCATGGAACAAAAAAATATTAACGTTCTTATCATTGGCGATGGAACTGTTGCAGCCTGTTGCATTGCAGGCATTTCTCTAAAATATCCCCATTCTACCATTTCAATCATGGGCAAACACCCTGCTAATCTTGAGCAACTAAAAGAAATCGCCACTCATCATTATCAAGATTTTAATGAGCATTCATCTTATGATCTTATCATCGAAACAGTGGGTCGTTGTCAGAACGATACCTTTAATATGGCTGTTTCTCATATAGCTATTGGGGGCGTCATCGCCATTCTTGGTGTGTATGATCCAGAATTTATTCTCAATTTTAATGCCCGCCATTTGTTTTATCGAGAAGCACAGATTTTGGGTGTCAACTCATTTGTTATCCATGATCAACGCGATGATTTTATGGCTGCCCTCACCATTATTAGCAATCATCAGCCTTTATTTAGAAAAATAATTTCTAAAAGGTTTGCTTTTTCTTCTTTTACTCAAGCACTGGAAGCATCGATTACAAAATCAAACGGCTGTTCATTAAAAACCCTTGTCACTTTATAAGGAAAAACCATGCCTCAAGACACATCCAACAGATTTAATGATGAATATTACGCTGGTGTTCTATTAGATCATGGATATAGCGAGGTTGACTTTTCACCCATGGATTTTGGTCTTTTGGGGCTTGATGGCGAATATCTTAAAAGAAAATTTGTTTGTCACCATAATGGCGATGTTATTTCCGATGGTCTGCTTAAAGGCGAAAAAACAATTATTACCACAGGCTTTGGTATGAGTGGTAATCCTCATCTCGGGTCAATTTCACAAATAATTAAAATTGTTGAATTAAGCAATGCAGGAATTCCTACTCAGCTTGTTTTAGGTGATCTGGATGCGATGAATGCCAGAAATCAGTCTCTGGATTCTGTAAGAAACTATGCCAGAGGCTTTGAAGGATTTGCGCGTTCTTTTGGCTATAATACCGATACAGGAATAATTAGGGATCAATACTCACACCCTGAAATTAATAGAACTGCGTTCATGGTATCGAACTATCTTACCGATCGCGACTTTGAAGAAGCCACAGAAGATTGTGCCGATGCTTATAAAAAAGCTGGCATTTATGAAGGCTGGTCTTTTGGCATGAAGCAATCTCTTACTTTAATGATTGCTGATTTTATCCATTTACACACAGAAGATGGCTATAAAAATGTTATGGTAATGCTTGGGCTTGAAGAACATAAATATGTAAAATTGGCCAAAACCGTTAGTGAACGGATGGGGCTTGAGATGAATATTGCTGGAATTTATGGACGGATTATACGTGGTTTAGGTGGTCATCATAAAATGTCTAAAAGCCTTCCGGGTTCATCAATCAATGTTATTACACCAGATGATGAGGTAAGAAGCATTCTACTTGATGAACCACGCACTCCTATCCCCAGAGATAATGCAGCCTTCCAAATCATGGAACAGGTTTCAGATTTTAATACACAGCAACTTAAAAGGATAGAAGAGGTTTACAGAAAAGGTGAAGATTGGGAATGGCGTTCTGTTGTAGGATCTTATATTGAAAACCAATTGCTTCCTATTTTGAATAATTGGCCAGAAAGAAACAATGGAAACATCATGACGGCCTTTAATAAAAGTGCTAATGTTAACCAAGGTTATTCTTTACGGCCATGTCAGGAATTGATTCCTCCCACCAAAAAAATGGCCGTGCTGAAAAACTAAGGTAAAAAAATAGTTTTTTTTACCTAAATATATTGTTTTTTATTAATATTAGTTTATATTACAAGAAATATAGATTTGATCTTGGATTGTGAATATATGTCAAACAGAGAATTATTTGAGCGCAATGTGGCCCAAACAATAGGTTCGATGGATGCAGAAAAAATTTTTTCTGCTGATCGTCAACTCATCATAAAATACGGTGTTGACGCCACCGCACCATTTTTACACCTAGGCCATGCTGTCAATTTATGGATGATGCGTGAATTACAGGATATTGGTCACAAGGTTGTTTTTTTAATTGGTGATTACACCACACAGATTGGTGATCCAACGGGCAAATCTTCAACCCGCCCTATTTTATCCAAAGACGAAATAAATCTTAATGCTGAAGCTTTCATAGAACAAGTGGGCATTGTTTTACGAAAAGATCCAGACCTATTTGAAGTGCGGCGTAATTCAGAATGGTTTGATACCATGAGTGCAAAAGACATGCTAGATTTACTCTCTATGGTTAGTCATGCACACCTCATCTCACGCGATATGTTTCAAGAACGCATTGCCAATGGTCACGAAATAAGAATGCACGAAATGATTTATCCTATTTTACAAGGATATGATTCAGCTGTACTCAAATCAGATTTAACAATTGTTGGCTCAGATCAACTTTTTAACGAAAGTATGGGGCGCTTCTTTCAAGAAAAATTCGGTATCCCTCAATTACAAACTATCATTACAAGCGTTATAACTGCTGGCATTGATGGAAAAGCTAAACAAAGTAAAAGCCTTGGCAACTATATAGCATTAGCGGATACCCCCACGGATAAATTTGGCAAAGCCATGTCTATCCCCGATCATTTGATTATCCCATATCTCAGCACTTATACAGGCTTATCAAACAACGAGATTAGTAAAATAACAAATCAACTTGAGATAGAACAACAAAACCCGATGATAGCAAAATCTATTTTAGCATATGAAATAGTGGCACGTTATCATGGCACAGAAATAGCCACACAAGAGAAAGAGTTGTTTTTAGATAGATATTCCAGAAAAACAATCTCTGCAGCTCAAGAGATTATTGTTGAACCTCAACTGAATGTGTTGCAATTGGTGCAAGCTGCCAACCCAGAAATGAATTTTTCTAAAATAAGAACATTATTTAATGGCAACGCCATATCTATTGATATGGGTAAAATTAGCCCTGCTACTATAAAGGCTGATAAACCGCACGATGCGCCTCTTGATTACAAAGACGGTAGCATATTAAAGGTTGGCAAGAAACAATATTACAAATTGAAAATTTTATAAATTGTGTTACTTTATTATCCATAACCTCTAATAGATAAAAATTAACATGTCTTCTGATAAAAAAAGCCTTACCTGCATATTTTGTGATATAGTATCGTCATCTGCTCCAGCACATAAAATGTATGAAGATGATGCCTGTGTAGCGTTTCTTGATACAAGACCAATAAGACCGGGGCATTCACTAATTATTCCCAAGACACATGTCGATCATTTTTTTGATCTTGATGACAATACATCACATCATCTTATCTCAGTTGCTAGAAAATTATCGGGTAAAATAAGAGAAGAACTCACTCCTTTGCGTGTAGGAATTGTAATTTCTGGATTTGGTGTACCTCACTGTCATGTGCATGTCATTCCTTTACACAGCGATCATGATATAACCTCTTCCCAATATGCTGATAAAAAAACAAGTGAACCAGTTTTTGCCGTAGAGAATATTACGCCAGCCAAACCAACAAAATTAAAAATGATCCGAGCGAAGTTAAATATGATGACCCCCTAAGGGGAACGCAAAGAGCAGGCAATGGCTGCGTTGGCCAATAATTCAAGAATCTGCTACATGCAGCTACTAATTTTATTATAGTACCATTGCCTTGTAGAATAAGTTGTTATTCAGCTAAAAAAGCATCCAGAAAGGCTTAAGTTTTATAGATGCTGGTGATCTGAAATCAAAAAAAAAATAGAAATTACGTTCTATATTCTCCTATTCAATAAAATTTTTTGCTTATTCATTAAAAATAGTATTTTTCCTAAAAAAATAACCACCTTATGGATTATTTTTCCTGCTGACAGCTCCAATAAAAATGTTCTACACTTATCTTTCAACTATAAGATAATGCTTGTTAAGGCTTGAATAACAGAGATCAAGCATCATCTATTAAGAGTTGAAACGATAATTCTGGCGGTGCTTACATTATAATATAAGCATCTTGAGAAAATGAGGGGGATAGAATGACCAATAAAGCTGTGTATCCGGTATTGCCGTTGCGTGATATTGTGGTTTTTCCCCACATGATTGTGCCGCTATTTGTTGGGCGGGAAAAATCCGTGCGCGCGCTCGACGATGTGATGAGAGAAGATAAGCAAATTTTGCTGGTCACTCAAAAAAATGCCGCCACCGATGATCCGGGCCCCGATGATGTGTACCGCGTGGGCACTATTGGCACCGTGTTGCAATTATTAAAATTGCCGGATGGCACGGTAAAAGTGCTGGTAGAAGGCACCAAACGCGCCAAATTGGTGCGCTTTACCGAAAACCCTGATTTCTTTCAAGCCCATGCAGAAGCCATGGAAATGGGCGAAGAAGAAAATAGCGAAGAAAGAGACGCGCTAGCACGCGCGGTGGTCTCACAATTTGAGCAATATATTAAGCTTAATAAAAAAATCCCCCCAGAGGTTCTGGTGTCGATCAATCAATTGGAAGATGCCAGCAAATTGGCGGATACCATTGCCTCGCATCTGGCCTTAAAAATTGGCGAAAAACAGGAATTGTTGGAAATTCTTTCTGCTAGTCAGCGGTTGGAAAAAGTTTTTGCCTTTATGGAAGGTGAAATCAGCGTATTGCAGGTGGAAAAACGCATTCGTAACCGCGTGAAGCGGCAAATGGAAAAAACCCAACGTGAATATTATCTGAATGAGCAAATGAAAGCCATTCAGAAAGAGCTGGGCGAAGGCGAAGAAGGCCGTGATGAAATGGCCGAGCTGGAAGAGCGCATCAACAAAACCAAATTTTCACCTGAAGCGGCAGAAAAAATTAAAGCCGAAATGAAAAAATTGCGCAGCATGAGTCCAATGTCGGCGGAAGCCACGGTGGTGCGTAATTATCTGGATTGGATGCTCTCCATTCCGTGGAGCAAGCGTACCAAGGTAAAAAAAGATATTCGGGTAGCCGATAAGGTGCTGAATGCCGATCATTATGGCTTGGATAAAGTAAAAGAGCGCATTTTAGAATATTTAGCCGTGCAACAACGGGTGGATAAGGTTAAAGGCCCTATTTTATGCTTGGTGGGCCCACCGGGGGTGGGGAAAACCTCGTTGGGTAAATCCATTGCTAAAGCCACGGGCAGAAATTTTGTACGCATGTCGCTGGGCGGCGTGCGCGATGAAGCTGAAGTGCGCGGGCATCGCCGTACTTATATTGGCTCTATGCCGGGTAAAGTGGTGCAGGGCATGAAAAAAGCTAAGGCCTCTAACCCTTTATTTTTACTCGATGAAATTGATAAATTAGGAGCAGATTGGCGGGGCGATCCATCCTCGGCGCTGCTGGAGGTGTTGGATCCTGAACAAAACGCTACCTTTAACGATCATTATTTAGAAGTGGATTATGATCTTTCGGATGTAATGTTTGTTTGTACCGCTAACTCCTTAAAAATGCCGCAGCCCTTGCTGGATAGGATGGAGATTATCCGTATTCCGGGCTACACCGAGGATGAAAAGGTAGAAATTACCAAGCGTCACCTTATTGATAAAAACATCAAGGCCGCTGGGTTGAAAAAAACTGAGTTTTCTATTTCCGACGATGCCTTGCGCGATTTAATTCGCTATTACACGCGTGAAGCTGGCGTGCGGAGCCTAGAGCGGGAATTGGCCAATCTGTGCCGCAAAGCCATTAAGGATATTTTGTTGAAAAAAATAACCAAGGTGGCCATTACCCGCCGCAATTTAGAAAAATATGCCGGCGTGCAGAAATACCGCTTCGGTGAAGCGGAAATGGAAGATATGGTGGGCGTTACCACTGGTTTGGCGTGGACAGAAGTGGGCGGCGAGTTGCTATCCATTGAAGCGGTGACCCTGCCGGGTAAAGGCCGCGTGACCATGACCGGAAAATTGGGCGATGTGATGAAAGAATCGGTACAAGCAGCCGAGATGTTTATCAAGAGCCGCGCCCCACAATTGGGCATTAAGCCCGATATTTTTCAAAAGAAAGATATTCACGTTCACGTTCCTGAAGGGGCAACCCCTAAGGATGGGCCTTCGGCTGGGGTAGCGATGGTAACATCGATTATTTCCGTGCTCACTGAAATTCCAGTGCGCAAGGATGTGGCCATGACTGGGGAAATCACCCTGCGCGGGCGGGTTTTACCGATTGGCGGCTTGAAAGAAAAATTGCTGGCAGCGCTGCGTGGTGGGCTAAAAACTGTCATTATCCCTAAAGATAATGAAAAAGATTTGGCGGATATTCCAGATAATGTGAAGCGTGGCTTAAAAATTATCCCTATTTCTGCCATTGATGAGCTATTGGGTTTAGCCTTGGTACAAAACCCCAAGCCCATTGAGTGGGTAGAAGCAGAAGCTTCTGTGCCCGCCGCTGCACCAGCTATTGCTACAGAAGAAAGTGATGACGTATTAAGACACTAACATCCCATAAGCGATAGTAAAAAGCGTTTTAATAATATTATTGCTATCACCATCGCCTTGCTGATTAGCTTTTCAGCTATCTGCAAGGTGAAGGATGATAACATCAACCAAAATATGCAGCTCAATCAGGCCAATAAAATTGATGATTGGGGATGATATCAGGCACTGCATGTGCGCACCGATATGGCGGCTATTGATGTAAAGCAGTAGGAAATGGCATTAACCACCTCCCCCGCTCGCCTTGCGGATGGGCTAAAGAAAAGTTTGGAAGAGGCTTAAGCAAAAACATGCCGAGCTAGAACAGCATAAGGCAGCGTTAAAGGCTAAGGCTGAGCAGGGTCAAAAAAATTATGATGAATCTCAATTTTTGCGATGATCAGTTTGATTTAAGCGATACAGCTATTTCCGTGGCCGTGGGTTTATTGGCGGGACATCCCTTGGTACAAAAACGCTGGCGATTTTACCCACCATTTTTGGTGTTGTCATGGGGTTAGCCGGATTATTGGCGTGGAAAATCTACCCAGATTTTCTCATTCAGCTATTATCTTAACTAGGGCATGTTGGTTTCCAAGGCGTTTTGCGTGGAATCCATTTTGGCACTTCTTTTTGGTAAACAGCCCAGTTGGGATCAGTCTCACCAATAGCACAACTGCCATTACAAATATCCTTAAACACGATAAATAAAAAAACAGCTATTACGGCGGATAAAGATACCAAAGAACATTCAATCACCACCCCCCACCATGCCATTATTAAACATATTCCTAACTGCATGGGATTAGAGAGATAAGCATACACACCTTTTGTAACAAGCGTTTTGGGTGGGTCATAAGGAAAAGCTGTGCCCTTACCTTCTTTGGCAAATTGTTGTAAGGCACTGAATAATATCCCCGCTGGCAGTATAAGTGGTATAGCGTACAGGGCATTAAACCATATAGGGCGGTATAGAAACGGTTCCCAACTGTAATGTGTATGCTGAAAAACACTAGATGGGAAAAACCATAGCAACAAGCACGCCCAACTTAGAGACTGCATGATAGAACGCAGGTAAATATGCGTATCGTTTGCCGTCCATTTTGCAAGTAACAATGATGGAGCAATAGAAAAAACACTGAATGCTGCTATGCCCATCCACCATGATGGGCGAATGATAATTATTGATGACTGACCATAAATGAACCGAAGAAAAATAATGGCCACGACCAATTGTAACCAGAAACCATATTTTTTAAGCACTAAAAAATTGACGGCGCCTAAGGCTATTCCTTGTCCGATTAAAAAATCAAGGGGAACGCCATAAAAAAGATTATTGGGGGACTCAAATTGCCAAAATTCTTTTGCTAAAAATACGATATTCAGCAGCAAGGAAGCTTGCATTTGCCAGACATAAGCTAGGAAGCTGCCCGAATACTCCCTGATCGAAGAGGTACGATTCAAGAATAGGAATATCCAAGCAGCCGCAGGAATCAGCAATAACAGTGCTTTTTGTAGCTCCGCATTATGTATGAGGGGTTGCAACATGGTCTATTAACTCTCTGGCTGCCAGAGTTGCTGCGTAACGTTGCATCGGGCTAAAATACCATGCCGGATCAAGCATTCTTTCATAGGATAGTTTCCATGTCACTTTGGTGTGGGTTGAATCTACGGATTCCAATGAAACCTCCGATGATTGCCATTTTAGGTAATGGCTGAGGTAACTATCATCTTTGACCACAGCAAATTTGATTTTATCTTTGCTATTTTCTGTGATTTTCATCACCAAATCACCTTCAACTTTGCTCCACCATATGTGTTTATAGGCAATGAATTTTGCTACCCTCTCATCACCGATGTTTAAGCCCTGACCTGTAATTTGTGCAGGATAGGGAAAGATTTTCAGAAACACAGGTTTGTCCTGAGTGAATTCGGGTGTTTTTGATAGCTGGCTTCTAATATCTGTTATGTCCGCAGCCACAATTTTGGATACGATAATTTCATTGTGCCTTGGCACCGTTGTCATTTCTGTGGTGCCCTCCAAAGAAAGAAGCCCAAAAACTGTGGCAATACATGCTGTTTGGAGCGTTGAATTTTTGTCTTCTCGCTTACAAGCCCGATCTATTGGATAGGCAATTAAAGCACCCACGGCGTAAAATATAGGCGCTGCCAATAAAATACAGATGTAGCCTTCTAGAAAAACAATGGCCGACAGTAATAGGGCTATTGTCATGCCTTTCATTGTTGCACCCAATGCCGATTTGGTTTTAGGACTAAGGGATAAGCCGAGTGCTAATAATAATGGTAGCCCGATATATAAAGCCGCTGAATTATATAAACGATGCTCTCGTAATATACCATAAAATATGCCCGATAAGCCAAGCACGAGTACCACGAAAAAAAGCCGCCATTGAGATGAAGCGATTTTAGCTTTTGATTCATTGTCCGGTTCGTTCATGATTGTCTTATATTGTTTAGTTTATCAAAACTCAGAAATATGGGGTATATCAAGCAAAATACATATGAATTTTTTAACTATTGAAGAAAATAATTCTTAGAACTGCTAATTTTCTGGGTTGCTGGCATTGATAATGGCTTGGGAGAGGCTAATTGGTGATTGCGCCCATCATATTTCTCCATTGTGCTGTCAGAAGAAGAATCATGGCCTAAGTCCCCTTCTCTACAAAGTAGTTTAAGATCAAAATCTGTAGAAATCTTACCCGTTCTCGCATCAATAGCCACACGTTTTGAGCCCGCTTCCAACACGCAGCAATAATTGAGGCGTAATTTCTGGTTCTTGATCGCTCATCAAAAAATATTAGCGCAATTTTTCCACTAAGCCATGAATTTGTTCACGAAAATGTTGCGGCTGAAAACGCAAGGCATTGTGACGACAAGCCTCTGGGCTAAAAGCCGCCTGATTTTGTTCAAAATTATGAATAGCCGTGATAATAGCGGCCGGCGTTTGCGCGTGAAAAAATACCCCCGTTGGCGCTATAGCTTCGCCAGTTTGATTGATTGCTTTCAAGGGATTATGCGCTGATAGGGGCTGAATTGTTTCTAACAACGCGCCCGCCCCATAACCAATGACTGGGGTTCCACAGGCCTGTGCCTCGATGGGGGTAATACCAAAATCCTCTTTAGCAGCAAAAACAAACGCTTTGGCTTTTTGCATGGTTTCACGCAATACTGCCAAGGGTTGTTTGCCCATTAATTCAATATTGGGGGCATTTTTGGCGAGTGCGGCTATTTTTTGATGCTCAGGACCATCGCCAATAATTTTTAATTTTTTATCGGGCATGTCCAAAAAGGCTTCCACAATCACATCAATTTTTTTATAGGGCACTTGCCGGCTGGCGGTACAATAAAAATCTTCTTTTTCTGTGCCCAAGGTAAAATCTTCCACCGAAACAGGCGGATAAATCACCCCCGCCTCACGGCGATAATATTTGGCAATACGCTTAGCCGTAAAGGCAGAATTGGCTACAAAATGATCCACCCCCACGCTGGAGCTTACATCCCAATGGCGTAAATCAAATAATATTTTGCGAATAAGCCATGATTTTGGCCCTTTTTTCAATGACATCTGCTCCAGATATTCATCCATCAAATCCCAAGCATAACGCACGGGGGTGTGTGAATAACAAATATGAAGCTGATCGGGTGCGGTGCGCACGCCTTTAGCCACACAATGGGAACTGGACAGCACCACATCAAAACCACGCAAATCCAATTGCTCAATAGCTAAAGGAAATAACCCCAGATAATGGCGAAAAAATCTACGCGCCAAGGGCATTTTTTGAATAAAGCTAGTGGTGGGTGTGCGGCCTTGCAAAAAACCGCGCGCATCAGGGGGTAAAAAATCCACCAGTGAGAACAGTTCTGCTTGTGGATACAACAATAAAAGTTGCTCCAACACCCGTTCTGCGCCCGCATAAGTTTCTAACCAATCATGAATAATTGCGACACGCATTCTTTTGGCCTTATATAACTTGTTGATGATGCTGTTTGTTGCTATCACAGTTGCACGAAATAATGCAAGCAGATCAGGATAGTAAACAGCCATGAAAAAACGCCGTTTGGGAAATACCGACATCATGGTGAGTGAAATTTGCCTTGGCACCATGACATGGGGACAGCAAAACACTGCGGCTGAAGCCTTTGCGCAAATGAATTTAGCTGTGGAGATGGGGGTTAATTTCTTCGATACGGCAGAATTATACGCCATACCACCCCGCGCGCAAACTTATGGCAAAACAGAAGAAATTATTGGCCAATGGCTAAAAGAAGATGCCAGCCGCCGCCAACAGCTGATTCTGGCCACCAAGGCAGCAGGAAAGGCACCAGCCTTTAGCTGGATTAGAAATGGTGAAGCACGGCTAGATAGAGAAAATATTACCGCGGCGCTAGAGGCTTCATTGCAACGGCTTAATACCGATTATGTTGATCTCTACCAATTGCATTGGCCAGATAGACCCAGCAATCGTTTTGGCGCGTTGGGTTATAAGCATGAAGAAGATGGCGTGGATTATCTTCCCCTCATGCAGCAAACCCTTGAAATATTGGGCGAGTTTGTAGCCTGCGGTAAAATTCGCACCATTGGGGTTTCCAACGAAACACCATGGGGGGTGATGAGTTTTTTGCAATTGGCGGCACAATATGGCCTGCCGCGCCTTGTGTCCATTCAAAACCCTTATAATCTATTGAACCGTGTGTATGATATTGGCTTGGCAGAAATATCATTACGCGAATCTTGTGGTTTATTGGCCTATTCTCCGATTGCGGGTGGCTCATTAACTGGTAAATATCTGCATGGAATTATCCCCGCTGGTAGTCGCCGCTCTATTGACCCTAGGCCCTCGCGCTATAATAATCGCCGTGCGGATCAAGCCATTGCTGAATATATGGCGCTGGCTAGAGCTTATGATCTACACCCCGCGCAAATGGCCATTGCCTTTACCCTGCAACAGCCTTTTTTAACCGCATCAATTATTGGCGCCACCAATATAGAACAGCTTTCGATTAATCTGGCAACTATCGATAAAAAACCACCCGCTGAATTGTGGGAAAAAATTGACGCCCTCCATCAACAAAACCCTAACCCCAGCCCTTAACATTACATCTTAGCCCCTTAGGATTGCCCCCATCATGTTGTTTGCTGGCCTATTTCATAACAGAAAACTCAGCTTTTTATGGCCCTATTTGCGGGGAATTTTTCTGTTGCTGGTGGCCATGGGGATGATGGTTTTTTTCATTCAGAAAACCGATATTACCCAAAAAATGCGGGTGATGGTTACCGATGAACTCACCCCCTTATTCAATAATGGATTGATGCCTATTCATTGGCTGCAAAAACAAGCCGCTATGCTACAAAGCCGTGAAGAAAGCCAAAAAATTCTGGCCAAAATGGAAGAAGAGCTAAAAAAACTAACAGCCTACCGCGATGGTTATTTTTACCTGATGCAAGAAAACAAAAATTTACGCAAATTATTGCAAATGGCGGTGCCCAGTGCCAGCCGCGTAACCGCTGCCACCATATTGGCGGATAATATCTCCCCTTTTTCTCATAGCCTATTATTGGATGCGGGTAAAAATCAGGGGGTAGCGGTGGGCATGGCAGTGACCGATCATCAAGCCATGGTAGGGCGGGTGCTGGAAGTGGGTGAAAATAGTGCCCGCATCTTATTGCTGACTGATCCACAATCACAAATTTCTGCCCGTTTTCAAACATCGGGCTTAATGGCGATTGTTGTGGGTGCGGGTGCCAATGATGATTTAAGCCTTGAATTTACCGAAAAAAACCGCCCCCCCGTTGAAGGAGAACGGGTGGTCACTTCAGGCTATGATGGCATTATCCCACCGGGGATTTTGATTGGTTATGTGGTAAAAAATGAAGCCAATTGGCGCATTAGAAGGGTGGCTGCTCTTTCTTCATTGTATTATGTACAATTATGGCAACGCTTATTAATTACCCCCATGCCTAATGATATGATAGCCCCCATGGCTGCACCCATTGTCCCTATTTTAGAATAAAAACGCCCATGCCTTTTTCCAATAACCGGCCTTATAGCGCCCACCGCCATGAAAAATTGCCTTGGACTATTGCGGGCATTGTACAGCGTTTGGTTTTATTAGCCGTGATGAGTGGGCTATTATTATTGGGATTATTACTTAGCTCTGCCAGTTTCTGGACTAATGGGCAAACACCTTGGCTTTGCCTTATTATGTTGGCCAGCCTTGCCAGCCAAGGCCAGCCCTTATTATTGCTGCTGTTTTATAGCCTGATTATTGATAGTTTTCAGGGATTAATCCCCGGCATGAGCGCATTGGCCTTAGTAAGCAGCATGCTGCTTACTAAAATTATTAATCGCAATGACCCCCTATCAGAAAATGAAAATGCCTCAGCAATAGTATTGATTAGCCTGCTATTGTTTTTTGTAGAACAAAATATCTGGCTAGCCCTTACCCATGCACCATTTGATTGGCTAAGCCTGTTACTTTCCTTTCTCGCCAGCTTATTGTTCTATTTCCCCATCATCTGGTTTATTAAAAAAACCATGGTGTTTTTTCGGCTATAATCTTGCAATTATCTTATATTCACTCTAAGAACAATGTTGTTACCTCACTATATTTTTTCTTAGGTTTTTATCATGGCTTATAATCTTCCCAAACGTGAACGGCGTACCAAAATTGTTGCAACCTTGGGGCCAGCTAGCTCTAGCCCGCAAATGATTCGGCAACTTTTTTTGGCGGGGGTGGATGTTTTTCGCCTCAATTTTAGCCATGGTAGCCATGAAGATCATGCCCTGCGCTACCAATATATCCGTGAATTGGAAGCAGCGATGGACTACCCAATCGCCGTGATGGCTGATTTGCAGGGGCCTAAATTGCGCCTTGGGGTATTTGCTGAAGGCGCCATTGATATTAGTGCTGGCCACACATTAATTTTAGATGGCGACTCAACCCCAGGTAATAAACATCGGGTACATTTACCCCACCCTGAAATTTTAGCCGCGCTTGAACCCGGCGTTACCGTATTATTGGATGATGGCAAGGTAAAATTACGCATTACCGGCAAACCGCAAAAAAATATCGCCGAAGCCGAAGTGGTAGCCGGCACCCGCCTTTCCGACCGTAAAGGCTTTAATATTCCCGATATGGTGTTACCAGTTTCTGCCCTTACCGCTAAAGATCGTAAGGATTTAACCTTTGCGCTGGATTTGGGCGTGGATTGGGTGGCTCTTTCTTTCGTGCAACAAGCCGAGG
The DNA here is from genome assembly GCA_049318825.1 of Alphaproteobacteria bacterium. Classification (GTDB taxonomy): domain Bacteria; phylum Pseudomonadota; class Alphaproteobacteria; order JBMOFM01; family JBMOFM01; genus JBMOFM01. The sequence goes on along the minus strand of JBMOFM010000002.1, from coordinate 141,541 downwards.
ATGTAGCAGAAGCACGCAAGCTTATTCAAAAACGGGCAGGCATTATTGCAAAGCTGGAAAAACCATCCGCCATTGAACATTTGGATGCGATTATTGATTTAGCCGATGCCGCCATGGTAGCACGGGGGGATTTGGGCGTGGAAATGCCCGCCGAAGAAGTGCCGATTTTACAAAAACAAATTGTAAAAGCCTGCCGCATGGCTGGCAAACCCGTGATTGTGGCCACACAGATGCTGGAATCGATGATTTCTGCCCCCACCCCTACCCGCGCCGAAGCCTCGGATGTGGCCACCGCTGTTTATGATGGGGCGGATGCCGTGATGCTTTCCGCAGAAACAGCTTCTGGCCAATTTCCTCTGGAAGCCGTGAGCATGATGGATAAAATTGCCCGCCGCGTGGAAAGAGATAAGGGCTACCGCAAAATTGTGGATGCAGACCGCCCTGCCCTCGATCACACCGCCGCCGATGCCATTACCGCTGCCGCTGATCAAGTAGCACGCACCATTAATGCCGCCGCTATTGCCACTTACACCACCACAGGTTCTACCACCTTAAGAGCCGTGCGTGAACGGCCAGAAGCCCCCGTATTAGCCTTAGCCCCCACTGCGGATATTGCCAGACGGTTGGTGCTTTCTTATGGTGTGCATAGCGTGCTAACAGCAGATGCCAGCAACATGGCGGATATTGTAGAAAAAGCTTCTCAGGTTGCGCTTTCCCATGGCTATGCCGAAGCTGGCCAACGGTTAGTGATTACCGCTGGTGTGCCCTTTGGCACGCCGGGCAGCACTAATGTGTTGCGGGTTGCTTGGGTAAATGAAGCCGCTTAATTGATTGATGCGTAAGCGGCACCCTTCCAAACGCCCTCGCTTAATTGCCCGCCACCCCGATGAAAAAATTGATGTGGTGGTGGTGGGCAAACGCCAACATCTGTTAAGCAAGGATATTTATGCCAGCCTATTACAAATGAGCTGGCGTCGTCTGCTGATTTTAATTTTGCTGGCTTATGTGTTGGTAAATTTATTTTTCGCGGGGTGCTATTTTTCCCTTAGCGATGAAATAGAAAATGCCCGCCCCGACTCATTCAGGGATGCGTTTTTTTTCAGCGTACAGACCTTAGCCACTATTGGTTACGGCAAGATGTCCCCCATTGGTTTGATAGCCAATTTACTGGTAACCATTGAAGCTTTTATGGGGTTTTGCTTTTATGCCATGGTTACTGGCTTGGTGTTTGCTAAATTTTCAAAACCAACCGCGCGGGTAAAGTTCAGCAATATTGGCGTGATTAGCATTTATGATGGCTTGCCCCATTTCATGATTCGCTTGGCCAATAAAAGAGGTAACCGCATTGTGGGCGCTCAGGTACATATGGCGGTGCTGGCCAATGAGGTAAGCAAAGAAGGTCTGAAAATGCGCCGCTTTTATGATATGAACCTGTTGCGCTCGCAAGTGCCCTTATTGCAGCTTACATGGACATTACTGCACCCTATTGATGAACAAAGCCCGCTTTATGGTAAAACCATGGAGATGCTGGCACAAGATGAAGCAGAAATTGTGATTTCACTCACGGGGCTAGATGAAACCTTATCGCAAACCATCCATGCCCGTTTTTCTTATTTGGCTGAAGAAATTCGTTTCAATCACCAATTCAAGGATATTTTACGCCGCCGTGAGGATAATAGAATAGAAATCAATTATCATGATTTTGATGAAACCACGCCAGTGACCCAACCTTTAAGCGAACAACCCGTTGCTTCGTAAGCCCTGTTGCTTCATAGGCTAAGGCGCTGCACGTAACGCCCCCTGAAAAGAAAGAGGTAAAGAAAGGGATAATGATGATGGAGCGGTTTTTATTACAGGCACTGCTTTTTGCCCTATTTCAGCCAGCATGGCTTTACACTCTGTTTGCAACGCAGCGCGGGATAGATCGGGCATCATGCCCACCAGTGGAAACGCGCCCCGTTCTTGATTGCTTAATTCACAAAAACGCCTCTTAGCACCAAATTGCATGGAATGGGCTGCCATATATTCTTCTGCCGCCTTATTCACATGCCGATAAAAAACATAAGTTAATGCTAATTCTTCAATGGTAGGGGCAGGGTTTTGCTGTTGCCAGATTTGATATATTTCCTTTTCTATCGTCAAATCATGCCACAAATCTTTAATAAATCCAGCCGCCTCGGGATAGGCCTCATTAAACCCAGCACCATCATTAAAATAATGTTTAGCCAATTGATGAGGCCAATATTCTCCATGGGTATTTTTCAAGCGCGCCAATGGCCTAGGGTTTTCTAAGGATCGCTCTTCTTCTATGTGCTGAATTTTCTCTGCCAGTATTGAAAATCTTTGTCTCTCAGAGAATTTTGCATCAGCAACATCGGAAAAAGGAGAAAAAAACCTCCTCTGTTCTGTTTCTATGAAATCACTCATATATTCAGTAAAAGGTGGGACTTCTGATTGCCTGAGCTTGATACCCGCTAATGTTCTGTGGGCATAATCATTAACATCGTGGGCCATAATGATCTGTATTTCAGTTTTCACGGCACCATTAGGCTCATCTCCGGTTAAATAGGCCACCAATAAATGATGAAATTCATGGGGAACAGTTACTTTCTTTTGCTTTCCCTCTCCATCAATCTCATCGGTTAAAAAACTACCCACCGCACGGTGCATATAGCCCATAGAATCGGCAAATCCTTGCCCTAACTCCCACAAAGTTTTTTCGCCCACTGCCTGCAGTGCCAATTCTCTTAATGAAATATCATCCATTCTTCTGCTGCTTTTTTAGATTCATCGCCTCAAGGAAGCAAAAGATATTACCCCCCCACCAACAATATAAAAATTTATATTAGTTATAGCCAAATAGAAAATACATATATAATCATCCGCAATCAATGATTATTTTGTAACAAGAAACAGCCGATCCATTATAAACTTAAAAGGACTGTATAAAGCTAATTTGTGGGGATTGTGTAGTTTACCATGGCGGCTGTAAACTAATATTCACCATTAAAATGGTGGGCGATGACGGGATTGAACCGCCGACCCTCTCGGTGTAAACGAGATGCTCTGCCGCTGAGCTAATCGCCCGAAGATGTTTGTATAATAACAAATACCCCTCGGCAACTAAAAAATTCACTTAATGCCGTTTTATCGCAGTTTACTGGGGGGCGTTGACAGTAACACTCTAGTAGCTGCACTTTCTAATGTGCTATTAGCTTGGATTTTTTATCATCACCAATCCCAATAAAAAAGCCGTACCACCTTAAATATAGCGGTACGGCTTTTTTTAATTAAGCAGCGGGACAATAATCTTAGAAAAATCTTTCCTGAACTTCTACCACATCGCCGGGCAACAATACTGTTTCTGGCACAACCTCTATTTTTTCATTGGATGTACCGCCACGGTTCAGCTCAAAATGTTTCTCATCGGCGCGGTGTGTAAAACCACCAGCCAAGGCCACAGCATTAATGGCTTTCATGCCCTCTACATAAGGGTAACTGCCGGGTTGTTTTACTTCCCCTAAAATATAAAATGGCCGATAATTGGTGACTTCAAGGCTAACCTTGGGGTTCATGATATAGCCACCTTTTAAGGTGTTACCAATCTGTTCTTCGGCTTCACGCAAGGTTAACCCACCCAATTTCACCTTACCAATTAATGGCAAGGAAACATTGCCACCACCATCTACCTTAAATTCGCCAGATAAATCCTGCTCCCCGAACACGGTCATGCGCAAGGCATCCCCCGAACCCAAACGATAGACAGCATCAGCAAGGCTTTGTTCATGCGATGCCATGGCTTCTTGCTGCTGTTTAATATCTTCTTCAGCACCAGCATTGTGCAACCCAGCACCTACCCCAACAAGGCCCAACATCACCGTAAAAACAACAGAATGAATCAGCTTACGCATCTTAACAACCTTCTTCAACAACAAACCCAACTAAAAAACTGGTTCAATTATAATGAAATAACATTCAGGCAATATAATGGTTTTCATAAAAAAAAAAAGCCCAAATTACCAATTCACCACTGAATTTTTATTCGGCTGTATAAGCCCTCTATTTGTTGGTTTTATCGGCATTTTTTCCGGCCACAGCTAAGATGTCTTGTGCCTGCAACCACCCTGGAGAACCGGTTTTGAAAAATTTCATGGCAATTTCTGCTAAAGAACGTGCCTGACTTTTTTTACCCATCTGCAGTGCTTCTTCGGCCAAATTCAGTTTTACATCCCCCTCTTTACCTTGTTTTCCGGCAATAGTTGCCAACAAACGATAAATAGAGGGCAATTTTTCCTTTTTCAACGCCTGTTGCAACAATAACTCGGCTTGCTGCAAGGCGCTTCCCCCGTCTTTTTCTACCAAGGCTTGCGCTAGCGATACTTGTAATAATGGCTGGTTAGGAAAATAACGATTCGCTTCACCAAATAAACGCACCGCCTCTAAATGTTGGCCATTTTCCAGTTGCACCTGCCCAGCCAACTCATAAAACCACGGATTTTTTGGCTCAATTTCCATCAAGCTTTGCAATATTGTTAATGATTCGGCGGTTTTTCCCAAACGATAATAGGCGGTGGCTACACCATATTTTTCAGCAATATTGCTAGGCTTTTCATGCAAAGCGGCATAATTTTCAGGTTGTAAATACCCCGCCAATTTGGCTTTAATGCGGTTAAACCATTCTTCACGATCTGCGCTCAAGGCATGAATATCTTTATTTTCTTCACGCACGGCCTGTTTTACCCTATCTATCCGATCTCGGGTTAAAGGGTGGGTACGGCCATAGGCGGTTTGCTGTTCCTCGGGCACCCATTCATCTTGTAATAATTTGGCAAAAAACTGCTCCATACCAATGGCAGAAAGCTGTGAATGATGCAAAAACCTTAGCCCCGCTTCATCGGCAGAAGATTCTTGCGTGCGGCTGAATTTTAGAAAGGTTTGCCGTGCCAATTCCTGACCACCCGCCACTGCCCCTGCTGCCACATCGCCCTGACCACTACCAATGGCAGCGGCTATGCCCACAGCGGTGGCAATAGCGGCCTCAATGGTTGCCCCTTCAGCCGCTTCACGGCTACGCAATAAATGGCCACCGGCGATATGGCCAGTTTCGTGAGCAATTACCCCCAATAGCTGCAGAGAATTATCTGCCTTGGCCAATAGGCCAGTATGCAAAAAAATCTTCATGCCGCCGGCCACAAAGGCATTCACATCATTATCGTGCAGTAAAATAAATTTTACCGAATCACTGCCCAACCCAGCCGCTTGAAAAATTGGGCTGGATAATTGCTTTAAGCCTTCTTCAGTTTCTGCATCGCGCAGAACAATTCCTTCTGGTACAGATTGCGCTGAGGCTGACCCTATAGTTGCGCTCAACAAGCACATACAACACAATAAAACCACAAGGAAAGATCTTTTCATGTAATAAAATATCCTTTATTTGGATTCGGTATAAAACATCATTACAATTAACCGTTATTCAGCTCCAGCTTAATCAAAATTAAAAAACTTTGCTAATAGAATTGGAATTAATATATTTTAGTAACAAAAATAAGAGGAATGAGGCATGAAAAACTCCAATAATGGGAGATTGCGGCTAGCAGGAATGATTGCCATTCTTTTAACCTTGGCCTTGCCATCTCAAGCAGCCGAAAAATGGGATACAATATCCTCGGATGACGATGAAACCTATGTGGCCATGCTTTATTATAAGCTTTCAGCAACCACGCCCTCCGACGACGTAATTCTGGCAGAATTTGAACCGCAAGAAAGTATTTTTTCTGCCAGTGATGACAAAGAAATGAATCAACGCTATGATAATTTAATCAATCAAGCCAAGGTTTTTTATAATCGCGTGGTGAGTACCGCTCGTCCATTTAACCTGACCCACCGCCTGCAAGTTGTAACGGATCCTTCATCAGCAGAAAATGTGGGGCAATTGCTGGGTTATGTGTATAATGGAGAACGAGTCGTTTCCATGATTGGGGATGATAGTTTTGCCGTTAATTATAGCAACACCGATCAATTATTAAACACTACTCTGCCCGATTATGCGCGGGAAAAACTAAAGAAAATGGCCACTAAAATGGAAGAAGGAAAAGGGTTTTATCTGGTTTCCCGCCTTGTGCTTGAACCTATGGGTACAAAAAGCGAAACCAATGATGGAGAACAAGTACACACCATCCAAACCCGAATAATCGGCCTAGAGCTAGCCACCACCAGTGGCAACGCCAAAAGTGAACATGAAGAAACAATCTGGGTAAAAAATTTTCCTGAATATACCCAAACGGCTACCCCCTGAAATAATTAGCTTTCTATATCGGGCGCAGAATAACCGCGAAAGCCCGTGGCCACCACATACATTTCGCGCGATTCTGCCCTGCTTGCTGGCGGCTTTACATTATGTACTTTAGTAAAACAGGCTTTAAGGGTTTTTTGGAACTCAGCCTCTCCGCCGCCTTGAAATATTTTTGTAACAAAAGCCCCGCCCTGCTTCAATTGATTGAGCGCAAAATCCAGCGCTAAATCAGCCAAATATTGGGTGCGCAGATAATCTGTATCACGGTGGCCAGTGGTATTGGCCGCCATATCACTCACCACCAAATCAATCATGCGGCCTTGCTCGTTAGCCACAGCATGATTTTTTACCACTTCCTGCAATTGCTGTTGCATTGCTGGTATTGTAAAATCCCCTTGTAAAAATATAACGCCCGGCATGGGGGCAATATCCAATAAATCGATCCCAACAATACAGCCTTTAGCCTCGGGATTGGCCGTTTTTCCAGATAATTTGGCCATTACCTGACTCCAGCCTCCCGGAGCCGCGCCCAAATCCACCATCACTAATCCGGGGCGCACAAGCCGATACTTACTGTTAATTTCTAAAAACTTATAGGCCGCACGGCAACGCCAGCCATCCTTAGCGCGCGATTGCACATACACATCATTAATCTGACGCTGCAACCAAGCACGGCTAGATGCTTTAATCTCTTTACGGCTGGTAATTTTTTGGTGCGTAACTTTTTTCATTGTTTTATTGAGCTATATGCAAAAACTTTTAATGATTGTACTGTATATTCATGAGTATTGTCCAGATGAAGTGATTGGAAGAAAAATGCCCGCAACCAATGCTGTCAATTATCATGCTATTATTGAAAATCTGAAGGTTGAATATGAAGCCAAACTTGGTCATCACTCGCTAGCAATTCAAAAAAAATGGGCGGAATATAAAAATCTATCCTCTGCTGATTCCTTACAAGAATTTCATTTTCTGGTGCATTTTCTAGCCGGCACGGGTGAAACCTATGGCTACCCAGCTATTACTTGGGCCGCCCGCGAAATTGAAATGATCATCATCCAGAACACCCGCCAGAACCGTAGCCCTACCGCACCAGAGCTGGCCAGAATAGAGGCCATGCTGGAACAAATTTACGCTTCGGCCAAAGAAGTGGAAGTAAAAACGGGCAATAATATTCAGGAAAATTTACATTAGCTTACCCCAAACGGGACACGCTGAATTAAAAATGGTGCTGCCGAAGAGGATTGAACTCTCGACCTCTCCCTTACCAAGGGAGTGCTCTACCACTGAGCTACGGCAGCCCAAAATCTATTGCCTGATCGATTTATTAAACAAGCTAAAAGGTGATAGCAATCGCTTTCTTGCCGCATTGTCAACAGGCGTAACAGACAAAATACACACTTATCTATAAAATCGGTTCTGTTGTTATTGTTCAGTGTTCTCAGCACCATGTCTACACCATCCTCCCGTTCCCAATATTTCAAAGATTTTCTTCCCACCCTATGGCTGAGTTTACAATCCTATCAGCGCAGTTTTTTGCGTCAGGATATGTTGGCCGGCATCACTGTTGCCATTGTGGCCTTACCATTAGCCATGGGTATTGCTATTGCCAGCGGTGCTACACCAGAAAAAGGTTTAATCACGGCGGTGATTGCGGGTCTTATTGTTTCTGGTTTGGGCGGTAGCCGCTTTCAAATAGCCGGCCCTACGGCAGCTTTTATTGCTGTGGTTGCAGGAATTGTTAGCAAATATGGTTATGATGGATTGCTGGTGGCCACTTTAATGGGCGGCTGCATTCTCACATTTTTTGCATTATTTCGTTTAGGCGACTGGATAAAATATGTGCCTTTTCCCGTGGTTACTGGTTTCACCTCGGGTATTGCCGTGGTTATTTTTACCAGTCAGGTGAAAGATTTTTTAGGCATTAGCTACACAGAAAAAGTTTCTGGTTTTGTGGCCAGTTGGCAGGCTTATATTACCCATATTGATAGTTTTCGGCCATTAACCTTAATGGTGGGGGGATTAACCCTAGGCACTATTTTAATATTACGGCGCTTTGCTCCTAAAATGCCGGCTTTTTTGATCGGGGTGTTATTGGCCAGCGCGGTGGTGGCTGGTTTTTCCTTGCCTGTGGATACAATTGGCTCGCGCTTTGGTGAGTTACCCTCCTCTTTCCCTGCCCCTTCCCTGCCCCATATTACCATGGAGCGCTTATTAGAATTATGGCCCAGCGCCCTTACCATTGCTTTTTTGGCTGGCGTTGAATCGCTGCTTTCTTGTGTGGTGGCCGATGGGATGACCAGCACCAAACATAATGCGAATGCAGAGTTGTTATCGCAAGGGGTTGCCAACATTGTCTCCCCTTTATTTGCTGGTTTACCTGTTACGGGGGCTATTGCCCGCACAGCCACCAATATTCGCTCTGGCGGGGTTAGTGGCCTTTCTGGTATTTTGCATGCAATTTTTATCTTGTTATTTTTCCTACTGGCTTCTGGTCTTGCCCGTTATGTGCCATTGCCTGCTCTTTCTGCTATTTTAATAGTGGTGGCGTGGAACATGAGTGAAATCAAGCATTTCAAACATGTATTGTCTGCACCTAGGGGAGATATATTGGCATTATTAGCCACATTTATTCTTACCGTGGTGGCTGATCTTACCGTGGCCATTGAAACGGGTGTGGTGTTATCCGCTATTATTTTCATGCACCGCATGTCGCGTTCGGTGGTGATTAAAAATCATGGACCAGAAAATACTGGTATAGAAAATAGTGGCAACAACGGTAATGCCCTGCCCCTTTCTGCTACGGCTCAATCCCTAGCATCAGATCAATCAATTGAAATATTTCAAATGAATGGGCCGTTATTTTTTGGCGTGGCCAATATGCTGCGTGAAACATTAGAAGATATTGGCGCACAACCCAAAATATTTATTTTGAAAATGGAATTAGTACCCTTAATTGATATTAGCGGGGCACACGCCTTAAAAGAACTGGCTATTGAAACCTCAAAAGCAGGCACACAGCTTATTCTTTCAGGGTTACAGCCAGAAGTAACTTCTTTGCTTACCCGCTTACATTTTTTTGCGCAATTACCACAGCTTATCTGCTGCACCACCATAGAAACGGCCTTAGAAAAAGCTAAAGAACTACAACATCAAAGCTAGTGCGTAATAGGGTATAGCCAAACTATACCCTATTAAAATGAATGACAGACATTGGCTATAAAGGGTTGACCCCACCCATTAAAACACGATCTCTACGATATAAAATAAAAACCGAATACTATTCCACGCGGCGCAAGCGTATATGCTGAAATTTACTGCCAAAAAGGCCATCCAGCACATCACCTTCTTCTTTACTACCGTTATTAAAAAATAATTTGGCCTGCTCCAACAACCATTCGCGGGTAGGAACATCCAAAGGAATAATCGCCCGTGGCGTGGGAATAGCTTGCCCCATTTTCTTTTGCCATAAACCGCACAGGCGGGTGAGGAACAGCATTAATTGCGGGGTGGTTGCATTGGGCAGAGAAAATAATACCCCCTGCCATGAAGCGCCTTCAACCATCGGGTTAATTTCAGCCAACAGCTCCGCCATTCTGGCATCTGCCATGGGCAGAGATGACCAATCCAGCACCAATTTACCAGTTTGCCATTCTTTTAATAGTAAGGTTTCGGCTGTTTTATTGCCCACCACCATGCTCACAAGGCTAGTGAGGGCTTCTTTGACCATATAAACAACTAATAAATGCTGCATTTCCGACCAAAAAGAGGCTTGCAATTCCTGATCGATGGAAATAATCAAGCGGCCATCATGCTCGCCCACTTGACGCAACACCCCCACATGCTCTTTCAAATCGGGCTGCTGATTAATCATCCCCATTAAATAATCGATATTAAATTGCTGGCGATTCACGGTTATTTCAGCCAAATAGCCCTTTTCTTCTTCATGTAACACCCAATTATTACCCCAAAGCGGCGCAATTGGCCATAACATGGCCAATAAAGAATAATAAGCAGGGCGCAAATAATATTGCCCTTTTACCTTATCTTCCCCTTGGGCTAAGGCAAAATAGCGAGCGAGGGATAAATATGTTTCCGCATCATCTTGAAAAACAATCAGGGCATGATGGCGACTATCCCGCGACATCAGCTCAGTTTCCTCTCCAAAAATCAGCTTCACGCTTTTTTCTAATAAATTAAAGGGCACCCGCCCTGAAAATATTAAAAAGCCACGCCCATTGGCTGCTTTTTCCCAATCTACCGTTACAGGAAGGTGAACCCGTGTAAAAATTTGTGCCAAAAAATAGCTAATCGCCACGTTACACGCATTAATACGTGCATGCTGCAATTGAGATTTTACCTCAGCAGTATCAGCAAATACAGGCACACAAACCAAGGGGTAAGGCTGCATAACGGCTGGCTGTACAAAGGCTTCAAAGCCACTTTTAATTAGAATTTCAGCCACCGTAAAAGCGGCCTGCTGATCGCTAGCGGATAATTGCAAAATTTTGCTGCCCACCTTATGCACCACTTGCCATTCTTCCATTTCAGGCACAAGGCGCAAACCAATTAATGCTTTGCATAGCTGCTGAAAACTGGCTTGTGAGAAAGTCACCTCAGCATCACCTACCAAATCATCTGCCAAGGGCATTGTTGAATGAGGCTGATTAGCCTTAGCTGGTATGGGGGGCGGTACCGCTGGCCGCGATACAGCAGCCGGTAGAACAGGAGGAGGCGCCGCGGCCGTTACTCTTCTGGCGGCCGCCATATCCTCAGCGGCTACATGGCTGGGCTGCCGATTGGTATAGGCCACGGGTGCATCCGCTGGAATGGGAGAACGCGGTACCGCTGGTACATTAGGTCTAGCCGCTGTCATCATTGGCGAACGAGTGATAGGTCTATCATCATCTTTTTCAGGAAAAGAAAAATCTGGAACATTATCGCCCATTCTTGCTTCTATATCCCTTTCTGGTGGCGACGTAAAATCAGGGGTATTTCTAGGAGAAGCTGGCCGTAAAAAACTGGGGGCTGGGCGTGTTGTTGTTCGGGGTGGAGGATTGTCTGATATTGTTGGGGCAACAGGGGCAGCGCGGGCGGTTGCTGGTTGCATAAAAGATGGGGGAGTCCTGCGGGCACCACTACCACCAGAATCTTGCGGTGCCTCTCGCTGTTGGCTGATTACTGATGCTTGCGCCGCGGCCTGATCGGTGTTTTTTTGAACCGAAGGAGCAGCGGTCATTAATGGTGGCACAGCAGGGCTAGTGCTATTACTGGTGGGCAAAGAAGAATCAGACACTTTATCCTGCTTCGATTGAGGGGGTGCAGCGTGAAAAGAAATTGAATCGGTTACTGGTGGAACAAAAGGGGTCACTGCACCATTCAACCCCTCTAATGCCTTACTTAAAGGAAGAAAACCCAGTTTTTTCCAATCTTCCTTATCAATACGCACCCCAATTTTACCATTATGTTCACGGGTTTGCGCCGTAATACCAACATTTTTTAATACCGAGGTCACACGCTCAGCCACAGAAGGCGAGGTGGAAACCGCAAAGAAATAGGGCTCTTCCCACGGGGCACCCACCAATTGCCAAAACTTACCCTCTACCGCCGGCACATAGAGCTGCGGGTGGGTGGCTGAAAAAGCATTCAACAATGATTCAGCCTGTGTTGAAATGATAGCGGGGTTTGTCAATAGTCACACCCTTGTGCTTATCTAAACATCTGTAGTTATAACATAGTCATAAAAAATTAATAAATCCAACCAACACTTTACCACATAATTATAGAAATTTGGCTATAATTTTGACATATTAATCCCTGTTACACAATGAATTTTATTTTTATGGGTTTATGATGCATCTTGTTCTCTATCAACCAGATATTCCGCAAAATACCGGCACGCTGTTGCGTATGTCTGCTTGCTTAGGATTTCACGTTCACATTGTAGAGCCTTGTGGTTTTTTGTTCACCAACCGTTATTTAATGCGCTCAGGAATGGATTATTTGTTGCACGCACAATACACCAGACACACCAATTGGTTGCACTTTTTAGAACATGTTGCCACCAAGCAACAGGGAAGGTTGCTGGTTTTATCCAGTAAAGCCCAAACGGCCTATCATCATTTTCAGTTCAAGCCCCATGATTACCTGATTTTGGGCAGAGAAAGTGCTGGTCTGCCCGAAGAGATTATGCAACAAGCCGATGCCTCTTTAATTATTCCCATGCAGGCGGGGGTGCGCTCGCTTAATCAGGCTATTGCTGGCGCCATGGTGATGGGTGAAGCCCTGCGGCAAACCAATGGTTTTCCTCAATTGAACGTAGGTATAGAGTAGCTTGCCAATGGTTTTCCTCTAAAAAATATTACATCATGCCCCATCCTGCTTCTGCCCCCCACCCTTCACTGATTGCAGCGCAACAACAGCGTGCTGCCCACTGGTTTGAAACCCTACGCAACATTATTTGTGCTGCTTTTGAAACGCTTGAGGATGAGGGCGGCTATCTGCAACAGCTACAAGCTGGCCGTTTCCGCCAAACAGCGTGGCAGCGCGATGATGCCATTTTGGGCAAAAATGCCGGCGGCGGCGGCGTGATGTCGGTAATGCACGGGCGGGTGTTTGAAAAAGTAGGGGTCAATATCTCCACGGTTCATGGTCATTTCAGCGAAGAATTTCGCCAGCAAATACCGGGGGCAGCAGCAACGGGGGAGTTCTGGGCCAGTGGTATCAGCCTAGTTGCCCATATGCGCAGCCCTTTAGTGCCCGCTGTGCATATGAATACCCGCATGATTGTAACCAGCAAGCAATGGTTTGGTGGCGGCGCCGATTTAACCCCCATCTACCCCAATGCTGAAGACACCCTTCATTTTCACCAGATATTGCAAGCCGCTTGCGATAAGCATGATCCAACCTATTATCCCAAATTCAAGGAATGGTGCGATCGCTATTTTTACTTGCCCCATCGCGCTGAACCCCGCGGTGTGGGTGGTATTTTTTATGATAACCATGATAGCGGCGATTGGGAAAAAGATTTTGCCTTTACCCAAGATGTGGGCACCGCCTTTCTGGATGCCTACCTGCCCTTAGTGCGCCGCCACATGAATGAAGAGTGGAGCGCTGAACAACGCCAGTTTCAACGCATGCGTCGGGGGCGCTATGTGGAGTTTAACTTGCTCTATGACCGCGGCACCTTATTTGGTTTGAAAACCAACGGCAATATTGATGGTATTTTAATGTCCATGCCGCCCGATGTGGCTTGGCCTTAAATAGAAAGGCCACCACTTTTAACTTACCAACCAAAGGAAATATTCCTCCAGCTCTTTTTCTTGGCTGGAGCGGTGTTTTTTACCTGTGCTTCAATGATTGGCACCAGAACATCTACATAAGGCTTGGCCAGCACCGCGCCAGCTAAATCATCCGATAATTCATGGAAAGCTTTCAGCCTGAAACAGCCTTTATTGGCACTATTATTATTACCTTTAGCCTTATTATCATTGGCGGATGTTTGCTTGATATGATCCCAACTCCTGAAACTATCCTGAGGAAGAATTTTTTGTAGCTCTTCTAATTGCTGGGGGGTAATTTTATCCACAGTCAACACCACATCGCGGGTTTGGCTTTTATCGAAAGCATGAACATCATATTGCCAAGGTAATTCTTTTACCCACTCGGGCAATGTCACCGCTTTTTGTTGGCTAATAATGGCCGAGGCTAACGCCCTTTGTAAGGCTAATATATGCGATTTTTGATGCTGATCGCCATCAAGGCAATATTTTTCTTCATCGCCTACCGATAACTCATCGACCAAGTTGAAAATTTGACCCGCTTGTTTGTTAGATAAGGCAGCTTTTGCAACCATAAACGCTGAACCATTGCTCGTCACCTCCCAAGGAAGGGCTGCAATTTGTTCAACAATCAGCGGCTGAGCTGCTTGAAAATCGCTAGCCAATAACAACCCTAGCACATCCTCTTTCACTAGAAATCGTTGTTTATCATGAGAAGAACTCATATAGCCATGCTGTTCTAATTGCTGCACTAATGGTTGTTGCTCTGGCAGAATATCTTCGTGATAGAGCCTTATAGCGTTTATATTTGTTACATTATCAGTTAAGCCATATACCCATGGCAATAACCTGATTTCTTGGAGATGCGCTTTAATAAATTGCTGTTCTATTTGCTTTTCAGCTTCAGCCGCCACCCAATTGAGCATAAAATCAGCCACTTCATTGAGGCCGTTGGCTTGGCTATTATATAAATCAGTTAATGGAGGCTCAAACGGAAAATTGGCAGCACATTCTAACGGATGATTATGCGCACCCTCTTGCAAAAAAGCATTGGTAATGTGCTGCTCTATCTTGGTTTTCTTAAATTGCCGCGGCGCACATAATCCATCACTAGCGGCAAAAGAATTGAGAATGAAAAATTCCTGATTTTTTTGCAATATATGTTCTGCCAATGCCTGCTGCGGGGGCGATAATTCTTTTGCATTAACATAAATCTGCATTTTTTGCCAATCACCTTGCCAAGGCATGGCCGCTAATAATTGCTCATTACGGTCAGCCACCACTGCACCTAATGCATTGTAAAGCTGTTTTTGCCACCGCAACACATGATTATCCTCAACCGGAATATATTCATGCGATGAGCGATATGGAGGCTTCTTTATTAACAAGCTCCCCTCTTCGCTGTGTAATTGCAAGTCAACCAGAAGCTCTTGCCATATTGGTTGCAATAATGGATCCGCAGGCACTATTTCTGCTCTATTTGCCAGCGTTAAATTACCTTGCTCATTAAATTGCCACGAAAAATCTTGCAACATGGCCATATATTGTGCTGCTTTTGCTGCGAATGCCTCGGTTACCGGCTGATGAAGGGTACTCCCTTCCTTCACTTCATAGAATACATCTCCGGTACGGTACTTAAACGAAACGCTACCGCCTATTTTCTTTTCAATAAAATATCTGGGAAAACTCTCTAAAAGCTGTTGCTGTTGGTCTGTTAATTCACTGCCCCAGCAATAATAATCACTGCCCACCAAATATTCATATTTCCAAGGAAGGGCTGCAGCCTGTTGCACTACATCCACATTAATGGGCGATGGTTTTGAAGAATGAGGCATGATCGCAATCCAAACAATAAATTATAAATTTATTGTTTATACTGTTTTTCTGTGGGCCACACAATAAAATTATGCGCCATACACTAGCATTGCTATTCTACGGTAAAGCCATCCTTATAATGCTCAGCCGCCAAAGTGCGTTACCTAGCGATTTTTCTGTGGGTGGCACGATATTGTTCTGCGGTTTGCGGTGGTTGATGCTTGGTTTCCAGTGAGCCATAGGCACAAGCCCATAAAAATTGGGCAGCGGCAAAGCCGGGTTGAGAGAGCGATAATAAGCCCCCCAGCACATAAGCCGCGCTATAACAATGATTAGGGGTAATTTTTTCTGGTTTGGCTGAATGATTAAAGGCCTTATGTAAACCAATAGCAAAAATACCAGCGGGGGCTAAAGAATCCAGATTAGCCAAGGGCTGGGTAATAATTTCTGATAATTGATCGAAAGGTTTCCCCTTAATAACCGCCAATAAATCTCCCGCCCCATACAGGCCTTGATACTCTGCCACCAATTTTACTAATTGTGGATCGCTGTTTATATCTTCCATGCCTTGGCGTTGCAATTGCTCGCTACGTTTAATAAAGCGCGCCACTTTTTCATGCCCCTTACCCCACATCACAAACATGGCCACGGGTAAGGCCGCAGCAGCTATTGCCTGTGTTCCTGCCGCTACCGCAGTAATAGCCAATAAAGCAGCAGAAGCGTAGTTGGCTTTAGCCAATAAATCGAAAGGCGATGAAAAATTTTTGCCATCATGCGTGGCCTTGGCTTGCCGCCGCCATACCTCTGCCGTGATTCCCAACTGAATTAAGGAAGCAAGACCACCACCCAAGGCAAAGCCACCCACCACGCCAGTGGCCGCCGCGTAAGCCATGTTCCCCAAAGAAAACCATGAGGCACCACATTGAGCAATATCGCGCACATAGGTAATGGGGCGTTGTTGGATGTCTTCAATCACGGAAATGGGCTTCATATAACTTGCCTGTTTTATAATAAAAATTATCTATAAAACAAAAACATACGCATAACAAGTCAATTTCAGCCCTATAACACGGCCAATAACGATTTTTTTAGCCGCAACATCTGCTCATCATTACTGATTTTATGGCCAAAAATATCACGCACATAAAACACATCCACAATGCGCAGACCATAGGTACTTACCCGTGCATTCACCAACTGAAAGCCTTGATCGGTAATAGCGGCAGCCAAATCATGCAACAAACCAGCCCTATCTTTACCATTAACCTCTATTAAGGTATAGTTTTCACTGGCCTGATTATTAATAATTACCCGCGCGGGCACATCAAACACGGCGGCTCGCTCGTGGCCATTGCTTGATTTTTTAACCGCTAACTCCCGCGATGGCTGCAACTGACCCGTTAAGGCTTTTTCTAAATTTACCGCTAATCTTGCCCGCTTATCGGGGGTAATAAACGGGCTTTGCTGGCTGCTATTATCCACCATGAACGACATCAACACCATGCCATTATTCAATGAAGCACTTTTAGCGTCCACAATATTGCCATGAGCCAAGGCAATACTACCCGTAACGGCCGGAAAAGCATGGGGATGGTTGGTGGTATAAACCGTCAGCTCCATCACCCCTTTTCTGGGATCAAGACGGGTTTGAATAGCCAGCGGTTGACCGGCCAAGTCGGTTTCCCTGATCAATACCGCATGATTGGCATGGGTGGGGGGATCAAATAAATTCCAGTAATTTTCAAAACCCAATTGCAAAAAATTATCTATATCCTGCTGCTGCCACGAGGCCAATTGTTGCCGCACCAAATAAATGGCTTCTTTCAGCTTCATCTCGCGCGACATGGGCAATGCCCCGCCAAACACCTCCATGCAGCGCTCATATAAGCGGTTAATTAATTCTGCTTTCCATTGCGTCCAGCGCCCCGGCCCCACCGCCATAATATCGATCACGGTTAAAATGGTGAGCAGACGCAAGCGCTCGGGCGATTGCACAATAGCTGCAAATTCACGCACCGTCACCATATCCTCCACATCACGCTTAAAAGCCTGATGAGACAGCGATAAATGCCAGCGCACCAACCAGCAAATAGTTTCCGTTTCTTCAGCGCTCAGTTGAAAGCGCGTGCATAACCGTAAAGCAACCCGTGCCCCTAAAATAGAATGATCCCCACCCCTACCCTTGGCAATATCGTGAAAAAAAAGCGCCAATATCAGTTCTTTATAAGAAGGGGTGCTATTAATTAATAAATGCGCCAGCGGGGCTTCTTGCTGCAACAAACCATTTTTCAAGGCATGAAGCAAACCAATAGCCCGCAACGTATGCTCATCCACCGTGTACACATGGTACATATCAAACTGCATTTGCGATTCTATCCAAGCAAAATCAGGGATAAAACGCCCTAATAAGCCCGTTTCTGCCATCATCCGCAAATAGCGTTCAGGGTCATTACCCGTTAACACCTCAATGAATAAATTATTGGCTTCAGGATTACGGCGAAACAGGGCATTTACCTTGCCTAAATGCAGGCGCACATTATTCATGGCCTCGGGATGAATATCCAACCGGTGGCGCGCGGCTAAAGCAAAAACTTGCATTAATATCAAAGGATTTTCGGCAATTTTATGCGCATCCGTAATTTTAATGCGGTTATTATGTTGGCTAAAACCCGCCGGCATGGCCGATTGCGAGATGATGGGCTTTTCACGGCTGGGCGCACGGCCAAAACGATCCTCCAACACCGCACAAATTACCCGCACTAAGCCGCCCACATTTTTAGCCGCCCTAAAATAATCCTGCATTAAGCGCGACGCCCGTATTTCAAGGCTAGATGCTGGATTTTTTTCATCTGGGGGGTAGAATATTTCCCCCAAGGCGGCCTGCTTATCAAACGTTAGGCGATCATCCGCACGGCTAGAAACATAATGCAAACCACACCGTATATCCAACAACAGCTTTCTAGCGCTTTTGAATTGCCGAATATCTTCAACCCGCAATAACCCGCTTTCTTTCATTTCCAACAGAGAGTTAGCACCAAAAATGCTGCGTGAAATCCACCAAAGGCTATGCAAATCGCGCAGGCCACCCTTGGCTTCTTTAATGTTGGGCTCTAAAATAAAACGGCTATCACCCACCAATATATGGCGCTTATCCTGCTCTTCTAGCTTGGCAGTAATAAAGTTTTGCCTATCTTCTACTGGCACCATCACCGGTATTAAATGATTAAATTGCTGCCAAAGGCCAGTGCTACCCGCTAAATAACGGCGATCCAGCAATGCGGTTCTAATCACCGCATCAGCCGTTGCTTGATGAATCGATTCATCCAGAGACCGCGCCGCATGGCCAATTTTTAACCCCGTATCCCATAAGGGATATAAAATAGCGGTAATCACCTCTTCTAATTTGGGGTGATAATTATTCGGCAATACAAACAGCAGATCAATATCCGAAAAAGGCGCCAATTCACGGCGGCCATACCCCCCCACGGCCAATAATAAAATTTTTTGCTGTGGATCATCGGCATTCAAGGGGTGAATTTTTTTCACCGCCAAATGAAATAAGCCCTGCAATAACCGATCCGTATGGTGGGTGAGATGTTTACAGATAGAAAGCCCATCTCTTTTGGCAAAAAAAAGTTGCTCGGCCTGCTTCCTTGCTTCCCTGAAAGAATGCAATAGCGCCTTTACCTCGCCTTCGTGCGGATCTGCGGTGCCTGCTTCTAAACTGGCAACAGGGGGCAATGGAGAAAAAGACAAGCGTTAGCCCTGCTCATCTTCATCATCACGGCCACGCACCCCTAAGCCTATTTCCTTGGCCAATTTGCTGCGTTGTTCGGCATAATTGGGCGCTACCATGGGGTAATCCGGCGGTAGGTTCCATTTTTCCCGATATTCTTCAGGTGTCATGTTATAAGCAGTTTTCAAATGCCGTTTCAGCATTTTTAATTTTTTGCCATCTTCCAAACAGATTATATAATCTGGAAAAATTGATTTTTTCACGGCCACTGCTGGTTGTAATTTTTCAGGCAATTTAGCTATTGCCTCTTGTTGCCCCAACCCAGCAAAGGATTGATACACCTGATGAATAAAGGCTGGAACATCTTGCATGGGCACGTTGTTATGCGCCAGATGCGCCGCCACCACTTCTGTGGTAAAGGCCATCAAATCAAGTTGATTGACTATTTTTTCCTGCTTATCCATGAAAAGAACCATGTCCTATAAAAGTAATCAGCCTATCACCATAAATGAAAGATCAGTTTTTAGGAAATAAAATATTACAGCTTGCGGCATCTATATTGTAAAGCTCTCCCCGCAGCCACAGCGCCCCTTTTCATTAGGATTGGTAAAAGTGAAACCCGCTTGCAACTTATCTTCTTGATAATCCATCACCGACCCCACCAAAAACAACAGCGCCGAGGGTTCTATAAATATTTTTACCCCTTGATCTTCTATCACTTCCTCAAACTTTTTTTCTTCTTTTGCATATTCAACAACATAAGAAAGGCCAGAACAACCCTTAGTTTTCACGCCAATTCTTAAACCCAATATTCCGCTATCCGCATTAGCCATTAATGCTTTCACGCGGGCTATGGCGGCAGCTGTCAGGGTAATAGCTTGAGGTTTTGCGGTGGTTGCTATGTTCATCTTGTAGCCTCCTCGAATAAAATTAATGCCCAAACATGGCGTAAACCATGCGGCTATTGGTTAAAACATCCCCATATCCAGCTTAGCCGTTTCCGACATTCTAGCCGAATCATAGGGTGGCTCCCATGTTATTTCCACTTTAATCTCACCAATGCCTTCAATGCGTTTTACACCATCGCGCACCATATCGGGCATATCTTCTGCCACCGGACAATTGGGGGAGGTTAAGGTCATCACAATCCGCAGGTCAGTTTTTTCTTCGGGCTGATCAATAAAATCCACAAAATAAATTAACCCCAGCTCATAGATATTCACCGGAATTTCAGGATCATACACGGTGCGCAAGCCCGCCGTCACCCGCTCAAAAAAAGGATGGGCGCGATCAATTTCTACTAAAGGCGGCTCTTGTGGTTGAAGCGTCTCTTGTGGGGCTATTTCGGCATTAGACATGCCATTTTTTCCTTTTCTATGGATTGCTGATTATTCATCTTGTGGTGCGATGTCTTTTAATGCTTTGGCCATTGCATGCCATGCAAGTGTAGCACATTTCACCCGCATGGGAAACTGCCTTACCCCTGAAAGAGCATCAATGCGTTGCGCATCATCTTCTTCCAATTGGCAATCATGCTCCCCCTCGCCATCATGGGTACAGCGATATTGTAAATAATGAAACAGCTTTTCCGCTTCTTCAATATTACGCCCTTTAAGCATGGAGGTCATCATTGAAGCCGATGCCATGGAAATAGCACAGCCTTTGCCTTCAAACCAAGCGCCATCCACCAGCCCTTGTGCATCCACCTGCAAAAAAACCTCCACCACATCGCCGCACATTGGGTTTTGCCCCAATGCTTGACGATTACATTGCAATGGACGCCCTAAATTGCGTGGCCGTTTGCCATGCTCTAAAATAAGCTCTTGATATAATTCCCTTAATGAATCATCCATAATTTTTATTAAATTGTTGTTGTGTTTTTTATGATTTATATAATACTAATATAGTATCATATCTGCATTCAGCCATAGCAAATTTATTAAACTATATTATTTGACACAGGATTATATAGACATCATGAGCGACGAACAGCAACAGGGTGAAACCACCATTACCGTTAACAGCCTTGCTGCGCAATTATTGGCTGATTTATACAAAACCATGCAAGATCTTACCCAGCCCATTGCCTTGGCCGAGCTGGAAGATTTACAATCCTATCAAACATTTAAGGCCGCCATTGCCCCGCATCAAGGGGTAATAGAGCAAGCCAATGCTGCTGGCGTTGAAGGCAATATTATTGACAATTATGAATCCGTCTATATTCAGCTTGTACAGATTATGGTGGAAGAACCACAAAATTTTACCGCCAGTAAAGATGTGGTGGATAGTTTTTACACCAACTTACCCGCAGTAATAGATACAACAATAAAAGCCAGACAAGAAAGAATTGCTGAGCTGGAGGTTACAATCTCCAATATGCATTATGCCAGAATAGAGCTGGCTGCCGGCACCAATGCGGCCATAAAACAGCTCCATCAAGATATCGATGTTCAGCGGCAGGCTTATCTGCGAGAATCCACCCAAGGGCTTTATCAAGAAGCGATTAAGGGCTTAGAACGCAATATCATCCATGAACAAGAACGCTTGGAAGACATGGATCCCTTGAGTTGGAGTAAAAGAACCCACGATGCATTTCTAGCAAGCAACCTTTACGCAGACCCAGAAGAAGCTTTTAAGATATTGCAAGAAAAAATAAGGGCCGCACGAAAAGGTGATTGCCCCGATGGCGCCTTTTTAGCCGTGCAAGCGGTGGCGAAGGAAATTCAAGAAGATCCCTCGATTCTAGGGGCATATAAAATTGAAAAACAAGGCGTAGAATTTATTCCTGTTTTAGGCGATCAATGGGCCGCAGAGCGCGTAGCCAATGACGCCCCGCATAAAACTGGCTTTATCCATAACGCTGTGCAAGATTATGCCCTCATCGCTGGACAAAGAGAAGCCATTGCCTATGCAGAAACTAAATTAGAAACCATGAAGAATATGGGCGCTGAAAGTTTTGGCCGCGCTATATTAAAAGAAGATTATCCACAAACTAGCCCTAACACTGTAGCCAGCGCGCCAACCGCTAAAACAGCCACAGCCGCCAATAAATTTACCCGCTGAATACGCATGGGAACAATTCCATAAAGGGAAATGGCACTATTTACCATTTCCCCCCATTATCGGTGGGCTATTATGGCTGTTTATTATAGCTGAAAATATTCGCCATGATGGGGTAAATCGGGGCTGCATAAATATAATAGCCGCGCCGCAATCTGGCGAACATCCGGCAAATGGCTGCTATCTTCCCCTGGGTATCCCGCTTCGCGAATGGGGCTGGCAAATGCACTGGGGTCAACCAGATTGGCTTTTAGCGCACCAGTATTATTTTCTAAAGCATATAAACGCGCCAACATGTTAAAACCAGCCTTAGAAACCGCATAAGCCCCGCCATAGGCTTGTGGCTCCTGCCCCGCAGCGCAGCTTACAAAAACCACTCTAGCGGCCTCGGCCTGCAACAATAAAGGCTGCACACTGGCCAGTAAACGCTGCGGCGCGGTAAGATTAGTGGCCAACACATTATCCCATTCCTTAGAATCGGCATGGGCAATGGGGGCAAAATGGCCAAAAATAGCGGCATTCACCACCAATATATCCAAAGCACTATATTGGGTGGCCAGCATGGCCCCAAGACTAGCCAATTCTTTACTCTTGGTTATATCCAAAGGCACAATTAAGGCTGGCATTCCCCCCGCTGCCCTGATCTCATCATCCAGCTTTTCTAATTCCTCAGCGCGCGGGGCAAGCAATATTAATTTTGCCCCTAAAGCCGCTAAGGCCAAGGCAAGGGCGCGGCCAAGCACACCATTAGCACCGCTGATGAGGGCGGTTTTTCCCTGCAAAGAAAATGGCCCAAGCCCTTGTGGTAATGCCAGCCTCATATTTTTAGCCACCCTTTATTGTTTAACTTCTTGGCACCCAAGAAGGAGGATTTCTTACAGCGCTTGTGAATTGAGACTGCCCTCTACCACCAAAATTAGGCCTATCCTCATTTGTGTCACGCAAATTATTGCCTGCAGCTGGTAGATTTTCTAACAAATGGGGGTGGAAACCTTGCGCCAATTTGGTTTGCTGATGATTCAAGCCACCCGCCGCCTTTGCCGTATCCAAAGCGAGGTTAACCCCAGCTATAGCCATTGCCTTTAATTTGGGTTGATTATCTTGTAACTCCAGATAGGCCTCTAAAGCCTCTACCATATCCACCTTAATCGCTTTATTCACCGTCTCTGTGGGGGTCAGTCTTTGTGAGGCGGCTCCATTAAAACTACGGGCAGTGCTCTCCCTCGTACCAATAGTATTTTTGTCCATTTCTGCCGTTACTTCAATGGCTGCCAGCAATGCACTGGCCTCTTCACGGCTGAATTGAGTTAAAACATTGCCATTGGCGGCTTCTAATTTCAGATATTCATCCAATAATACGGTAAAGCCACCCGTATGGAAACGATTTCCAAAAGAAGAGAGATTGTTGTTCGTAATTTTCTCGGCCCAATCGCTAATGGGTAAGGCCGTGGCGGGTGGAATAACCGCTGCATCCTCTAAAAATGGCTGAAAATGGTTTTCTTGAAAAAGCTCTTTAGTTTCAGCACTAAAAACCTCAGAAACAAACATGAGATAGTTTCCTGGTTCTGGTTGTAGTTCTAACACCTCCCGCAATGCCTGAAAAAATGGTGGCTCTTTCCCACCCTTTACTACATCGGTACCCGCATGAATATTAATAAAATAGACGCCCTGCTTAGGATTATGTTCATAATAACTAATATCGCCATATTGAGCTGAACCAGACAAATGCAACACCTCTTCTAATGTTTGGCGCGCCGCTTCCCATTCTTCTTTCTTGTGAAACCAAGCCCTAAATAATGGTGGCATTCCCTCAAAAACTCGTGGCTGAAACATGCATAAAATGCTCTCGCTATCCGCGCCGCCAAAGGCATTTACTAATTGCTGTTGTTGTTCTGGTTTAAGAAAGGCCATGAATTTTTACCTTATGCTGTAATATTGTTTTATAGCCGATGAACTTAAGCATCCTTACTTAAGTTCATCGGCTATATTATCTAAAATTTACGGCACAAAGAGTGCCGCAGCGGCAGTCGCCGCTGTATATAACCAATTAAGTTTATGTAATCATACACTGAATTGGCTATATGCGCCCGATTATACAAACCAATATCACTAAAATCAATCTGTTTTTTATATAAAATTTATTTATCGGCTTTTGGATATTGATGGGGAAAGCTCTCCCCTGCCTTGGTGGGGGCATCTAAATTTTTGGGCTTCACCCCGCATGCACTTAATAATGCCGCGCTCAGTAACAATACCCACACATGCTTTACCATTGCTTTTCTTCCCTCTTTTTGCAACACCGCACCCATTAGGGTGCGGTGAATAAATACTATAGGAAACGCTTCAACAGTAGCGTTTCCTATCATTATAAAGTTTTACGTCGCATGAGCGACGCAGTGGCAGTCGCCACTGATATAGACAATCCAGCTTATAAATATATTCTTCTGGCTTCCATGCAAGCTTCTTTCACCCGCACAGGGGCCGTACCACCTTGGCTTTGGCGGGTATGAATGGAATGAGCCACGGTTAAACAAGAAAATATATTCTCATTAATCCCTGCTTCCAGCGCCTGCATATCCGCCAGTGGCAGCTCGGCTAAGCTTACACCGCGGCTCTCGGCTAGCGATACTAAGCGACCGGTTATATGATGCGCTTGGCGAAAAGGCATCTGGCAATTCATTACCAACCAATCGGCCAAATCAGTGGCCGTGATATGCCCCAACTGCGTGGCCGCTAAACAATGTTCCCGCTTAACGGTTAAATCTTCCACCATGCCTTTCATGGCATATAGGCACAGCTCCAGCGTATCGAAAGCGGCAAATACCGTGGCTTTATCTTCTTGCATATCCTTGGCATAAGTTAAGGGCAAGGCTTTCAGCATCATCAGTAAATTGCTTAAACCACCCATCAGCGCCCCGCTTTTGCCACGCACCAGCTCGGCAGCATCGGGGTTACGTTTTTGCGGCATGATGGAAGAACCAGTGGTAAAAGCATCGGAAAGCTGCACAAAGCCAAATAATGGGCAGCTCCATAGAATAATTTCTTCCGCTAGCCGTGAAAGATGCACCCCCACCATGCTGGCCACATATAAAAAATCCACCGCAAAATCACGGTCGGCCACCGCATCCATAGAATTGCGCATGGGTCGCTCAAAGCCCAATAATTGCGCCGTCAACCCTCTATCCAAAGGAAAAGGCGAACCCGCCAACGCCGCCGCCCCTAATGGGCATTCATTCACCCGTTGGCGCGCGCTGGTTAGGCGGTGTCTATCCCGCCCCAACATTTCCACATAGGCCAGTAAATGATGCCCCATGGTGACGGGCTGGGCTATTTGCAAATGGGTAAAACCCGGCATAATGGTATCAGCCTCAGCTTCGGCCTTATTAATCAGGCTTTGTTGCAATTGCTGCAATAATTGGTCTAACCCATCCAAAGCCTCGCGCACCCATAAACGGAAAGAAGTGGCCACCTGATCGTTGCGCGAGCGCGCCGTGTGCAACCGCCCAGCCGCTGCACCAATTAAATTGGCCAGCCGCGCTTCTATATTCATGTGAATATCTTCAAGCCCTATATCAAACGGAAATGTGCCTGCTTCTATTTCCTGCTCAATAGTGGCTAGCCCCTTGGCAATGGCCGCTGCATCTTCGGCACTGATAATTTTTTGCGCCGCCAACATGGTGGCATGGGCTTGAGAATTGGCTAAATCTTGCTTGGCCAATCTTTTATCCACGGGTAGGGAGGCATTAATATGCTGCATAATCGCCGCAGGAGCGGTGGAAAAACGCCCGCCCCACATGCTGTTACTATTTTCTAGCTGGGCAGAATTTGTTTTTTGGGGGCTGTTTTTTTCATTGGGCGATAATATACTCATCAACAACTCAGCAATATAATGTGATAGAACATGCGCAGTTTCAGAATTTTTTCATCAAAAAGCCAGTCTTTTCCTTGTCGCGCCCTTAATGGGGGTCGCGCCCCTGATAAGGGGCAGGCATTCAATAGCGCGCGCTTCTTCGGGCTTAGCTTGGTGCTAGCCTTGGCCATGTTTTTTGCATTCACCCCGGCTAAGGCGCAGGAAAAATTGCCTTTATCTGAAGATTTTAACAGCTATGAAGCCCAAAACCCGCCCACCAATTTACCAGAAAATTGGTTTTTTTACGATTCCAATGGCACCAAAAAAATCCTGAATGATTTTAAGGGCAAGTTGCTGGTGGTTAATTTCTGGGCCACTTGGTGCCCACCTTGCGTGCATGAAATGCCCTCGCTCAACCGCTTACAAGCCAGCATGGGGCAAAAAGGGCTGCAGGTTATTACCGTTTCTGTGGATAGGGAAGGCGCAAAAAAAGTGCTGCCCTTCATGCAAAGCAAGCAATTATCGGCCCTTACCCCCTATTTCGATGAAATGAGCACCAGCCTTGGCCGCTTTCGCCTTAAAGGGCTGCCCACCACCCTCATCATCAGCCCCTCGGGTAAAGAATTGGGCAGGCTGGCTGGCCCCGCCGCTTGGGATGGTGACGCCGCCCTTGCCTTGCTGAATTACTATTTACAGCAGCAACCCAGCAAAACGCCACCAGCCTTACCAGAGGTAACCCCCATCAACTTTGTACAATAGTTACTATAGAAAGAGCTGCAAAATCAGTGTTTTATCATTAGATTTTATTTTTAGGCAAATGAGATAATTTTTTTAATATTGGTGGTGATGGCGGGTAAAAATTATTCAATAGCCTCTCCGCATCCCTTGAATCCAGCTGGTGTAAAGTGATGGCTTTTTCTAACTGTTCTGCCTCAATCAAATAGCATTTTTTATCGTTAATGCGGGCGCATTGCTCACGAAAAACATTCTGCCATCTATCAACCAACTCCGTATTACTCCAATCATAGGCCCCTAAAACCTCAAGCGCTTCTTTAATGTTGCCAATAATTTCACCCACCTCACGGCATGGGGCGCTATTCTGGCGTGCAGCAGGAAAAGGCAGCAGCCGATCAATAGCCAGCCCCATCATCATGGCTTCACTCTCGGTTAAAGCCCGTTGCTGTGGTCCTTCCTCAAAAGAAGAACTGATATTGGCGGGGTGTTGAAAAAACACCCATAAAAATGCCGCCATGCCTGAAGGGTTCAGTTGAGCCGCACCTATTTCCTGTAACAGTGATTCTTCACTCAGTTTACGAGGAATAGAACCTTGAATATTAACTGGCTGCATTGGACAAACTCTTCTACAAAAATACTATTGGGTTTAACTACAAATATTTTATATAAAAGTCAATTATTACAATCCAAAAAGGTCACAATCTCTTGCGCTAAAGCCGCGGTGATAGCGGGGGCATGCCCTGCATCTTTTACCAATAATAAGCGGTTACCCTTTTTAGCGGCCATGCGTTCGGCCACATCCATGGGCAATAGGGTAGAATGTTCACCACGAATGATTAAAGTGTTACAGGTAATTTTTTCCCATAATGGCCATAAATCCACATCAACCGCGGTGCTGGCAGCATAAGCAGTAATCACGGCGGGATCACAGGCAAAATGATAGCCGCCATCGGCTTCATAACCGGCATGGGCGGCCATTATCTGCCATTCTTCAGGGGTTAAATGACCAGAAGCTGCCGCCCGTTGACGATAGGTGGTTAAAAAACTGGCTGCATCTTTCATAGGCGGCACAAGGCGGGTGAGGTTTTGCAAAATATCACACCGGCCTGCAGCTGGAATCAAGGCACCAATATCATTAAGCACCAAACAACGAATGGGGCTATGCTCAGCCGCCGCCAACATCATGCCCAACAGACCACCCATGGATGTGCCCACCCAATCCACTTGGCCACTCCCACTGCTTTTTTGCGCGGTGGCCATGGCCAATAATTTTTGCATATCCGGCACATAATGCTGTAGCTGATAGCTTTCTGGTTTTTTCAACCAGTCACTTTTACCCCGCCCCACAATATCTGGCGCATATAATGGCCTTGTGCCCGCGATGATGTTGGCCAATATATCAAATTCACGCCCTTGTCGGGTGAGGCCATGCACCGCCAGCACGGGTAGCTTAGTGGATAATGATGCTGGCCAATGGCTCACATGAAATTGATAATTTTGCTCGTCTATACAACCTTGCAGATAGTGGCTTTGCGGTGTGGTACTATTCATCGGGCTATTCATCGGGCTGTAGGCCCCAATCTTCCAAAAACACGGTTTTCTGGGTTTGAAAACCATTAAATTGTGAACGCATGGCCATGGAATATGCCCCCATCTGACCAATTTCTATCCAATCGCCTTCCCTAATATCACTGGGCAACATATAAGGACCCGGCAATAAATCAGTGCTGTTACAAGTAGGCCCATAAAAAGAGAAAGGGGTTTTTTCATCGCTAAAATCTGCGCCATTAGCCCGCAATGCCCGCATGGGCGGCACAAACCGAGCATAAGAAAGATCGTGCAGCGTACCAAACAAACCATCATTAATACACAACACCTGCCCACGGCGCAGCTCTACCCGCACCACCACCGAAGCCGCCGACCCCACCATGCCGCGGCCAGTTTCGCACCATATTTCCGTGCCATTTTTGCGCCAGCTTTCCGAGGCTGTTCCAATCGCTGCAAAATAATCCGCCAATGGTGGGGGTAATAACCCCTGATAGGCCAAAGGAAAACCACCCCCCACCGCAATTACCTTGAGATCGCTTAACCCATTGCTTGCTTCTGCTACCTGCTCAAAAGCATCAATAAAAGCAGATGGCCGCATACATTGCGAGCCAGAATGAAACGACACACCCACCCCATAACCCAAATGACGAATTGTTGTGATGAGTGCCGCGGCTTCTGCCACCGATGTACCAAAAAGCCGTGCCCCATTATACATGGCAGACGCTGGCGGCGTGGTGATACGCACCAATAAGGTTAAATCTTTCGCATAATCAGTTTCTTGGCGTATTTTGGCTAGTTCTTCGGGGTGATCCACCATAAAATGGCGCACATTATATAAATGATAGGCGGCGCGAATATCGCCCCGTGCTTTTACAGGATGCATGAAATAACTATTATTGGCGTAACTGCTTTCACTCACGCTGGCAATTTCATTCAGCGAGGATGTATCATAATCCCGCAAACCCGCTTCAAACAGGCTGTGAATCACCTCTTGCATGGGGTTGGCTTTCACCACATATAACACACGCCCCGGAAAACCCAATAAAAATTCCCGCGCTTTAGCCGCCAACATATGGGGGCGCATGCAAAAAACGGCCATTTCAGGATTAAGCGCCAACACCATGGATAGGGCATCGCGATAGGTTGGTTTTTCCTGCACCGATCTCGCAATAAAGGCGGGGCTAAGATTGGGTTGACTATTCATTATGGGTGCGTGATCCTTTCAGCTATCAGCTCGTCTTCATGATCGCAGATTGCGGCACGATGCCCCTCTTTAAGGACATCAATATGTCAGCGACTGCTTGCGCGGCAATTATTGGCCGTAAAACCTATTAACTAACATCTTCTATCAGCATGTTTCACGTTGGCGGCTGTTTCAACCTGAAAACCTTAAGCCGTGAAGAAAACTAGTCAGTTACCATTCTATATGTTATCCAAAAGCAACAAAAATACGGTGGGGGAGTGAGTTTCTGTTATGCGTGCCTTAAAAAAATACCTTTTATTATGGTCGGTTATTTTATTGGTTTTTTATGCGGGCATTTTTGTCTGGTATAAAACCCGCCCTGCTTTTAACCCTGATTCTTATGCCAAGAACCAACCATTGCAAGGGTTAAGCGCACCCACCCATGTCAGCTGGAATGAATATGGCATCCCCACCATCACCGCCGCTCACATGAATGATGCCTACCGCGTGCTGGGTTTTATTCATGCGCAAGAGCGAATCTGGCAAATGGAAATTCAACGCCGTGCTGGCCAAGGGCGTCTTTCGGAAATAATGGGCCCGCCCACAGAAAATATCGACCGTTTCAGCCGTTTATTGGGTTTATACGCTAAGGCTGAAGCCAGTTTTCAAGCCCTATCGCCAGAGGCGCGGCAAGCTTTAGAAGCCTATGCGGCCGGTGTTAATGCCTATTTAGCCAGCAAACCACCCCTACCCGTGGAAATGACGTTGCTGATGATTCGCCCCGAACCATGGAAACCAGCCGATAGTTTGGTGTGGAGTAAATTAATGTCGCTTACCCTAAGCGGTGATTTTAAGGGCGATTTACTGCGCGCGGCCTTTACTAAAATTTTATCGCCCGAAGAATGGGTGGATGTGTTTCCTCAATTTCCTTTCCCCTACCAACCAGAAGCCGTACCCAGTTTTAGCCGCTCGCGCGAGCAACCCAGTAGCGACCCCAACGCCCCCAAATTTTCTATGCTACTGCCAACTGGGCAATTAGAATGGCCGATGGCACGCAAGGCTTCTAATGCTTATATTATTGCCCCAAGCCATAGTGCTAATGGCAGTGCTTTGCTGGCCAATGACCCCCATTTGCCGCTTAACTCCCCCAATTTATGGTATGTGGCTAAAATAGAAACGCCGCAACTCAAGCTGCAAGGGGCAACCGTGCCGGGTGTGCCTTTTCACATATTGGGGCAAAATCAACATTTAGCATGGGGCTTTACCACCACGGGCGCTGATGTGCAGGATATTTTTCTAGAAAAAATTGATCCCAACAACGCTAATGCTTATCTTACCACCACCAAACCCGTGCCTTTTATCGAAGAAAACACAGTTTTTTCGCAGCGATTAAATGGCGATATTATTCGTAAAATACGCTACAGCCAACATGGGCCAATTATTTCCGATATTGATGGCATGATGGCAGGACAATTGCCCGAAGGCTATGTAGCCAGCCTTGCTTTTGCCGGCATGGAAAAAATTGATACCACCGCCGAAGCCATTTATCGGATAAACAGGGCCAGCAATCAGCAGGAACTATTAAACGCAGCCAGCCAATGGGTAATGCCCGTACAAAATTTATTCTATGCCACCAATAATGGCGATATGGGCATGCATGTGGTGGGCACCATCCCTAAAAGGCAAGGTTTTACGGGCGCCGATATAGCCGAAGGCTGGCACGATGCCATGAAATGGACTGGTTATATTCCCTTTGCTGAACTGCCCGCCATCACCAACCCCGCCAACGGTATTATTGCCAACGCCAATAACCGCATCACCGGCGATCAGTACCCCCATCACATCACTTTTGATTGGGAGCCACCCTTCCGTTATGAACGGTTAGAAAAATTATTGAACGCCGCCCACAATTTTACCATGGATGATGCCCAAAAACCGATGCTGGACATATATTCAGGCGATGTGGATGTACTCAAACCATTATTCTTGCCCGCCCTGCAACAAGCAAGCGATGCCAATATTCAACAAGCCGCCCAATTATTAGCGGCATGGGATGGCAGCATGAGCCGCAAGCTAGCAGAACCGCTGATTTATTCGGCCTTTATTGTGCAATTACAGCAGCAATTATGGCAGAAAAAAATGGGCGCAGCGCATGGCTATTATAAAGGCTTTCAACCCAAAGCCTTAGTCACCAGCTTACAACACCCTGCCAGCTGGTGCAGTAACGCTAAAAATTGCGATAGCGATATACAAGAAGCCATGGGCAAGGCCTTAAAAAAACTGAGCGCTGCCTATGGTAAAAACATGGAAAAATGGCAATGGGGCAAGGCGCATAAAGCCTATTTTGCCAACCAGTTAATGGCAGCCATGCCGGGGCTGAATTCCCTTTCGCCCTTTTCTGTGGAAAGCGATGGCGGTGATTTTACCCTAGAACGCGGTGCCAGCCGTGGCGGCGATGGCGTGGAATTTGCCAATACACATGGGGCTGGTTATCGTGCCTTGTATAACGTCCAAAAACCTGAAGAATCACGCTTTATGATTGCCCTTGGTCAAAGCAGCAATAACAGCTCACCTTTTTTCAGTAATCTCTTACAAAAATGGCAAGAGGGAGAGTTTTTAGGTTTCAGTCAAGGCAAAATTCTCTACGAAAACCAATTCACCCCTAAGGAATAAGCATCATGCGTTGGATAAAACCACCCATTTCCAGCACCCGTTCCCTGCCCAATGCTAATGATGTCTATCAGGCCAGCTTGCGTTTACAGGGTAAAATACGCCGTACCCCCACCATGAACTCGGCACTGGTTACCTCTAGCCTTGGCTTTGATAGCGGCACCGATATTTATATGAAATTAGAAAATCTACAGGAAACAGGGTCGTTCAAGGCGCGTGGTAGCTTGAATGCCTTGGCTTTACTGGTGGAAGAAAAGGGCGAGGCGCTGCAAGGGGTGGTTACCATGTCTGCCGGCAACCATGCTCAAGGCTTGGCCTATCATGCCCAGAAAATGGGCATCAGCTGCACCATTGTCATGCCAGAAGATACCCCCTTTGTAAAAGTGCGCCGCTGTCAGGCCATGGGGGCAGAGGTGGTGCTGCATGGTCAACATTTAGACGATAGCGCGCAATATGCCAAAAAAATTGCCGATGGCAAAAAAATATTCCTCATTCATCCTTATGATGATGCAGCGGTGATTGCAGGCCAAGGAACCGCCACCCTAGAAATGCTGGAAGATACGCCCCCTTTGGACATATTGCTGGTGCCCATTGGCGGCGGCGGTTTAATGGCTGGCGGGGCCTTGGCTTGTTTACATCAGCAGCAAAAAATCACCCTAATTGGCGTACAAGCGGCGGCATGCCCAGCGGCTAAGGCCATATTGCAGGGTAAAGCCCCCATGCAATATGGCAGCACCTTGGCTGAAGGAATTGCGGTTAAATATCCGGGGGAACTCACCTTGCCCATTTTAGCCGATCATGTGAGCGATATTATCACCGTGAGCGAAGAACAAATAGAACAAGCCGTGCAAATTTTGCTCAACCAAGGAAAATTACTGGCTGAAGGGGCTGGTGCCGCTGGTATTGCCGCTTTACTGGCCGCGCCCGATTTATTTCGTGGTAAAAAAACTGGCGTGGTGGTTTGTGGTGGCAATATCGATGCCTCCCTGCTCTCTTCTTTATTATTGCGCGGGCTGTTCCGTGAAGGCAAGTTGGGGCGTATTCGCATTCAACTGCGCGACCAACCAGGGCAATTGGCCAGAATTTCCACCCTGATTGGCGATGCAGGTGCTAATATTATTGAAGTACTGCACAACCGCCTGATTAACGCCGTGCCCTTAAAACAAACGATTGTGGATATGGTAATAGAAAGCCGTAGCGAACGCCATTTACACCATGTACAAGCCATTTTAGAAGAGGCAGGCTTTCGCTGTGAAATCATCACCAATTAGGGCGCATTGACAAATTGACATAAATATAATATTTTTACGCTTTATTTATCCTTATTTTCCGTGAAATCACCCCGCTATGGCATCTTCTGATCATCATAAAGATTTAACCCCGCAATTTTTTTCATGGAAAGTTAGTAATTCCATCGGCTTAGCCGAAAAATATTTTGCAACGGGCGTTGACCGACCCGATGAATCTAACCGATTGGTTGAAGATTTCTGGAATCGTTATGGCGGTTTTTTTAAGTTAGAAGAAAAATTTGGCCGCACGCGTTATGTGTTTGCCCCCGATAACCCACATTATGCTTTTAATGCCGATGATAACCGCCTACTCCTACTCATTGAGGTGGAGGAATTATCAACATCTCTCAAGGCTTTTCTGCCCAAGGCCACAATTTTGGCCCATGATGGGGCTGAAATTTATTATGATCGCCTGTTTTCGGCAGCACAAACCCGAGAAAAGAAATATATTGCTGGCCCCCTATTGCACACGTTACAAGTTAGAGGGATTAAGAATTTTTTAGAAACGCAAGCGGGGGATCTTTCTGACCATATCAAGCCAGAGGCCATCCCCGTTCATGAGGAAACCGCGCCCAATGATAGTGCAGCACAAGCGGCGCCCACGCGCACAAGCATTTTTTCCCTATTTCAAAAAGCCGCCGCACCAGCCAGCACCCCCGAGATTATACTAGAAAAAAAGCGCGCAGCATGGCAAGCCGCACAAGAAGAAGCGGGCCCTAATCCTCCTAACCAATACAATATTTGGGACAAATTAAAATGTTTTAAGGGTTTAGAGCTGCCTTTTAATTTTGCAACCCCCGCGGGTAAGCTGATTGAAGAATTTTATAAAAACTACGAAGGAAAAAAAAATTTTTTGGATAAAGGGTTAATGCAAGGCATTACCCCCACCATGAGCGAGCAAGAATTTGTGCGTTTTGCAACCCCGATTATCCTAGAATATCGCAAGGAAGAATTTCTAGCAACGTTGGATGAAAATTTTCTACGCCAAGCAACCTGCATGGTGATTAAAAAAGATTTCACGCAAATCGCCACCAATGTGAGCCAATATATCGACCATGGTTGTGAAGCCTTATTGATTGGTTTAGAGCGTATTGAAGCGGAGCGCAAACCCCAAGAAACCATTACTGCCCAAAATAAAAAAGCGGCACAGGCTTCAGCCGCCAATACACCAAATTGGCCTTTGGTGTATTGGCGGTACCCGATGGTGTAACCCGAGAAAATATAGAAACCGCGCAACAAGCTTTTTTACAGGCAGCACAATCATTAGGCGAAATTTTGAACCATATCCCTATTTCTAGCAATAGCCGCGCTCAGGATATAACAGATATTCGCGATGCCCTATGGGAAGTACAGCAACAGGCTGTTGGCCTATTGCAAGAGCTTACCCCACCACCACCAGCAGCGGTTCATGATTCACCCACCACTGGCGGTAACTTAGCAGTCCGCAAGCGGGCTTCTCCTACAATCTAACCCGCGCTTATCTATTCTTTAACATCTGCCTTTTTATTTCTGGCACGATTTTTGCACCTGTTCTCTTAAAAAAGTAAGGAGAACAGGGCCATGAATGTTGAATCACTCAATCTTATCCGCCAATTGGGTCAGAAAATGAACTGGCTGGATCAACGCCAGCGCTTGCTTTCTGAAAATATTGCCAATGCCAATACTCCGGGCTATCAACCCCGTGATCTGGCAAAATTTGAGCCGGAAAAATCTACCCTATCCACCATGCCAGTGGAAAAAACTAACCCCAAACATATTCAAAGCCCAGCCCATAAAATGGCGGCACTGATTAAGGAAGAGCGTAAACCCTATGATGTTACCCCTTCGGGCAATAGCGTGGTGTTGGAAGACCAAATGCGCATGAGCGCTGAAAATGCTGTGGATCACCAAGCCATTACCCAGATTTATCGCAAACAAATGAACCTATTGAAAACAGCCATTGGCCGTGGCGGTTCTGGTTAAACAGATTGCCCGCTTTTTTTCAGTCACAATCAATAGGTTAATGGATAGAGAAGGAAGAATATCATGGAACTGAATAAAGCAATGAATATATCAGCCAATGGTATGCGCGCCCAAAGCACCAGATTGCGGGTGATTTCTGAAAATCTGGCCAATGCCAATACCGCCGCCCCCACGGCTGCAGAAAACCCCTATCGCCGTAAAGTCATCACTTTCAGCAACGAGCTGGACAAAGCCACGGGTGCTAGCTTGGTAAAAATTAAAAAAGTGGATACTGATAAATCCGATTTTCAAACCCGCTTTGAACCCGGCCACCCCAGCGCCGATGCTAGTGGCCTAGTAAAATACCCCAATGTGAATAGCGTGGTGGAAATGGTGGATATGCGGGAAGCACAGCGCAGCTACGAGGCAAATATTTCCTCGTTGGATATTGCCAAAACCATGCTCACCCGCACCATCGATTTACTGCGTTAGAAAATTAAGCCACGCCAGCCATTTCAAATTGTGCTGTAGCAGGGTTTTCTTTACCGCCCAGCTCCTCATCCCAAACTTTCATGGCTCGGCGTAAATGTGGAATAGTGATACTACCCCCCACCAACATACCAATCATCATGGTTTCAACCAATTCAGGGCTAGTAACACCAGCTTTATGCGATTGAATAAGATGGTACATAATGCAATCATCGCAGCGCAATACAAAAGAAGCCATCAAACCCAACAGTTCTTTAGTTTTCTTGTCTAAAGCGCCTTTTTCATAAGTACTGCTATCTAAACCATAAAATTTCTTCATGCCTGTATTGGCATATTTAGCCAGCACTTTATTATAATCGTCGCGCTCATCAATCCATTGTTGTACTGCACTCACTGTAAAATCTCCACTATCTATAATCTTTGTTGGTATGATTGTTTTCTACTTTTAGCTGCTTTATTAGACTTCTCTACAGCCTCTATATGGTCAGAAATTGCCCGCGATACAAGCTGATAATTAGGGGTAAAGGTTTCTATCCCATTTTTTAGGTTATTGGAAGGAGGGCCAATCACAAATACAAGATTCCCTGCCGGATGAATAGGAGACAACTCATCTTGAGCATTGGTGGTAATAATCGCATGATTAAACATTTGAGCCAATAAAGGATGATGAATTTCACCCGCACGATCTCTAATACCACGATGCACCACCGTGCAATCAATGACACTATTTTCTGTTATAATCGGGCTATTTTTTTCAAGATTCAAAACAAGTTTTTCTTCCTCAGCGGCAATGTTAACCATACGATCTGTTGTAAAATTAAGCCGCCCTGCATTTTTCAATTGTTCCATGGCTGCATATCGTGCTGGTGATAATGGGTTGCCATAAAAAGCCTTAACACAACGCAGCAATCGCTCATCGGCCTGCACTTGTTCATTTTTCAAACCTGCAGCTAAAATAAACTGGGGTGCTATATCAAGCTGTTCACCATTATTCAACAGATCACGCATGGCGTCGGCTGGCGCTCTATCATGATTCACTTGATCAATAAACAGATTCAATAATTGCAAAACCTGCTCACCTTCAGGAACGGAAGCCTGAGGATTATAAATCCAACCGGTATCACCATAAGGAGAAATAACATGATATACCCCCCCAAAGCCCATCCTTTCCATGGCGGGTACAATATCACTCATTGATGCGCCAGAACCAATTAATGTTACATTTTCAGCTTGAATTGCGTTTTGCAACCGTTCTTCAAAGTTAATGTCTGCATAAGAAGCTATATAAAGATCGTGCTCTATTTTAGGCTGGAACACATGTCCAGTTGCCAGCACCACCCCATCGGTGAAAAAATTATTGCCATTTTCAGTGGTTAATAAATAATGGCCGGGTTGATTGGCCGCTTGCACAATAGTACTGATATTTTCTGGAATAATCTGAAGCTCTATATTGCTTAGTTCTTTAATTTTATCTTTAATCCAATCCCTAATATATTCAAGATATTGGCCAAAAAGTGAGCGCGGAACAAAATCGGTTGCTACATATTGCTCCCCATCTCGGTTCAAATATTCAATAAATGATATGGGCAAACCCTCGCCGCCTTCATGAAAGGGATTCATTTCCATACCAGCCGGCTGGTTAAGAAAAAAATCATCTGATTTCAGACGATAAGCCGGCCCATTATTCAAACCATACTGATCGAAAACCTGAAATACAACCTGTTGGCTATTAATATCACCGGCCTCTATATCTCGTAAAACATACGCCAACGCAATGTGCGTTGAAGCAGCCCCACCCACAAATGACATAGTTAAAGGATTATTATTCTGCATTACTCTTTCCCTTTCAACAAACGGTTCAAAAGAGAGCAGCCACTCCATTCACCGCGATTCTTTAATGAACCACAGCACAGAAGCCCTGTGGCGCTTTAGCTATTTTTAACGCGGCAGCAAGCTGCTTTTTTTTTAATCAAATCCCGCGTGCTTTATCAAGCAATGATGTACAATAAATTGCACTGCACAAAATCGTAGTAAAGCCATCACATCTTGTCAAATTTTATTTATATGCTGATACATTTATGCCCAATTAATGCTTATCGCCAATCTCTTCATTATAGATGAGCTTGGCTATAAAGGGTTGCAACTGCAGCCCAGCACCCTAATGGGGCATTAAAATTTGCTGTTATATTTTTTCTTATTCCATCGCCCCATACATCTTAACCGCTGATTCAGTAAGCCCTGCTATCATGGAATTTAGATGATTGAAGGTTGGAGCATAAAATGAATGTACGCGATGCGATTGCCGCCTATTCCCAAACGGCACAAACTGGTGCCAGCGGTGGTATGCAACCGCGCAATGAAAATGGCTCATCTTTTGGCGATTTTCTTGAATCGTCCCTGCGCCAATCCGTGGATACACAGCATAATGCTGAGAAAATGAGCTTAAAAGCCATTTCTGGAAAAGCTGATATTAATGATCTAGTGATGGCAGTGAATAATGCCGAGGCCGATCTGCAAACCGTTGTAGCGGTTAGGGATAAGGTAATACAAGCCTATCAGGAGCTTTTAAGAATGCCGATCTAAGCGGCGTTTTTAGCTATTATCACTGCTCTGTTATGCCCGTACCGGCTAATTTCCCGCTTGCTTCTATGTGCGCCCATAATTGCAAAAAACGCCATGGCTGTAATGCTGTTGGCGTCGCGTGAAATATTTTTTGCAGGTCTGGCGGAAAATATATGGCGACAATCTCCAGTAAATTATCGGGTAAGGTTGGTGCTACCACATCCAACCCCAGCGGCACCCGCCCATAAGCCACCCATTTTTTACCCCCAGCATGGCTAAGGCTGCGATAGATAAAATGCTGTGGGCGGGGCAATTGCTCTTCTGACTGCTCTGCCGCCAATTCATAAATTACGGCATCCGCCCCTTGCCAAATGGGTTTAATCATAAGACTTGTACAGGGCTGCCTTGCCAATGGCTATTAGCTGGCAAATTTTCGCCCTTCATCACCAGCGATAGCGGTGCTAATTTCACCCCATCCCCCAGCACGCTATCATATAAAACAATGCTACAACTGCCAATACTGCAGCGTTTACCAATAGCCACACGGCCAATTTTCATGATCCGATCTTCAAATAAATGGGTTTGGGGGCCACACGCCACATTCAAGGCACTATCATCGCCCACGCTCACGCAATCAAATTCGGTAAAATCGGTGGTGTTGAGCACGGTGCGCTTGCCGATCTTGCACCCTAATAAGCGCAGAAATAAAGGCAACCATGGCGTGCCGCGCAACATATCCAATAAAAAGGGCACCGCCAAGGCCTCATAAGTGGTGGTAATTGCTTCACTTATCCATACGGGCAAGCTCCACATCGGCATGTTTTTGGGCTGATAGCGGCCAATCAATAACCATTTTAATAACAACACCACCCCAAAGGCTGGCAGCCCTACTAAACCCAAATAGTAAAGCGGCAGTTCCAATAAAAATTCCCACCATTCATCTTCACTCATGCCATCATGCGCATAGGCAATAAATAACACGCTACAGCAAATAACAACCGTGGTGGGTAAAATAATACGGATCAACTCCACCAAACCACGGCATACACGCCGCCGCCAATTGGGCTTAAAGGTTAGTTCTTCTGGAAATGCAGCACTGGCCTCACGGCTGGGAAATGGTAATGCCGGCGATCCCAAATACGTGCTGATCCCCGCCTGATATTCCGCTGATGCCGGCGCTAAGGATAATACCCCCAATAATATATTATCAGGAATTTGGCTGCCTTGCGCCACCACCGCACTATTACCCACAAAGGTACCATTGCCAATAATGGTGGGTTGTAAAATAAGTTGCTGATTTCTAATATCACTTTCGCCCAGCATCACCGCATCAGCAATAAAGCTGTTACTGCCCAAGGATAATAAATGGTGGGTTACATTACTAGCGGTAGAAATTTCTGTATTGGCACCAATTTTTGTGCCCAACAACCGCAAATAAGAAGAAACATACACGCTGGCAAATAAAGGGTGCAGCACAAATAATGCCAGTTGATGCGCTTGATCCACCACCCATTTGCGCACATAAATCATGCTATACAGCGAATAAGTACCCGGCTTTATGCCCCGCATTAATAGCCTAGTCAGTATAATCGTAATCAGGGCGAATAAACCGATATAGGGCAAGGATAATAAGGGAGAGATAACAAGATAGCTAAAATCATAATCTGGCATCCCCATATCAATTTCATTCAAAATCACCACGGTTGGAATAACTGGCAATAATAATAATAAGGGAAATACCAACAGCAATAACGTATAAAGCAATATAAACCCTTGCTTGCAACGCCGGCTGGGCGGGGCTATGGAAGGCATTTCGGCTGGTGTTTTTTGCCGTAATAAACGAGCAGGGCTACCATGCCATATTTGGGCAGGGGGAATATGAGTATTTTCTGGCAGAGCACTTAAATCCCCCAATTCACCAAAACGGCCAATATGGGCACCCCCACCCACCACCGAGCGGCTGCCCAAATGGGCGTGATCGTCGATAGTGATAGGGCGCAGCTTCAACCAGCCATTTTCAATAACAGCATTATCCAATACCACTTCACTGCTTAAAGTAACGTGCCGGCCAATGGTAATAAGCTCTGGCATCCCAAAATCTATTTTGCCTAAATGGCTATGAGAGCCAACCCGCATCCCCAAACAGCGCACATACCAAATAAATAAAGGCGTATCGTTAAAAAATTGAATGGGTGATAAACCTAATAAGCGGTCATGCAACCAATAGCGAAAATAAGTAAAGCCCCATAAGGGGTAATCCCCCGCCTTAAATTTACCTATTAATTTTTTCCCCGCAATGGTCAACAGCATAAAACTGGGGGGCAGCAATAAAAACATGGCCAGTGCCACCACAATCCCCACCCCGTGACTGTCATATTCTTGCTGGGTGTAATAATAAGCCAGATAGGGCAGAAAAATATGCAAAGAAAATAAGCAGAATAGAAAAAGTAAACTGATGGTTTGCGCCGCGGCACATAAATAAAATTGCCATGGCTTAACGGATAAAAAATCTTGCCGTGGCAAGGCGGTGGTGTTTTGTTCGGCTGTTTCTTGTTGCTGCCAATGCGCCGCCAACTGGCTTAATGGTCGATGCACATACACATCACGCAAGGCTGCTTGTGGTATAAATCCCCGCCCCCGCAACCGCGACACCAAACTGGCCGCTAATAATGAATGCCCCCCAAATCAGTGAAAAAATCTTGGCTTAAATCAATTTTCTGCTGGGGGAATACCGCTTTTAGAGCCGTGCTTAAACGCTCCGCTACCGATTGTTGTGGGCTATATTCTTCTAAGGGCGGCGGCAATGCTTGCACGGGTGAAAAAAGATTTTTCACCCCTTTACGATCCAACTTACCACTGGCCAATCGTGGTAGGCTAGCCACCACTAAAAACTCAGCGGGAATCATATAGGCTGGCAATCGCTCGGCCAAAAAAGCACGCCAATCGCTACTATGGTGGCTATCCAACGCGCCCTTATTCAGCTCTAGGGCACAGACTAACTGCTTGCCTTCTTCTTCTCCAATCACACTCACCAAGGCTGCCCGAATTTCTGGCAATTGCTGCAGTAAATTTTCAATTTCACCCAATTCAATGCGGTAACCCCGCAATTTTACCTGATCATCCACCCGCCCGTTAAAATGCACCACCCCATCCGCATCCATCAAGGCTTGATCGCCAGTGCGATACAGGCGATGACCCTGTAACATCGACAAGGTTGCTGGTAGGGGTAAAAATTTTTCAGCGGTTAATTCTGGGCGTTTAATATAACCACGGCTGACACCCACACCGCTAATCACCAACTCCCCCGCCGTGCCATAAGGCAAAGGGTTCAAATTTTCATCCACCACGGCCATACCATAATTGGCCAATGGCTTACCCAATTGAATGGGCTGATTGGCGTGTAATAGACCCATGCTGGCCGTTACCGTGGTTTCAGTGGGGCCATAGCTGTTAATCACCCGCCGCAAAGGGCTACACCATTTTTCTAACACCATCGGCGTACAGGCCTCACCGCCCGTATTCACCACGCGAATATGGGGCAGCTCAGCCCCATCAATAATGGCCAACAGGCTAGGCACTACATGCAATACGGTAATATGGTTTTTTCGCCAGAAATCTGGCAATTCATCAATAGCTTTAGCGGTTAGCGCACTGGCCACCACCAACACTGCCCCCACTAAATAGCTGATCCATACCTCTTCGCCCCACATATCAAAAGAAACCAAAAACCCTTGATACACACGGTCTTGCGGGGTAATTTGTAATATATCCTGCTCGGCGCGAATTAAATGGCAAATTTGGCGATGTTGAATAGGAATACCCTTCGGCTTACCCGTGGAGCCAGAGGTATAGATGATATAAGCATCATCATCGGGTTGAGGGGCTGGCCATGTAATAATCGGCAAATCACCAGATGCTGGTGCCAT
This sequence comes from Alphaproteobacteria bacterium, assembly GCA_049318825.1. Classification (GTDB taxonomy): domain Bacteria; phylum Pseudomonadota; class Alphaproteobacteria; order JBMOFM01; family JBMOFM01; genus JBMOFM01. The sequence continues at coordinate 99,165 of JBMOFM010000002.1, read as the reverse complement.
GGGTGGTACGGCTATTACGGGCCAATTGCCTGTCAACTCTTTATTGGTAATAATCAGGCTGGCATCGCTTTCTGCTGCAATTTGCAATACCCGTTCAGCGGGCACTTCCTCATCCACTGGCACATAACAGCACCCTGCCTTCACAATAGCCAATATGGCTACATGCAAGGCAAGCCCCCGCGGCCAATATAACACAACAGCACTGCCCGATTGACAGCCTGCTTGGCGCAATAATAACGCCAATTGATCCGACCATATATCAAGCTGCTGATAGGTTAAACTTTGATCGTCTGCAATCAGGGCTATTTTTTGTGGATAAAGGCTTACTGTTTGCCGAAAAATATCCACCAATGTTTCATCGCGCAGCAAATCTAGCCGCTCGTCGCCAGCAATTATTGATAAACCAGCCATCATTTCCATGGAAATATTTTTAGCTTTCCCGCACGGCATTGTTGATAATAGCCATATTCGCCTCATCGCGCCATGCACGCTCGGGGTGGTTCATCATGCCCAACCCCAAACCATTCAGCGTGGTAATAGCGGTAATATTCTCGGTGGTACCATCAGGATTGGCGTGTTCAGGGTAATAAATAGCTGGCCGCCAACCATCACGGTTGTTAAATAGTAAGCGCCCTTCCCCATGAGAGCAAGGAAAATGCAATGTTTTACCCTGCAAGCCTTTCAGCCAAATACAATCCGTATCTGGCGCCACTATATGCGGCTGCAAGGGTTGATGGTGAAAGGTGCCACCAATATTATGCGCCAGCGTTACCCCGCTACCAAAAAATTCAGCCTCGGCCGCTATTTGAAAACCATTGCAGATAGCAATCCATGGCCGCTGCACAATATTAGCCACTTGCTCTTTAACAATGGTTTTTAAGATCAGCCCAGCCAAACAGCCAGCACGCACATGGTCGCCATAAGAAAACCCACCGGGCAGGCAAAAAATATCCCCATCATCCAACCTATCTTTACCCTTTACCACCTCTTCTAGAAACACAATGCGAGGCTGTGCCCCTGCTCTGGCAAAGGCAAAAGCGGTTTCATGCTGGCAATTGGTGCCGGGGGCATATAAAATGGTGACCTTAGGTTTTTTGCCGCTCATTTTCTTAAAGTTCCCTATTGCTTGGTTGATATAGCCAATGAACTATAAGAATGCTTAAGTTCATCGGCTATAGTATCTAAAATTTACGGCACAAAGGGTGCCGCAGCGGCAGTAGCCGCTGTGTTATGCCAGTTAAGTGTATGTAATCATCAACTTAATTGACATAACATGGCTGGATAGGCCTGTTTCCAAGCCGATATTGCATCGTTATCTAAAATATTTTCCTTAAAAATCCACAATCCTGCTTCGGGCACTACCTCCCCCATCACCGTGAGCGGAATATGGGTGGATAGGGCTTTTATGTCTTTTTCTTCAATTTCTACCAACGCCCCTGCCCGATGTTCAGGCAATAAGGCCGCATTTTGTGCATCCAGCCTTACACCATAACCATTGGCCAAGGCCAATAACGCCCCCGCCCCCAACATGCCGCCATCGGCCAAGGGGTAGAAGCTTTTAATTAAACCCGCTGGAATTTTTTCTAACCCTTCCAGATTATCCAAAAAGGCTGGAATAGACGGCGCATCCACTTGATTATTATGAAGACCCAATATTTTAGCAGCAATAGTGCCCGCTGGGGATGGGGTAGAAGTGCCCAAACGTACCAATAAATTGCCGGGCTTTTGCAAGCGTTGCCCGCGCAACTGTGTTACCTCGGGGTGTTTACCCATGGCGGTAATGAAAACAGCGGGGGGCACATGAATGATATGTCCATCATCCGCGCGCACTGAACCAGAAGAAGAATCCTTACCCGAAATAAAAGGAATACGACTAATGGTAGAAAAATTGGCCAATTCATTCACCATCGCCACCAACCAATGCACCCCATTCGGGTCGAGATTGGGGGTATAGAAATTATCGGCCAAACAAATATCCTTGCGCTTTACCCCCGCCAACATCAATGTAAACACAGCTTGAAACGCCATTTGTCTTGCTGCCAACTGTGGGTTAGCCACAAATAATTCAGGGTTAAAAGCCACCGATAATAAAGCCGCATGGTTTTTACCCAATAAAGGGGTGCCCGCCCAATAGGGGGAAGCCACCGCTGCCCGCCCTTGCCATGGCGCACCACCACATAATGGCCCCTGCCAACATGCCCCTTGCACCGAAGCATCATATTGCGCAATAGCCAGCGATTGATCACACAAACGAATATCCGCCAGCAATTGAGGCAATATTTGGCGAATGCTTTGAATATTAACCTCTGGCCATGGGTCACGCTGGGCGGCTGGCGGTGTAAAATTTACCTCTATCGATGGCAATGGCGCCTCATCAATCAGCGCATAAGGCACATCCATGCCCACTTCACCCTGAGCTGGCACCGCACCCGCATGGCTTAAATCTTCAATCTTCGCCGCAATCACGGCTTCTTCTGTCATCGCTGGCTCATGCACCACGGTGAAGCGGTGCAAGCCCGTGAATTTACCCACCACCCGATGGCGCACACAATGCTTGCTTAAAATAGCCTTAGCCTGCGCCCATTGATTGGGGGCAATACATAACAGCATGCGCTCTTGGCTTTCTGAAAGCAAAATACGCCATAGCGGCAGGGCAGAAGTTTTTAAGGGAACCGAGGCCGTATTCAACCATACCCCCGTTAATTCCCCCATTTCACCCACGGCAGAATTCAAACCAGCGGCGCCCAGATCGGTGATTGCCCGTATCGAATCATGGTCACGCAATTCTAAAATAGCTTCACGAAAAGCAATTTCTTCTAATGGTGAACCAATTTGTACCGCTGCCGATACCATTTCGCCGCCAGCAGAACTGGCCGATGCCCCGTGAATACCATCATTCCCCGTTAGGCCGCCAATCAACACCAATAAATCGCCCTGTTGTGGCTTACCCTTAGCCGCTCTGCTGGCAGGCAATAACCCCAATGCCCCGCCCAACGCAAAAGGTTTGCCCGCATATAATTCATGAAAATCCATCCGTGCTAACATCATCGGCAAACCCATGGTGTTACCATATTCTTTAATGCCGCGAATGGTTTCCCTAGCAATGGTTACCGCATCTGGCCGCCCTTTGATGGGGGAAGGCCTACCCGGTACCCCCGTGGCGGTATATTCAAAGCTGCCAATAGGGTTAGCCCCTTGGCCGCAACCCAAAATATCACGGATCACGCCACCCAATTTCGTCAGCTGGCCAAAATACGCTGAAATAGCCGAAGGCCCATTATGGGTTTCGGCCTTTAAGGCTAAGGCATAGCCATCATAAAAATCCCACACCCCTGCATTATCGTGAAACATGCTCAAAATATTGGGGTTTTGACTATCCTTGGCGGCTTTCATCAGCTTTTTCAGCAAACCACCATCCAAGGCTTTCCATGTGGTATGGGCGCAATGATCGCTCCAACGGGCATCCAATGATTCCAACAGCACATCGGTAATCACTACCCCTTGCTGCTGCATTTTCTTAATTGTTTGCATATGTTCAAGGTTTAAGTGTCGCCCCTCGGCCTTACCCAAGGCCGCCAATGCCTCATCACTCAACGCTAACAAATCATAATAACGAACAGGGCTATATTCACCCTTTAGCGATAATTGGCTAAAATCAGGAAAATAATCATAGGCCACTTCAATATTGGGGTTATAAAAACGGCTCAGAATGCCATCTTTTATCGAAGCCGCTTCCTTGGGGGCTATGTAAAGGTTACCGATACGGCTGGCCGTAGCCTCCACCCCGCATAAAGCCGCCAACCGCAGAATACTATCTTGCTCATTATCCACAATGGCGGGTTGATAACAGATAAAAACCTGTTGGCGATCAGCCAACCATGGGGTAATTGCCTCCCCCACCAATACATCTTCTGTTACCGCATTGCCAAACACACCAGCCAAAGCAGCACGCTGGGTAGATGATAATGGCTCAACCGTTTCAATAAAAAAAGCAGCGGCCTTTATCAAGCCTTCTATGCCCAATTCATGCGCCAAATGCTGGCTTTGATATTGGGGCTTCGCATAAACAAGAAAGGGCGTAATCATGGCTGGCCTTAGTTATTTTTCGTAATGCTGCCGACATTACAAAAAAAAATCGCCCTTGGGAATGTGGCGCATGGCATATCCATGGCCTGCCCCTCTCCTTAAGGGGTTAGCCTATATTCCTAAAATTTTAGCCTTGCCCCTACAGAATGGGAAGAACGAGAAGCAGTTTTTAAGGCTTGCGCAGAATCGCCGTCCCTAGCGTAAGAAGCTGCTGCTTGCAGCAAGAACGCGTTACTTACCCGTGGGGTGGGCATGGGTAATATTTTGGCTGTAACACCAGAGCGCTGAAATTCTTGTTGTAACAATTCAGCGGGGTCTTGATGGCTATCGGGCAGTGACAGCAAATATTCTAAGGGTTTAGCTAAGCCTATGACGGCTTTCACCAGCACATCATCCACCGTGATGCTTGTTTGCTCACCACGGGTAGAATCTGGTTCACGCACTCCCTGTCTATAGTGCAAAATCTTGCCATTATCGCCCTGATATTGCAGGTAATCTTTAGCGTCACGATTGGTACCTAAATAGGCTTTCGAGCCGTGAATAAAATTATGCTCGGCCTGTAACCAATCATCCCCTGCATAGAGTGTTGCCACCAAGGGAGAATGATCACTATAAATCTGCAATTCCTGCTTTTGTGTGTTCACCCTTGAAATAGCACTGGTAATATTCATATAACGGCTGCCAAACGCTTTGCAGCCAAATTCTATTTGCCAACGCTCCCCAGCCTCGCCACCAGCAATGGCTGCTATTTTAACCACAGAAGAAGCATTCGGCCCATCCCCCCACTGATAACCTTCAAACTTCACCTTTATCCCCGGCACATCCCAACCTTTCTGAGCCAAGCTAGTGACTAAAGCAACCGCCATATCAGTTACAATAGAACAACGCTGGTGATTTTTAGAAAAATAGGGCGAATAGCCATCAACACTCTCCTGCCCCGGCCACACAAATGGCGTTGACAGTTTATAGTTGGAAAGCCGATTAAAGTCAGCGCTTAGGGTCATGGCGAACATATTCTTTCTGCTAAAATTACTGCATAAAAATACAATAAAAACCAATAAATATCAATAGATATGTTGAGCAGATCAGGCACAACTCACCTAGTTGTTGCGGCATTATTATTTTATATTCGGCCGCCAAGGCCGCTCCATCATGGGGGAGCCAAATAACATGCCTTGAAAGAAATCCACCCCTTCAGCCTTTAATATATCGGCATCAGCCTGTTGCTCTACCCCTTCCACCACCAAATGCTTATTCAGCCCTCTGGCCAGCGATACAAGGCTTTTAATAAATAATAAATTCTGGGCGTTACTGCGTAGCCCCCGCACAAAACTGCGGTCAATTTTTACAATATCAATCGGCAACATCTGCAAATATTGAAAGGAAGTATAGCCCGTGCCAAAATCATCCAATGCCACGCGGCAACCCAATTTTTTTACAAAAGAAACAAAAGCCGCCGCTTGATTCACATCCTGCATGGCCACGGTTTCGGTAATTTCAATAATCAAGCGCTCGGCCATTTGTGGCCGCTGACCCAATTGCTGCTGCAAACGGGCAGCCCAAGCGGCATCGGATACGGTTAAACCCGAAATATTCATGGAAAGCGTAATATTGGGGCTGGCCACCAACTCATTAATCGTCATTTCCAATACCATCTGGTCAATCATGCGGGCGGCGCCCAATTTTTCTACCGCCGGCATAAAATGCCCCGCCGCTACAATACGGCCATCCATATCTTCTAAGCGCAACAAACATTCATAATAATCGGTTTGCAAGCTATCAGCCTGCACAATTGGCTGAAAAGCAAAGGCCGTGCGCCCCGTTTTCATGGCCTGAAATACCTGCTCGCAAATTACCATGTTGGTGCGATGCTCGCGCCCACCATCAGGGCTCCAGCGATATTGAATATAGCAATCACCACCCCTGCCCCGCGCCTGCCGCAAGGCCAATTCTACCTTAGTCATCAGCGCATAAGGGGTTTGTCCCGTTTCTTCTACCATCAAACCACCAATCGAGAAACTGGTGTGGAAACTGCCCGCTTCGGTGATCATGGTTTGTTGCCTGATGTCTTGCAATAATTGCTGCGCCAGCATGGATATTTGTTCAGCCGAACGATTTTTTAAGATAAGACCAAAAACATCGCTGCTCATGCGGCCAACCATTTCGCCATCAACCAGATGATTTGCCAGAAAACGAGCCACGCCTTGGATCAAGCTATCCAATATATTCTGGCCAAAACCTTCCAGAAAGCTACTCAGATTATCCACCCCCACGGCCAATAATGCAATATTATCATCATGATTATGAGCCAGTAACTGCCGCAAGGCCGTGCGATTGGGTAAACCCGTTACCTCATCAATCAGGGCGCGCCGCTCAAGCTCTTGTTGATATTCCTTATCACGGGTGATAACCCTAATCACCCCACAACGCTTTAACACATAATCTTTTTCTATGGATATTGTGGAATCTGGCATTAACCGGCCGCGATCATTAATCCAGATAATCTTTCCCTCAGGTAAACATAGGCGATATTCTAAATCATAAAACAACGCATCTTCAGGCAAATCGCCGGCCGCTCTATCCCATAATTCTTCACAATTTTTGAGATCATGGGGGTGAATTAAACCACGCCAACCTTTTTCATCACTGGGTAATGCTACCCCATCAAACCAATGCCCCGCAACAGCAAGAATTGCATAAACATCCCCCCCAGCCCACAGCGTTAATCTTGAAGGTTCATGAGCTGATTGATCCAGCACAACATTATACACCAAATCCCCTGAAGCCGCGATGGCCTGCTGCATCATCCCCGTTCGATCATCTCCTTGTATCATGGCGCGCTGCGCCGATGAAGGATAAGAAATAATAGAGGCGGTTTGATGCGCTAAATTATCCGAAGGTGCCATTAGATCATATCCTCAAATCCCTTGGGTTTTACCCAAGCCACCCTAGCAATCGCCAGCAATGGAACATCCAGCAGGGGCGGATTATTATGGCTAAGCAGGCTAAAATGTCTGGGTGAAATAGCCGAAGCCACCGGCTCTTTTAACAATATGCGTCCATCTTCAAGCCAACATAAACAATCGCGCCCTACCCCTAAATGCAACTGGGTGGTTTTGGGGGATATATAAATAAGATCAGCCCGACGATATTTAGGATAGGCATCATCATTTTGTACCACCAACACCATAGCGTAATGAAGCCTATCTTCTGGCGGCATTACATGTTGATAGCATTCACTATCTTCCATCAACACCGAAAATCCTTCAATCGGCCAGTTTTTCTGTACACCACCCCAAGAAGCGGCGGCTTTATTTTCTGCCAACCCCATAAATCTTGCAGGCTCATCCGAAAAAAAGCCGGTTGATTGTGAAATAGCTGAAGAAACATTCGCCATCAATGGATCATATGGCTCGGTACGGGAAAAAAATTCTGCTTTCATTGCCCCTTCACCGGTAAGAAGCCATGATAATTTTACCCCCAAGGCATTGGCATATAGCCGTGCCATGTGCCCTTTAATTCCGCGCTCCCCTTCTTCATGGCGTTGATAGGTGGGCTGATTAATGCCCAAACGGCGCGCAAAATCAGAAGCGCTACTAAAACCAGCTTCAATTCTTGCTTGCTTTAAGCGCACAGCCACCAATAACCGATGGCTAACGGCATCCCCTGAATGTTCAGCGGAAGATGTTATATCGGCGCTATTATTTTCACCCTGCAGCAAAGAATTTTTAGAAAAATTGGGCAATCATCGTCTCTTTCAAATAATTTGCCCTCATCAGGCATATTTCATCATTCAGGCATGTTCTACAAATATTGGCACATCAGCATTTTTCTTCTATTGATTGGCGTCACCTTATTGCAAAACGGCTTTATTACTAGCAATCAAATGATTGTTAATATGTCAAGTTTTATTTAATAACACAACAATTTATTTTTCATAAAAATATAGAGAACACTATTGAAGCAGTTCCTATAAATGATCGCCATCCTTCATTCTGCAACCAGAATCATTTCCATCCAAAGCGGCTATTGACGCAATGACAAAATGGTATAATATGCCATAAAGGAATTTATTAACAAATGGTAAATTCTAGCCACTGCAACGGAGATGAAGTGAATGACTACCAAGCAAACTCAGGTGCCTCAGCTTAACAGCTCAAAAGAAACCCCTACCCCATGGCCCCATCAAGCCTGTCATGTTGCGGGAACTCAGCAAGAAAAAGCCGTGGAAGTGAACTACATGCCGCTTAATCTTGCCTATACCACCATGTTGGGGCATCTGCAGGAAAAACAATTGCCCAAAAGCACCTATCTTTATAGCCGCGACGATGCCCCCTATGGCATTGCCGACCATAATGAAGAACAGAGCCGCATTCTTACCGCTGCCCGTAGCCTATACCGTTATGGAATAGCTTCCCTCGCCCAACGGCGTATTGCGGGTGGCTATGAATATTTGCTGAAATTGAGAGAATAATCGATATTTTTATCATTGGCTGAATTTTTACGAAATTCGATAGAGACAGGGGAAATAGCACTTCTGTCTCTTTAGCTTATTGCTGAGGAAATAGCTGCATGCTGTGGTGGAAATGCCCCATGAACATGGTGGATGATGCCCGTTTTTCAATAATTGCCGCTCAATTGCATAGCAACCGCAATGACATATTGGTGTTGTGGTGGAAATTGGCTGAATTTATCCATACACAAAAATATTCGCCCTTGGGCTATAGCTACCTGAAAAATAATACCCCCTCGTTGAAACCAGATGTTCAGTTACTGGCTTTTAGCACTGGGCTTACCACAGAAGAAATTATCGCCTTACTCAAAGCCATGAAAAAACTGCGCTTAATCCCCCCTTATTGTTGCATTCCCGATACCAATAGCGCCATAAGGCAAAAACGTTACCGCATGAAACAAAAAGCAGAGGCACAATGAAACAGCAGCATCATGTGAAAAAAAAGTCCCCCACCATCAAAAAAAATATCACCCCAGCGCACCCCTCATCATCCCCCCTTGCCTACCGCCAACAACATGGAGAGTTAAAAGAATATAGGGATAAAAATGATGGGGTTCGTCGCTTCCGTGCCCTTTCCCCCTTGGAAAGCCTGCATCAGCGGGGGCGCATCGATGATGAGCAAATGGCAGCAGGTCAGCGCTTTGCCGATAGCTATGCCCTTGGCATTGAAGGCGCACGCAATGGTGAAGGTTCTGGCGCGTGGGAGCCAGCCGGCATGGCCGATGCTCGGCTAGCAGCCGCCACCGATTACAAAAAGGCAATCAACGCCCTTGGTCATCTCCATCAAGGCATTATCTGTGATTTGGCACTTGCTGGTATTTCTCTTAGTCGCTGGGCAGTGTTAAAAAAACTGCACTATAATGTTGCACTTCAATTAACCCAAGAAGGGCTTTCGCGCTTGCACCACCATTACAACAAAAACCGCTGCCCTCATCTTGTGGCCATGGCCAGAATGGCAACGGTTTGAAATAAGTTTATAGGAGGGATGATGCTTTACACATCATCCACATTATCTTCATCTTCCAGCTCTACTACTTCAATATCGTCCTCACCCAACTCATCGGCGTCTTCAATCAGGCTATCGCTATCCAGCTTGGCATCGTCCACATCATCAATTTCATCCAGATCATCGGCCACGCCACCCACTTTCAAGGCGCCAGTGTCAATATCCAACACATCATCCACCAATGTGCTTTTCTGTACATCTTCAATCACCGCAGAAGAACGACCACGACGCGACTTCAATAACGCATCAGGATCATACACCGTTGCGCATTTTGGGCAGGTGGGTGGATTTTTGGTTAAATCATAATAACGGGTGCCGCAACTTGGGCAGATTCTCTTAAAACCCCATTCTGGCTTGGCCACGATCTTAATCCCTTTAATTAATGAACAATATAAAAATCAATGCATGATATAAAACCATAACTACTCTTTGCCGCTTTGCCATGAAACGGCTTTTCTGTCAAATGTTCTGAAGCCGCACGAATAAAAAGGAAATAATCGATGACCGCCAGCACGCACCAGCCAGTAAAGGGTTTTGCTGAAAAAGCCACCGCACTCAACGGTAATATTCAAGTACCCGGTGATAAATCTATCTCGCATCGCGCCCTACTTTTTGGGGGGCTGGCTGTTGGTGAAACAATTATTCACGGCCTATTAGAGGGCGAGGATGTGATGTCCACCGCTGCGGCCTTACGTTTAATGGGGGTAGAAATCACCCGCAGCCATAAAACTTGGCAGGTGATGGGGCGCGGCCTGATGGGGCTGCAAGAACCCACCTCCATCTTGGATATGGGAAATTCTGGTACATCTGCCCGCTTGCTCATGGGCATTGCCGCGGCCTACCCCTACCGTTTATTTTTTACGGGTGATGCCTCGCTCAACCGCCGCCCGATGAGCCGTGTGGCCACGCCATTACAACAAATGGGGGCAAGTTTTAGCCTACGCCAAGGCAAATTTTTACCCGGAATGGTAGAAGGCAGCAATGCCCTAACCCCCTTACATTACGCCATGCCCGTGGCCTCGGCGCAGGTAAAATCGGCTATTTTGCTGGCAGGGCTACACAGCAAAGGCATAACAACAGTGGTAGAAGCCAGCCCCACGCGTGACCATACCGAAAAAATGCTGCGCTATTTTGGTGCAAAAGTTGACACCGGCCACGATGAAAAAAATCAATATATCGCCACAGTGCATGGGCTATCCAGCCTTACGGGCAAGGAAATTATCGTACCCACCGACCCCAGCTCAGCGGCCTTTTTCGTGGCCGCTGCTCTTTTGGTAAAAGATTCATGCCTAACCATTAGCGGGGTGGGCATTAACCCATTGCGCACAGGTTTTTATGAGGTGATTAAACAAATGGGGGCGGATATTAATTTTACCAACATCCGCGAATCGGGCGGAGAGCCAGTGGCCGACATAGTGGTACGCCACAGCGCCCTACAAGGGGTGGATGTTCCAGAAACCATTGCCCCCAGCATGATTGATGAATATCCCATTCTTGCGGTATTGGCGTCATTTGCCCATGGCACCACAACAATGCGCGGCCTCGCCGAATTGCGGGTAAAAGAAAGTGATCGCCTTGCCCTGATGGCACAAGGTTTAGCCGATTGCGGGGTAAATGTGCGCATAGAAGGGGATGATTTGATTGTAACCGGCAATGGTAAAGCACCGCAAGGTGGCGGCCAAATTCATACCGCTCTGGATCACCGCATTGCGATGAGCTTTTTAGTGATGGGCTTAGCCAGTGCAGAAAAAATTTTAGTGAATGATATTAGCCCTATTGCCACCAGCTTTCCAAATTTTATCTCGCTTATGCAACAAATTGGTGCTATAATCCATAAAACAGGTGGAAGAGATCATTGACCAACTCAGTAAAAAAGCCAGTTATTGCTATTGATGGCCCCGCCGCCAGCGGTAAAGGCACCATTGCTAAGGCCTTGGCCGAAAAAATGGGTTTTGCCTTTCTGGATACGGGCATGCTGTACCGCGCCGTTGGTTGGGCTGCCTTGCGTGAAGGCGTGGAAGCCACCAATGAAGCCGCGGTGGTAGAAATTGCCTATAAAATGGGCGAAAATTTTGACCTGATGCGGTTTGATGAAGAAAGCCTGCGTAGCCCCAATATTGCGCAGATGGCCTCGATGGTGGCGGTTATCCCCGATGTGCGGGTGGCTTTATTTAATTTACAACGGCAATTTGCCCTCTCTCCCCCCGCTAAAATGCGTGGTGCGGTGTTGGATGGGCGGGATATAGGCTCGCATATTTGCCCCGATGCTGAGGTGAAAATTTTTGTAACGGCTGCGGTAGAAATTCGCGCCCAGCGACGCATGCTGGAGTTGCAAAAACGTGGAATGCAGGCTACATATGAAGCTGTTCTTTGTGATTTACAGGAACGTGATGCGCGGGATTCGCAGCGTGGGGTAGCCCCCTTGCAGCGGGGAAGCGATGCGTTTTTGTTGGATACAACCGATATGGATGCAAGAACTGCACTGGCCTTGGCCGAGACTTTTGTGAATAATCGTCTGGACATTGCCACACAAAACCACGCGGCCTTGGCTGCTGGCTAGCGGTTTTTTTCTTTGTTTTCCTGTTTTTTGTGAAGAATTTTTTATCAACCGCTCTGCGGTGTGTTTTTGTTAAAACATGCTCAAAGAGCCTTACCCGTTCTGGTTATAATCATGTAACCAAGGCGGTTTTACAAAGGTTTTATATTAATGGCAAATGCACAAGCTGCTGTATTGGCAGGCTATGATGGAAAAGAAGATTTTGCATCGCTTTTCGAGCAATCTTTAACCAATCAGAATTTATTTGAACAATCCGTTGTTACTGGACGTGTTGTCGGCATCGATAATGATTATGTGCTGGTGGATGTTGGGCTGAAATCCGAAGGCCGTGTGCCATTGAAGGAATTCGCTGTTAACAACGCAACCCCAGAAATTCGCGCTGGCGATCATGTGGATGTTTATGTTGAGCGCTACGAAGATAAAAATGGCGAAGTTGTTCTTAGCCGTGAAAAAGCGCGCCGTGAAGAATCGTGGATTATCCTTGATCGTGCCCATCAAAAAGCCGAACGGGTAATGGGGGTTATTTTTGGCCGTGTTAAAGGTGGTTTCACGGTGGACCTCAGCGGCGCTGTGGCTTTCTTACCGGGTAGCCAAGTGGATATTCGCCCAGTTCGTGATATTTCGCCATTGATGGGTACCCCACAGCCTTTCCAAATTTTGAAAATGGATCGTCTGCGTGGTAATATTGTGGTATCCCGCCGCGCTGTGCTGGAAGAAAGCCGCGCTGAAGCCCGCACTGAATTGGTTTCCACCTTGAAAGAAGGTCAAATTCTGCAAGGTGTGGTGAAAAACATCACTGATTACGGTGCTTTCGTTGATTTGGGCGGCGTTGATGGCTTGCTTCACGTTACCGATATTTCATGGCGTCGGATTAACCATCCTTCGGAATTGCTGCAAATTGGTCAAGCCGTTAAGGTACAGGTTGTGCGTTTCAACCCCGATACCCACCGCATTAGCTTGGGCATGAAGCAGTTGGAAGTGGATCCATGGGAAGGCATTTCTGCGAAATACCCACCAGGTCTTCGCTTCAGCGGTCGTGTTACCAACATCACTGATTACGGTGCTTTCGTTGAAATCGAACCGGGCATTGAAGGCTTGGTACACGTTTCTGAAATGTCTTGGACCAAGAAAAATGTTCACCCTGGCAAAATTGTTTCCACCTCTCAAGAAGTGGATGTGGTGGTGCTTGAAGTGGATCAAAGCAAACGCCGCATTAGCTTGGGCTTGAAACAGTGCCTCAATAATCCATGGCAAGATTTTGCTAATAACTACCCATCGGGTTCAGTGATTGAAGGCGAAGCTAAAAATGTAACCGAATTTGGTTTGTTTGTTGGCTTGCCGGGCGAAATTGATGGTATGGTTCATCTTTCTGACCTTTCATGGGAAGAAAATGGTGAAGAAGTACTGAAAAACTACAAAAAAGGCGACCAGATCAGCGTAAAAGTTCTGGAAGTTGATGTAGAAAAAGAACGCATTAGCCTTGGTATTAAACAATTGAACAGCGATCCTTTTGAAGATGCTGTTTCTGGTTTGAAAAAAGGTGATGTGGTAACCACCACGGTAACCGCCATCCAAGATTCTGGCATCGAAGTAAGCGTTAATGGCGTATTGTCTGGCTTTATTCGTCGTGCAGAATTGGCAAAAGAACGGGCAGATCAACGCTGTGAACGTTTTGCTGTGGGCGAAAAAATTGACGCTAAGGTTATCCAGATTGAACGCGGCACCCGTAAAGTTTCCTTATCGATTAAAGCGAAGGAAGCTGATGAGGATAAACAAGCCGTGGCCGATTATGGATCTTCCGATAGCGGCGCATCCTTGGGCGATATTCTGGGCGCAGCCTTGAAAAAAGCCAATAAAAAAGGCGATGAATAGGATTTAGCTATTCATTTAACTCTAAAAAGGGGGGAAGCGTAAGCTTCCCCCCTTTTTTTATACGCCCCCCCTTGCCCACCTCTCATAATTATAAAATAGAGAGAAGGGTAAAAATTACATAAGGAGTGGTTGGCTTCATTTCTCTATCACCCTCTCCCCAAAATAAATACAGGGGGAGAGGACAGGGTGAGGGGGACGTTACGATTTACGGATAAATGAGGAGGAAAAAGGAATTGTTTATTACCCTCATCCCTGAAACAACATCGTTGTTTCAGCTTCTCCACCTTTTTTATAATGGGGGAGAAGGGTAAAAATTACATAAGGAGTGGCTGGCTTCATTTTTCTATCACCCCCTCTCCCCAAAATAAATACAGAGGGAGAGGGCAGGGTGAGGGGGGCGTTACGATTTACGGATAAATGAGGGAAAAAAGGAATTGTTTTTTGCCCTCATCCATGAAACAACGATGTTGTTTCCCCTTCTCCATCTTTTTTATAATGAGAGAGAAAGGGAAAAATTACATAAGCAGGGAATGGCTTCATTTTTCTATCACCCCCTCTCCCTTGAGGGAGAGGGCAGGGTGAGGGGGCGTTACGATTTGCGATCATGAGGGAAAAAAGGAATTTGTTTTTTGCCCTCATCCCTACCTTCTCCCAAAGGGAGAAGGGGAAGTAAGAAGGAGATTTTGGTAAATTGAAAATGATGACCTCATTCTATTGTCAATCAGCTATATAAGATTGTTCAGCCCTTCTTACCTTCGCCCATCCCCCCAAGAATCCCCCATCAGCTGGAAAGCACTTGTCTCGGAAAAAGTTGTTTATGGGGCTGTAGGAAGCTGTAAAGATCAAGATTTTTTTGGTACGAAATGATGTTCAAAAGATGCCAGTGCACGTTCACTGAAGCCGAATATCATGGGAACAGCTAAGTAGATTAGTTTGCTTACACCTGTACAAGATATAGGTTGGGGTACTGTACAACTGTTTAATATGTCAGCAAAAGTTTGACCCTGAATAGAAATAGGTAATACCCCCCACCCAAGCAATCCACAGCCTATCAAACTAGCAACACTCCCAGTGCCAATTCGCACCAAAATCAGGCGCCGATAACTTACAAGTTCACCAGATGATTTTATCTCTAGTGTTGGCATCTTTGCCATAACGCTAACACAGCTGCCAACCATACCAGATAATAATACTACTACAATTGGAGCAGAGCACAAGGGCACACAGCAAATCAACAAGGATGCTGCCCCCAGCAATCCAACAATCGCAAAGAAGAGCCAGAAGGTACATTCCGACATTGTATCTTCATAATGATCTGTGTAGTCATTCCAAGAATCATATTCCTCATAGATTGAGCGCAATGCACTGCGAGCCACTTTTGGGTCGTCTTTAGCATTCTCAATAAGGTTTCGCAGTTTAGAAATTTTTTCCTTAGGCACATTCCATTCTTCTATTCTATCAATAGACATATCAGCCTCATGACGTATTTCTGCAAATGGACAGATATATGCTCTTAATTGTCCCTGTTCTTGAGCATCAGCAAGCAAGTCGTCGAGTTCGTCAATATTTTTTGCCTCTTTTGCTTTTTGTTCGTATTCTTCTATCTTTTCAAGTACATCATGAGTAATGCGGTTATCGAAGGGCTCGCTAGCTATTTTCACACGTTGCATCATTGTTTCAAAGGCAAGTCTCTCTCCCTGAATACAGGATAGAACTTCCTGTTTGCGTTTTTTAAGGGCACGTCTCTTTCCCTGAATCCAGTATAAAACTTCCTGTACGAGTTTTTTAAGCTTGTTTATTTTTACACCCATGGAATGTGCCTAATATGATCTATAGAAACCTCCTTCAAAAAATACTATTGAAAGAGCTTTCTATAATGGATGCGCCAGAATAATAGCTTCCAGCTTAATATTTTTATCCACCCATTCTGCCTTGGGGTCAGATTTTCCACCAATACCAAAGGCTAGGCGATCAATATCAAGCGCCAAAACGGCCTTGGTGGGGGTGTTTTTCTGTTCTGGAAATTGTAATTGCACCGTAAATTCCACGGGCAAAGTTTTATCGCGCAGGGTTAAGCTGCCCTTAGCCGTGTATTTGCCGCCACCATTATCGCTAAAGCTCTGGCTTTTATAAATGGCTTGAGGGTAGTTTTTTACATCAAACCAATCCAGCGTGGGCAAGGTGCCATCATACATAGCATTCCCCGTTTGGGCACTGGCTGTGTTCACCTCCACTTCCACATGGCTGGCCGGTAGATTATTAGCATCGAAATTAATATGTGCCTGCCATTGCGTAAAATGCCCATTAAAATGATTGCCCGCATGCACACCACTAAATTTTAACGCGCTTTGCGCCTCATCCACCTTATATTCAATGGCCAAGGCAGAAAATTGTGTGGAAATACTTGCCCAAAAGAAAGCCGCGCATAATAACATTTTCATGCTTTCTTCTCCTCTTGTTGCTTTCCTATGCCCATGCGGGGCAATAAATTTTCTTTATCCACCAGCCAATGTTTCAGCACCGCGCCTATATGCAAGGCAATCAGCACCATAAAAAAATTGGCTAATATTTCATGGGCTTCTTTGGCTCTATGTTCAATGGCCAGATTGGCAGCAATTTTGGGAATATGCGGCCATTCAAACACACCAAATACAATGGTTGGCAAACCATAAGGGCTGCTGGATACCATCACCCAACCACTCAACGGCAATAATAGCATGATGGCGTATAACAGCCCATGCACCAGATTGGCGGCTTTTTTTTCTAATGGTTTCATCCTTATCGATAAGGCAGGCTTACGGGCGACAAAACGCACCATCAAGCGCACAAAAAATAGTGATAGCAGCAATACACCCAAGGATTTATGCCATTGATATAATTGAAATTTCTGGCTTTTATCCAAGAAATCTTCGGTCATCACCAAGCCACTGGCTAACATGCCCAAAAAAGCAATCGCCATCAACCAATGCAACAAAATAGCGGCTGCATGATACCGTTTCCTTAGCAATATTTCCGCCATTACCCCTACCACCGCCACAAACTATTCACCCCACCCTTATATCATGGGGAATTTTTGGGTGATATGGCTTTTTTGGGGGAGGTATTTTTTTGTGGTTGAGGGGTATTTTCAGCCATAAGAGCTGTGACATAAGGCCTAGCCAGAACAGCCGCCCCCACACCCCGATTACAGCTCTAAACTATCCACACCGCAGCCACCAGTCCCCGATTCTGAGCAGCTATTACACACAAAATGGCGTAAGCGTGCTATTTCTTCTATGGTAATCAGGTGACCATCGATAGCAACACCCAGATTTTTTAGCTGTTGTTGGCTCCGCGATAGGGTTTCTGGCTTCATGCCTAAATAAGCCGCTAATAAATGTTTTTCGATGGGAATTTCTAATGTTTTTTCTCCCACCAACTGGCTTTGACAAAGCCGCAGGAAAAAACATCCCAAACGCTGGGCGGCCGACATGGTACTCATATGCTCAAGCTTAAGCTGCGCTTGCGATGTGCGCTCATTTAACAAGGCCATAATACTGCTTGCAAGCGATGGATGATTATTCACAAGCTGGCGCAATATATCGGATGGAATGGCCAGTAATTCTGCGCTTTCACCAATAATCTCGGCATTATAGGGGTAATGCGCCTCAGCAAAAAGTGCGGCTTCGCCAAATAAATCGCCCGCCGTGCATAAAGAAATCACCGTTTCCTTACCATCTGGCGTTTGGCGTATAATTTTCACCCAACCACTCAGCACCACCCATAAATGATGGGCTGGATTTCCATGATGAAAAACAACATTATTTTTATGAAATGTTTTTTTATGGAGGCTAGGGGCAACTTGCTGCCAGATTTCCTGATGATCGCGAAAAACTGGATATTCGTAAATTGGCTGTTTCAATAGACTGTGCATTTTATTATTATACGACACATCAAGCACAAAGCGCAAATGAGATTTATGCAGTGCAACATTATGCTGTAATCATCTCCATTGAATTGCCACACTTATCCACTAGATCAGTTATTGGTTGCCCCCACCATAACAATAATAGATATGATCATGTCGCTCCATTCTTTCTCCAAGGGCTTATTGAGCCGCCGTTATTTTTGGGTCGGGCTATTGATTATAATCGCGGTTGGTGCGGCTCTATTCGGTTTTATCCATCAATCCAGCCATAATCCCCCAACAGGCACACGCACCGCCACGGTTGAAAATGGTAGCATCACCGATGTTGTAACGGCTCAAGGCAAGCTGGAACCGCGTAAATTTGTGGATGTGGGGCTACAGGTTTCAGGGCAAATTAAAAAACTGCATGTGGATGTTGGCAATATTGTTCAAAAAGGGCAATTGCTGGCAGAAATCGATTCGCGCATTTATCAATCGAAAGTGGAAGAAGATACGGCTCAATTAAAATCCTTAAAAGCACAGGCTGAAGCCCAAGCCGCTAGCCTAGAACTTACCCGCCGCCAATATCAACGCAACTTAGCCATATTTCAGCAGCACGCCATCAGTAAAGATACGTTGGATCAGGCAGAAACAGCCTTGAAAGAAGCGCAGGCCAAATTAAAATCCTTAAAAGCACAAGCTGAACAAGCAGCATCACAGCTAGCAGCCGATAAAACCAATCTTGATTTTGCCCGCATTTACGCCCCAATGGATGGGGTGGTGGCCAGCTTGCCAGTGCGAGAAGGGCAAACCATCAATTCTGTACAATCGGCCCCTACCCTGATGCAATTGGCCAATTTGGATGTAATGACCGTAAGGGCACAAGTGGCTGAGGCCGATATTTCGCATATTCAATTGAATATGCCCGCCTATTTTACCACCCTAGGGGATATGGAGCGAAAATGGCAAGGCCGTGTAAGGCTTATTCAGCCTACCCCTGAAGTGATTAATGATGTGGTTTTGTATAATGTGTTGATTGATGTAGAAAACCCAGAACATCTATTAATGAATGGCATGAGCACCCAGCTTTTCTTTCAATTGGGCAAGGTAGAAAATGTGCCGATTTTACCGCTGGAAGCCTTAGGGCGGCGGCTTGCTAAAGAAGATAGTGATCAAGGCAAGGCCTACCAAATACAATTATACATCAACAAAAAAACCGAAGCTCGTACCATCTTCACAGGGCTTAGCAACCGCACCCATGCCCAAATTACCCAAGGCCTCACCGTGGGGGATGTGGTGCAAATTCCTGCGCGCAACAACAAAACCAATAGCAGCACAAAAACGGGTGGGATGCCCCCCGCTGGTATGGGCGGGCCCAGATTATGAGCCAGCCCCCACAACATGATGATCCTATTGTGATGAACGTGCCTTTATTGGACATTCAGCACGCCCAGCGCTTTTTTAACCGCGGGGATAATGAGGTAAAAGCGCTGGATGATGTTAGCCTTACCGTTCATCAAGGCGAATATATTGCCATTATGGGGCAATCGGGTTCAGGCAAAACCACCTTAATGAATATTATTGGCTGCCTTGATCGTTTAAGCGGTGGTAGTTATCATGTGCTAGGACAAGATGTTAGCCAGCTTGATGCCGATGCCTTAGCACGGTTACGGCGCGAAACTTTTGGCTTTATTTTTCAGCGTTACCATCTGTTATCCAATGAAACGGCGCTAGAAAATGTGGAAATTCCCGCCATTTATGCGGGCACAGAACGCCGCCAACGCACAGAACGGGCAACATTGCTGCTTGAAAAATTGGGCATGGCGGAACGCAATAATCATCACCCCAATCAGCTTTCCGGCGGCCAACAACAACGCGTGGCCATTGCCAGAGCCTTAATGAACAACCCACCACTTATTTTAGCCGATGAACCAACCGGCGCTTTAGATAGTAAAAGCGGGCAGGATGTGATGGCGTTGCTGCATGATCTGCACAGTGCAGGCCACACCATTGTGCTGATTACCCATGATGAAAAAGTTGCCCGCCACGCAGAGCGCATCATTCGCCTGCAAGACGGTAAAATTGTGCAGGAAGAAATTATTACTCCTCCCTCTTCTACTCTTTCCACCATGCCGCCAATTAATGCAGCACAAATTCCGCAACAGGCTGAACTTTCTTCGCTAAAAAGCATGGAAGAAGCGGTGCATATGGCCTTAAAATCGTTGCGCATGAATTTATACCGCACCGCTCTTACATTATTGGGCATTATTATTGGGGTGGCGGCAGTAGTTACCATGCTAGCGGTTGGGACTGGCAGTAAACAAAGCGTGCTGGATCAGATTAGTGCCATGGGCACCAATTTATTATTTGTGCGCACGGGCGCTCCGGGGATGCGTTCCAGCGGGGATATTGCCACCCTTGTGCCTGCCGATGCCATAGCCCTTAGCCATTTGCCCAACGTAATGGCTGCCGTGCCCGGCCGCAGCAGCCGCATGACCGTGCGCTATGAGGAAACAGACTATCAAACCATCATTCAAGGGGTGGGCGCTGCTTTTCCTGATGTGCGGGATTGGCCAGTGGCTGAAGGTATTTTTTTTACTGAACGCGATATTGCTACCTATGCGCCAGTGGCTTTATTGGGGCAAACAGTGCGCAATATTTTATTTGCCCCCGATGATAACCCCATTGGCCAGTTTATTATGGTCAAAAACATTCCCATGCAGATTATTGGCACCTTAAGCCCTAAAGGTGCTAATGCTTTTGGTTCAGACCAAGATGATGCGGTGTTTATTCCCTATTCAACTGGCCTGATCCGTTTATTCGGCAAAAATTTTCTCAGCGATATTACAATTAAAGTGGCGGATATTAAAAATATTGATACCACGCAAGAAGCGGTGCGCCAAACCATGCTGGCACGCCACCGCGTGGAAGATTTTAATATTCGCAACATGGCTTCTGTTATTGCCACCGCTACCGCCACGCAAGATACTCTCACCTTGTTATTGGGGGTAGTGGCTGCTATTTCCTTAATTGTTGGTGGTATTGGGGTGATGAATATCATGTTGGTTTCGGTAACAGAACGCACCAGAGAAATTGGCATTCGCATGGCTACTGGCGCCCGCATGAAAGACATCATGCTGCAATTTAATACAGAATCGGTGGTGGTATGTGCGGTGGGCGGTGTATTGGGGGTTAGCCTTGGCTTTGCGTTAGGATTTATTTTGCAAGCCAGCGGTATGCGGGTTATTTTTTCACTGGGCCCACCATTATTGGCTTTTGGTTGTGCCTGTGCCACTGGTATTGTTTTTGGCTATTTACCAGCGCGTAAAGCCGCCAAGCTTGATCCGGTTATTGCTTTAAGTTTGGGATAAAAAATGAAAAAAACAGTTTTATTCACCATGATGCTAGCCTCTGGTTGTTCGCTATCGCCTGTATTGCAAACCCCCTCCATCAACACGCCGCCCACATGGCGTAACACCCCAGAAGCCGCCAATAAAGCCAACATGCCTGCCAATGATGGCCGTTGGTGGCACGAATTTGGCAGCCGCGAAATCCCCTTACTATTGGCCAAAACAGAAGTTGATAACCCAGATTTACAAGCTGCCCTAGCGCGGCTGGAACAAAGCAAAGCCAGCGCCCATATTGCCAGCGCCCCCTTATGGCCAGAAATTACCGCCAATGGTAATAGCAGCCGTAATTTTGCCAGCCATTCAAAACAATCCACCACCCAAAATAGCTATCGTGGTGGTTTTCAAGCCGCTTATGAGGTGGATTTATTTGGCAAAAATCATGATGCAGAACGGGCCGCTTTATGGCAAAGCAAAGCCAGTGAATATGATAGCGAGGCAATAAGGCTTGCCCTTAATGCCCAAACCGCTGAGGCCTATTTCAACCTGCTTGCCTTTAATGAACGGGTGCGCATTGCTGAAGAAAACCTCAATAATGCGCGCGATGTATTGCGCATTTTGCGTATTCGCAAAGAAAGTGGCTCCTTATCCGCCTTAGAGGTAGCACAGCAAGAAAATTTTGTGAGCAACAGCAAAGCATCGCTTCTGGCTCTGCAACAACAGCAAGAAAACGTACGCAATGCACTGGCTCTGTTATTGGGTAGCCCAGCTTCAATATTTGAATTGCAATATAAAACCGAGAAGCTGCAGGATTTAACCCCGCCCACCGTACCCACCACCATGCCCGCCGAGTGGTTGTGCCGCCGCCCCGATATAGCCCAAGCAGAGGCCGCCCTACAAGCCGCCAATTTTGATATTGGCGTGGCGCGGGCTGCTTTTTTCCCCAGCTTAACCCTTGATGCCAGCACGGCATTGGTGGCCAATCCCGCTTCTGCTCCTGCGGCTACTATTTCTTCACTGGCAGCTTCTATTGCCCTGCCACTTTTTACCCATGGCAGGATTGACGCTGGCATAGAAAAAGCCACGGCACGCCAAAAAGAATTAGCGGCTCAATATCGTAAAACCATACTCACGGCTTATAGCGAAACTGAAAATGCTCTGATGGCGGTAAAAACCCAGAAATTACGGGAAGAAAGCCTGAATGAAGCCGTAAAAGCAGCGCAAACAGCTTATAATGCTAGCCATATACGTTTTGAAGCGGGCGCCATTGATGGCATTACTTTGTTAGATGCCCAGCGCAGCCTATTACAAGCTAAGGACGCTCAAATAGAAGCACGCGCCCAAAGGCTAGCGGCCAGTGTTGATTTATTTCGCGCGATGGGGGGCGGTTGGAAAAAAACTACCACGCCATAAAACTGTAGGGAATTTTACGACACTATTTATGATTATTCGGCAACAAAAACTGCAAGCGGTGAAAAAAAGCAGCTTAATGCACCCGTATGACAGGCAGGCCCCACTTGTTTTACCGTGAATAATATAGCGTCGCTATCACAATCTATATCGATGCGTTGTAAATGCTGGTAATGGCCAGAGGTTTCGCCCTTAATCCATAAGCCACGGCGTGAACGCGACCAATACACCGCCAATTTTTTCTCTATGCTTAACGCTAAAGATTGCTTATTCACCCATGCCAACATCAACACCTTGCCAGTGTCAGCGCATTGCGCAATAGCTGGCAATAAGCCTTGCTCGTTCCACGCTAAAGCATCAAGGGTTGCTTGATTAATATTATGCACATGATCAATACTCATGCCGAAGCCCGTAGTCGTTGTTTTTCATGTAATAATTTATATTCGCTGCTTTCCAAACCATTGGGCCACCATAAATCCCATAAGCGATTAATATGGTGGCGGGCATCACCATCAAATACCATGCTCACAATAGAATCGCAAGCTTTACCCAAAATAGTTTGCTCATGGCTTCTTCTGGCGGTAATGTACAGTGAATGCACCACCCCACCTTCCAAAATAATTTCGCCCTTTGCGCGCACTAAGCCACCTGCCCGTGCCAGCTTTAACAATTCCAGCAATCTTGCATATTCAGCGGTGGAAAAAGGCAATTGCCGTACACCATGCACCTGATGTTGCTTGGCCTCATGCAATAAGCGATATTGTTTAGCCTCTGCACGGCTTTTGGCTAAATAAATTCGGGCATCTAAGCCACAATGCTCTGGGCTAAAAGGTGGCGCATTTAATAAAGCACTGGCCCATTTTAAGCCTTTTACAACCGTATAATCTTGCGAGAGATGAAAAGAAGAAATGCGCGCCCGTGGACAATTTTTTGCCAACACGTCTATAGCCTTTTGCAAATATTCAGCATGGGGGTCTTGATCATGAACCAATAATATATCGCTGCATAATTTTAATGAATCCCTAGAAAGCATGGCTGCTTCACGCTGTTGATTAATCAACAATAATAAATCGCTTAAGCATACCACCCCTACCACCCGATCTAGGCGGTAATCCCCCAATTTTCCATCCAACACATCATTTACCACACCAGCCAATGGCCGCGCAGGATGCAACTCTACCACTAACCGAGTAATGTTGTCTTTATGGGATAAAAGGGGCAATAGCCGGTTAATATCACCAGAAAAACATTGGTTATTAATGTGCAAATGGTCGATGGCCGCGCCCATATCTGAACCAGCGCCCAAAAAACCCTGCCCATTATCCATTAACGCAGCAGCTTCATGCCCCAAAAAAGAAAGTAACCGTTGTATAACACGGGTTTTACCCGCCCCATAATCCCCCATCATTAAGATTAGAGATTTGCGTTTATATAAAGGAAAAGACAATAGCCCACCCAACTGTAAAATTAACACTCAACAGAAGCCCTACAATCAGCGCAAACGCCGCTAACTTCTAAAGCCACCTGCTTCACCGTGAATCCGCTCACCGCCAGTAATTCTTTCAGGCTAGAATCTATGGATTCACTAGAAAACTCTGTTGTTTTACAGCATTTTAGACAAATAGTAAAATATCCTGAATGGTCATGGTCTTTTTTGCCGCAGGCAACAAAGGCATTGAGCGATTCTAAGCGGTGTACAGCGCCATCTTCCAGCAATTGTGAAAGGATACGATAGATGGTTGGTGGTGCCCTCACCCCCTCTATTTTCATTTTATCAAGAATATCATAGGCCGTTAATGGGGTATCACTGGCTTGAATTAACGACAATACGCGCTCTTTTCGATTTTTTTTCATCAGGGGTTATTTTTCATAAAAGATGATATTATTGGCGGGGTCACCATCGATCAAGCCACGGGATTTTGAATAGCCTGCCATATGGTTAAAGCCTGTCTGGTTTGAGCCACATCATGCACCCGAATAATGTGCACCCCTTGGCCAGCCGCCCATAAAGCCGAGGCTAATGAACCACCCAAGCGCTCACGGCTATCATCCGCACCACTGAGCGCGCCAATAAAGCTTTTACGCGAGCATCCTAACAATAGCGGCACCCCCAAACCATGAAACACACCAATAGAGGCCAATAAATCGAGATTGTGACTTAAGGACTTACCAAAACCAATGCCCACATCAGCCGCCAAAATGGTAACGCCCTGTTCCTGAGCAGCTTTTATTTTTTCAGCCAAAAAATCATAAATATCCAGCACCACATTCTCGTAATTGGGCTGTTGCTGCATAATGGAGGGTTGTTTTTGCATATGCATGATAATGGCGGGAACATTACTATTAGCCAGCAATCTTGTGCTATTTTCATCCCCAACCAAGGCCGATACATCATTCATGATATGAGCCCCAGCATCAATGGCCGCCTTCATCACCACAGCGCTTTGTGTATCCACAGAAATAAGGATGTTTCTTTCTTTAGCTTCAACAGCCACCGCTTCAATCACCGGCAAGATGCGCGCCATTTGTTCTTCTGCCGATATGGGTAGTGCCCCCGGGCGGGTTGATTCGCCGCCAATATCCAATATATCAGCCCCTTCATCCATCAATAATCTAGCATGATCGATAGCGGCTTTGGCTTGATGATACATCCCACCATCAGAAAAACTATCAGGGGTTACATTCACCACCCCCATGATCACCATGCCATTATTCACATCCAACCCTGCCACAACAGGCCGCGGCGCCCCGTAGCGAATAAGAGTTTCACGCAGCCTTGGCAGTGCCACCAACCCTTCCATGGGGGAATAGCGGCGGCTGATTTTACCAGCGGGCGTGCGCGCAATAACTTCTACATCCATACAGCCTACGGGCGATCCACCCAGCGGCGTGGCGCCGATAAAAGAAGCAGCCCCGCACACAGAAACTGGTTTCAAATAGTAGCGTGTATCGACTTCATGACCTTCTGTCCATGCCATGATAGCATCAATTGAACTCACAATTATCACCCAATCATTAGATTTCATTCTAAAAAAACATAATAAACCACTCCTCTATGCCGCCTGCAACATAAAGGAGCAGTTTTTTTGCGTTATGCCGCATGCCGCTTTGGATAAAAATCTGCTAGATAGCCACTTAATAATTTCGTGTATGCATTTTTCAAGGAGTTGTCAGTGGCCAGTCCACAGGAGCAGTTTGTTATCAAACCAATTATTCAAATTGGAATTCCTTCTTTGGGGATTGATCTTTCTTATTCAAATTCCGCCCTCTTCATGACCTTGGCTGCTGCCTCTGCTTTCCTGATGTTTTTTTATGGCATGCGCGGTCGTCATCTTGTTCCTAGCAGATGGCAGATGATTCCTGAATATTTTCATGGCATGATTGCCAAAATGGTGGATCAAAATGTGGGCGAGCATGGTTATAAATACATGCCCGCCATTTTATGCCTTTATTTGTTTGTGTTATTTGGTAACTTATTGGGCATGATTCCGGGTGGTTTTACCTTCACCAGCCAGATCATTATCACTTTTGCCATGGCTTTTGCTGTTTTTTTAAGCGTACTGGTTATTGGTTTGGTGCGCCACGGTTGGCACTTTTTTAGCCTATTTTTTCCATCTGGTGCGCCATGGTGGGTGGGTATTATCCTTATCCCCGTTGAAGTTATTTCTTACCTGTCACGTCCTGTATCGTTGGCGGTTCGTTTATTTGCTAACATGACCGTTGGGCACATGATGCTAAAGGTAGTTGGTGGCTTTGTGGCCATGTTGGGTGTGTTTGGTGTGTTGCCTGTTTTATTTTTGGTCAGCATCACAGCGCTTGAGTTTTTGATTGCATTTATTCAAGCCTATGTATTTGCCATTTTAACCTGTGTTTATCTGCATGAAGCATTAGAGCTTCATTAACAGAAACAACAGCAGGGATAATAAGTTTTTAGTTTAATTTTTATATGTTAAGGAGAATAAAATGGAAGGTCACTCTCTCGAAGCCCTGAAATATATCGGTGCTGGCTTGGCTGCTTTGGCCATGATTGGTCCAGGTCTTGCTGTTGGTAATGTTTGGGCAAACTACTTTCAAGCCATTGCCCGTAACCCAGCCGCCAAAGAACATATTGGCCCTGGTATCTTCATCGGCTTTGCGGTGACTGAAGCTATTGCTTTGTTCGCCTTCTTGCTTGGCTTGATGATTCTTTTCAGCTAGTACAGTCAAATTGGGGGCTTTTTGCCCCCAACTTAAAAAACCCCAATAACAGATTGAATAACAAAATATGTTTTGGGGAATTTTTTTGTTTGGTGTTTATTTTATATATATCCATCACAAGAAACTAAGGATGTTCAATTTATGCCGCAGTTTGATCCTGCTCATTTTTTAAGTCAGATTTTCTGGCTTATATTGGTTTTTGGCGTTTTTTTCCGCTTGATGACCCGCCGCGCTTTACCAGTTGTTAATGCTGTTCTTAAAAATCGATCGGCAATTATTGCGGCGGATTTAGCTTCGGCAGAACAAGATAACCAGCAAGCTGAAATGTTGGCCGCTTCCTATCAACAAAGGCTGACGGTGATGCATGCTGAGTTTCAGCAAGAATTTCAGCAGGTGATTAAGCAAGTGGAAGCCGATATTACCCAGCGTAAATTGCAGCTAGAGAAAAAAATTGAGGCTCAACTGCAAGCCACCCGTTCCGCTGTTAATCAAGCACGGGAGAGTGCCTTGCAAGAAATAGAAACCCATGCGGTTGATGTAACAGCCGCCATATTAAAACAGCTGACGGGCCAACAAGTAACAGAAGAGAAGCTGCGTCTAGCCGTGGGTTCTTCATTACGCGAATGGCAAGCAGGATGGAAGGAAGCAGCATGAGTGACTGGCTGATTAAGGCTGCCGTAGCAGCAGAAGAAACCGCAACCACCCATGGGGCTGCTGCGCATCATGCCGAGCATTGGCCGGTGCAAATTTGGCTGGCCGTGGCCATGGCTATTTTAGTAATTATTGCATGGAAGCCAGCTAAAAAAGCGATATTGGGCATGTTGGATGGGCGCATTGATGCGATCAGAAAACAGCTAGAAGAAGCTGCTTCTCTCAAAAAACAAGCAGAAGAATCCTTGCAAAAGCAAGAAGCGTTGTATGAAGCGGCGATGCAAGATGCAGAAGAAATCAAAACCAGCCACATCAAAGAAATGGCGGCCTTGCGTGAGGATGCCATTAAAGATTTTGAAAATTATGCCCATAATCGTGAAATAAAATTGAAAAATGATGTTGAACACATTAAAAAATCTGCCATTCACGAAATTAATGAAGCCATGGTTTCTGTAAGCTTGAAAGCCACACGTTTAATTATCAGTGAAACAGCTAATGATACAGCGGCCAACCAATCGCTTACACAGCAGGCTGAACAATCCATTATTTCCGTATTAGCAAAAAAATAGCGCTTTACTGCACTCTACCGTCATAGGCTGGTAGAGTGCGCTTTACTTGGTTTTTTTTATTTTTATATCTATATTTTTACAAATATTAGATTGAATAACCAAAAAACACGCCTCCATTCACATAAAGCAACCATAAAGGGCATCTTCATGAATTCTGATCCTCATCAGTTTTTTGCTAAGGGTGAATCGCCCCTTGCTGTGCTTTTTAATAACAATGCTTTTGGGCAAAAAGAAGAGCGTTTTGGTGAAAAATACCCCAATCTTGAAACCAAAAACCGCTTATGGAAAAAACTATTAAATGATAATGGTCATCAGGCATTAAATGCAGCCATCATGCAGGCGCGGGATAATTTTTATGAATTGGCTGAAACATTAGTGGATGTTGATTATGCGCTCATGAAATCGCTATTGCGGGTGGAGAAGCCATTTATTGAAGCCCTTAATAATACCCCTAATGGTTTTACTTTATATTTCACCCGCGTTGATTATTGCGGCGCTGCTCAACGTAAAATAGTGGATACCGAATTTGATCGAATAGCCAAGGCCGACTGGTTACAAAATATTGCAGAAGATTTTCCTGAACAATTATTAGAGGCCGGTTTTACGGAAGAAGCTATTGAATATCTGAAAGAAGAGGGGAAATTACCCAACACTGATTTAACCAATGGCAAAAAATGGTCGGTTGAACATATTTTCCCCCGTGCTTATGGCGGCAATAATGATGATGGCAATCTGATATTAATGGAAACACGTTATAATCAATGGGCGATGTCGTTACAAAATGCTAATGGTTTGGGGGCAACAGCGTCTAATGCTTTGGTGTTGTTGGCAGAACCAACATATAGCCCCCAACAGGGCTGTGTGGTATTTAACTCAGCCCAGCCGGCGGCTGATAAAGCATCGCTGATTGAAGAACCGACGGAGCAACCCAAAATAAAAAAACCGATGAAAAATTCCTATCATCATCGCCAGCACGCTCCTAAACAGCAACGCCGCATGGGGAGAATCTAACCAAGGTGCAGCACCAGCTTTATAGCCCATCATCCATCACCCAGCTTTTCAATGGCCGGCCTCCTGCTATTGGCCAGCTTCTTTATAAGGCTTCCCAGCGTAACCCTGGATTACATAGTCTCCATAAAAGAAATCTTCCCGCCCTTCAATGGGCCGTGCATCAATTATATAGCGAGCACACTTATTTTGGGGATCATACTAACGCTGTGTTACTGAGTTTTTTTGAACAAATGAATGCAAGACTCATTCAACACATAAACCAAACACCCCATGGGCTGCGCTTCCAATTTTTATATAATGAAACAGTTGATCCTGTTCAAAAAAAGATCTTAGATCAAGAATTCAAATCCATCAAAAAATTATGGCTATATAATCTGGCCACTTATTTTCCAGAGCAATTGCAAGAAGCAAAATTCAGCCCTACAGCCATTAAATTTTTACAAGGCAATCGGCCAGATACAGATAATAGAGCCATGCCACCCCAACATCTCACCAACGATATTCAATGGTCGATAGAACATATCAAACCAAGGATTATGGGCGGGGGCAATGAAAATAACTTAATGCTGATGCCTTTTGAAACCAATAGCTGGAATGAAAAACTATATGCATACCAAAATCTGAAGCAACACCGCCATAGCCCTTTGCCTTTTATTTTATCGGCTTGCCCTATTATTAACCCAGACCATGGGCAATATGTATTTTTTCCTCAAGCGCCCCGCTTACAATCATTGCATCAATCATTGATGCGGGATTTTTCTGAACTCACACGAGCCAACCCCAAGAATAAAAAAACCAAACAACACCTATTCTAGCCATAAGATCCCGCCTAAAATATTAACCCACGTTCTTGCGAAATGGAAGGCGTTGAACGAGGAGGAGATTGCACCAACACGCTATTTTGGTTAAATAAGGCTGTTAGCGGCGATTTTATGGTCACTGGCGCTTTTTTAATAGTACGCACCATGTCATCTGCTGGTGTTACGTCCGCTTCACTCATTTTTTTGGCAATCTCTGAAGCTAAATCTTCAAGGGTGAACTCCTGCTCAAGCCCCTCCCGAATAAGATCCGCCATTTTCTGCACTTGTGGGTGCGCCCGAAAACCAGCCTCTAACTCATAGCGTTGACTAAATTGCTGCATTAAATCAACGAATTGCTTGCCAAAACCACCAAAATCATCCCTATAGCTATCATAAAACTCCGTGCAGCTATGCACCAGATCATATAGCAAAAATTCTGCTGGTTCTTTAGTGTTTTCTTTTCGGATGGTATTTTCTCTGGGATAGCCGTTATAACCATCCAATGCACCGTTAAAAGCATTGGGTACATCATCAACCGGCACATTGGCAAAAAACAGCACCAATTGTTGCAGGCTTAACGCCTCATCCATTTGCTGCAAACCATCGATGATGGGTGTAATATCTGGATCTTGCTGAAAACTGGGTTCTTTCAAAAAACGATTCTCAAAACTATTCAACAGTTCATTAAAATTCTCAATGGCTGCATCTAAATACCGATTAGGCATTAATCCTTGAGTTTCACTGATAATAGTTTGCGCGGTGCTTCGCAAATCTTGCACCAAAAAGCCCCTACTATCATCTAAATAATCCATTGCTCATCCCATTGCAGCGCGTATAATGTAATTGCTTAATTTATACATAAAAACAATAAAATATGCAACAAAACAACGATAATCTCACCGATAAAATTGCCAGAGCTAAAGAAAAACTAGAAAATCCTTATGGCAAAAAAAATGCAGCGGTTAATAATGCGGGCATGGCCATTGGCATGCGCATGGCCATCGAGCTATTATCAGCGGTAGCGGTAGGGTTAGTATTGGGCTATTTTTTGGATAAATGGCTGCACACTAAACCTATTTTCATGATGATTCTGGTGCTATTGGGCTTTGTAGCGGGTATTTTTAATATTATTCGCACGGCTCAGGAGTTAGAAAAAAACAAAAAAAATACCCCTTTACCGTAGCGGCAACTCATATAACACCAAATCGGCCTTGGTGCCATCGGCGCGAAAATCCAGATTTTTTCTTACCCCCATCAAGCGGTAACCCGCCCGCACATAAGAACGGCCAGCCACCTCGTTCCCCGCCACATGATCGATGATGATGCGCTTGGCGGGGGTTTCTCGCATGATTTTTTCTTTTATATAATCCATCATCATCTGGTTACAGCCTAAGCCACGATGGCTGGCGCGCACATAAACCGCTACCGGAATGGCTGATTCAGAGCAATATTCTGAAGGGTAGAGATAGCCCATCATTCCCACCAACTCCTGCTGCTTATCTTTTGGGCTTGCTTGCTCGCTGGCTGGCACAAAGATGCCAATGGGCTTCATTCGGTTAATCACCCGTTGCCAATCTTCTACTGTATTTTTTACCGCATCTTGCAACAAGGTAGCGTACACCTCGGGGTGAAGACGCAATGCCTCCAGCCGAATGGCGGCAAAAGCCTGCCAATCATCATGGGTAATATCGCGAAGGGTAAAATCTCTATCCATATGCTCATTATATTACTTTATCAACCCTTACACCACCCCCTTGCTGTGCAGTTGCGTTATAATAATAAAAATAATCTGTTATGCATTAAATGCATGTCTTGTTTTCTTTTTATCCGCGGTGATTATTTCAAGAATGCCTATTTCTTTGACCTTAATAGAAAACAGCGGTAGTTTTTTCTCCCTTTATGCTGAATCGCTTTAGCGTAAGATATGTTGCATTTGCAAAACTTGTTTACTTTTATTTTATTCGGGCTGTCTAGGCTAAACCACAGAAGCAATAGCAACATGCTTCCAAGAACAGGGTTCAGAAAAATAAAAAAACCCAAGAAAGAACAAGGGATAATATGTGCATGAAAAAAATAATCGCTTTTAGCTATATTTTACTGTCTGGAACATCCTTCACCCTCCATATTAATAACGCAGCAGCCGCTGATGTGGATCCCAATAAATATTCCACCCAAAATCTATTGATTGGCGCCACTACCGATGTACAAGCCGCCGCCAGCAATGGTGCTGGTGTTACCTTCGGGGTAATTGATACGGGCATTATTTCTAAATGGATTGGCTTTGATGCCAAATATAATGATACCTTAAGTGCAGGCACATCTAATATCGATACTAAAAATAGTGCTGTTTGTATGTATCGTTCCTGCCCATTAAAAAATGCCACCATTACCGATCAAAATGGCCATGGCACTTTTGTGGCCAGTGAAATTGTAGGGTCTATTTCTAAAAGTGGTATGCGCGGGGTGGCACCCGCTGCCAAATTATTATCGGTACAAGTATTGGGGGCAGATGGCTCTGGTAGCGGCACGGATCTTTATAACGGCATTAAATTGGCGGTTGACCGCGGCGCGCAGGTACTGAATTTAAGCCTTGGCCCAAGCGGTACGGCCAGCCAACAAGCTTCCTTTTATAAATCGATTGCCGATGCAGTCAATTACGCTGCTTCTAAAGGGGCATTGCTGGTATTTGCTGGTGGTAATGCTGCTGAAAATCTGGCCAAAGGCTCTAATATCACCGGCTTTACCGATGATGCGATTAAACACATGCTGTTTGTGGGCTCAACCGATGCTAATAAAAAAATCAGCTATTTCAGCAATACACCGGGTACGGCTGGTTTTACCTCTAAAAGCGGCCAATTTTATGCCTATAGCAATATGTGGTTAATGGCTCCTGGTGAAAAAATATGGGGTGCCAGCCTTAAAAGCACCGCCGATGTTGGCTATGGCTATATCACCCAATTATCAGGTACCTCCATGGCCGCGCCACAAGTTACCGGTGCCGCAGGGTTATTGGCTGCTAGATGGCCATTTTTATTATCCAAAGGCACCATCCCCAGCATTTTAACCGTCACCGCTACCGATTTGGGAGCCAGCGGCGTAGATGCTACCTATGGCAGTGGGTTCCTTAATGTTTCGGCAGCCATGCAACAAGTGGGTACATTATCCGTACCCGTTAATGGTAAAAATGTACAAGTGGGTAGCGTGAGCGGTGGCAGCATTGTAGCGGGTAAAGCCCTTGGTAATTTGGGGCAACTTTCTTCTGCTTTAACCAAGGCAGTGGGGTATGATTATTTTGGCCGCGACTTCCCCCTTTATAACAGCAACCCTGTTACCGCTAAGGCCGCCAATAGCAGCCAATCCGCTGCCACCTTACGCGTTACGGGTGAAACAGGCGCGGCTGCCCGCACTGTTTCCCTGCAAGATAATGGCAATTGGCTAGCCTTTTCTGCCTCTAGTACTGCTGTTAACCGCAATAAGGACAGCATTTCCAGCCATCTTAGCAATGATCCCACCAGAAAATCTGCGGCTGAATGGTCTTATGGTTTTTCTGATAATGGTACCTATGTGGGGGTTGGCCAAGGATCTGGTGCTGCCCTTTCCTTTAATGATGCCAGATGGAATGGACAAACTGCCTTTTTTAATAGTGATATTCACACAGGCAGTGCCCTTCTCAGCACGGTGGATGAAGCCAACTACGCCACCACTGGCTTTGCCTTAAGTGACAATGAGCGGCTGGCCGTTAGCTTGGGTTCAGCCACCCCACAAAATTTCTACCAAAGCCAAACTTTAAGTGATGATCGCTCTGCCAAGGCAGTGGCTGTTTCTTACAGCATGAAACCAGAAGAAAGCTGGCAATTTTCTTTTACCTCTTCCATGTTGAATGAAAATAACATGTTGCTGGGTTCTACCACTCAAGGCAATTTGCTGAATTTGGGTTCTTCGGTTAATAGCACCTCTTTTGGGGTGGGTGCCAATATCGATTTGGGCAGCGGCTATCAATTGGGGTTGGATACGGTGTATGCCAGCACCAGCGCCAGCGATAATAAAAACAGCCTAATTAGCGGCACCTCTCGCCTACAAAGCAAAGGTTTTAGCGTGGCTCTGGCCAAGCAGGATGTAACGGGTAATAAAGACACACTGCATATAAGCTTTGAAAAACCATTGCGGGTTTATTCGGGTAATGCTTCTTTAGCCCTACCCGTGGGCACTGATCTGGATGGTAACCCAATTATTGAAAATAAAAAGGTAAGCCTAGTGCCCAATGGTAGTGAAACTGATATTAACCTTGGTTATAACCGCCCCCTCACCGATAATATTGATGGTGGTTTTCAATTAAGCTACCGCAACGATGCCGATAACATCAGGGGGGCTACCGATGCCGCCGCCATGATACGGGTAAAAATGTCGTTCTAACACTGCACGCAACACCACTTAACACCATCCTTTATCATAAAAGGATGGTGTTATTTTTTTAAGAAGGCACTATCCCCAATTGCTTAATAATCAACAGCGCAATCAAGGTGGTAACAGATGATAACCCTAAAGCAATGGGCAGAATAAATAATAGCAACTGATTATTAGGCTTAATTTTTTCTGGGTTTCTAATGTCGTATAAAATATCCACGGATAAGTTTTTGAGCTTATCGCCCACAGCCTTGGTTAAATTATTAGGAGAAATTCCCACAATATTAGCCTTGGCCGCTGCTTCCACAAGCGATTTAGCAAAAGGCAATATGGGTGCTGGCACCTCATGGCTTTGACTGTATTGATCGCGATAATGAAATGTTAATTTTCTTGTGGCGGAATCATAGGCAATTAATTTAGCCACCGCTTCAGCCGAATTATTCTTAAAATCAAGTGCCTTATATAACAAAAATCCTGCCGCCGATAATTCAGAAAAAATAATGGCCGAAAAAATTATTACTACCATTTCCATTTCATTCATCCTTAACACCAATAAACCACTTTATACTAAGGAATATAACCATGCAGTCAATTGAAGATAAACTGGCTTTTACTGCCAATGGTTTTGTGATGCTGTTATTAATGATTTTGGTGATGGTGTTATTAGTCACTAGCGGTATTATTCACAGCATTATTGGGTCGGTTATCTGCGTCTTACTGGCAGTTAGCCTCACTGGTTTTTCGGTATTGGGCCCCAATGAATCGCGGGTGGTTACTTTTTTTGGCCAATATATTGGCACGATTCATAATAATGGCTTTATCTGGACGGTTCCCTTTAGTAACCGCCGTAAAATCCCCCTCAAACTGGTGAATTTTATTACCGATAAGTTGAAAGTGAACGATCAACGCGGCAACCCCATTGAAATTGGCGCAGTAATTATCTGGCGGGTGGAAGATTCAGCCAAAGCCGCCTTTAATGTGGATGATTACCGCGCTTTTGTTGCTAATCAGGCCGATGTAGCCCTACGCGCCATTGCCGCCACCCACCCCTATGATAGTGAAGATGGTCTATCCCTACGCGGCCATATCGATGAAATAGGCCATTTATTAGCCGTAAAATTACAAGAAAAACTGGCCATGGTGGGCATTACTATTACAGAAGCCCGCATTGCCCATTTGGCCTATGCTCCAGAAATAGCCATGGCCATGTTACGCCGTCAACAAGCCGAAGCCATACTGCAAGCCAGAAAATATCTGGTAGAAAATGCCCTCACCATTGTGGATAGCGTGTTGGATCATTTCAGCAAAGAAGGGCTGCTATCGGTTTCTGATGATAAGAAAATCAGCCTGATTAATAATTTGCTGGTGTCGATTACCTCGGAAAAAGAAACCCATCCCGTTATTAATATTGGTTAAGAGATAGTTTTCATTCTATTGATCACAGATTCGCAAACAGGCTTATCCACAGATTCTGGGGATAAGTGCTGTTTACTGCCTGTTTGTCTCACATTCGCCCCTCGGCATAAAGGTAAGTTGAGTTTTTCGATGAAATGGCGCTATATTCTCGGTTAATAGCAAAAAGAAGGAAATAGTCGCCATGCTGCGTGAACAATTAAATGAACGATTGAAAGAATTTATGCGTGCCCGTGATAGTGAAAGCACGGGTGCCCTGCGCATGGTATTAGCAGCCATCAAACAACGCGATATTGATGCCCGCCCCAAAGGCGTCACCGATGGCATATCAGACAGTGAAATTATTACCCTGATGCAAGGCATGATCAAACAACGACGCGAATCGATGGCTTTATACCATCAAGGTGGCCGGCCAGAATTGGCCGATAAGGAAGAGCGTGAAATTACCTTAATTGAACAGTTTCTGCCTAAAATGCTGAGCGAAGAAGAAATCACCACAATTGTTAAAACTATTATCAGTGAAACGGGCGCGGTGGCAGTGAAAGACATGGGCAAAGTGATGGGCGCCTTAAAAAGCCGCTATGCGGATGGTAGTTTGGACATGACCATTGCCAATAAAATTGTGAAAGAAGCCCTTACCGCCTAGATAGTGTTAGCAAATTCATGCGCTACCCATCATGGTTTCTGGATCAGCTGCGCGAACGGCTATCACTATCCTCGGTGGTTGGTCGGCGGGTACGGCTGGTAAAAGCAGGGCGTGAATATAAGGGCTGTTGCCCTTTTCATGAAGAAAAAAGCCCTTCTTTTACGGTGAATGATATTAAAGGCTTTTATCACTGTTTTGGTTGCGGGGCGCATGGCAGCGCGCTTGATTTTTTGATTAATCATGACCGCTTGAGTTTTGATGATGCGGTAAAAGAAGCCGCCACCATGGCTGGCTTACCCCTACCCCAGCGCGAAGAACTGAGCGAGAATGATAAAAAAAAGAAAAGCCGTGAAGAGCAATGGTTTAATTTGCTGGATATGGCAGCCAATTGGTATGCGCAGCAATTATACCATGCCCCTAGCGCACGGGTTGCTAGAAATTATTTAGAACAACGGCAATTGCCACGAGAATGGCAACAAAAATTCACCCTTGGTTTTGCCCCGCAAGATGGCCATGAATTTCTAGAAGCCTGCCGCAAGGCTGGTTTTGACGATCATTTGCTGATTGATGTGGGCTTAGCGCGTAAGGATGAGCAAGGGAAAAGCCGTGCTTTTTTCCGTAACCGCTTAATGTTTCCTATTCGCGACCGTAAAGGGCGCGTGGTGGCTTTTGGTGGCCGTATTTTAAGCGGCGATGGCCCCAAATATATCAATTCGCCCGATCACCCCCTATTTCATAAAAGCCAGTTGCTGTATGGGCTGGATAAGGCCAGCCAATTGCGCAGCGGTAAAATAGTGCTGGCCGAAGGCTATATGGATGTGATTGCCCTGCACCGTGCCGGTTTTGGGCGGGCGATGGCACCATTGGGCACAGCGATTACCGAAGAACAAATAGAAATTCTATGGAAAACCAGCGATTCGCCCCCCATTGCCTGTTTAGATGGCGATAAAGCGGGTTTGAAAGCAGCCATGCGTCTTGCTGAACGGTTATTACCCCTAATAACCGCAGAAAAAACCATGAATATTGCTTTTTTACCCGCCAATGAAGACCCTGATAGCCTATTGAACAAGCAAGGCATGGAAGCCCTACAACGGGTGGTGGCGGACGCTCTGCCTTTTTCAGCGGCTTTATGGCATTTAGCGGAAGGTGATGCACGGCTCCATTCGCCAGAAAGTCAAGCGGGCTTAAAACAGCAACTCTTAAGCTTTGTGGATAAATTAGCCGATGCCAGCTTAAAGCCTTTATTACGCCAAGGTCTCTTGGATCAATTTTATGAGAAATTGCGCCTGCAACGCAGCCAACGGGGCAAAAGGCAACACACATTATTGCCCCCTTCCCCTCATATTACCCCGCCCCTCGCGGATCGTTGGTGGTATGTGATGCTGGCCAAATTGCTCTCGCAGCCCTCTTTATACCACCATAGCGATAGTAATTGGGATTTATGGCCAGA
Organism: Alphaproteobacteria bacterium; assembly: GCA_049318825.1. Taxonomy (GTDB): domain Bacteria; phylum Pseudomonadota; class Alphaproteobacteria; order JBMOFM01; family JBMOFM01; genus JBMOFM01. The sequence goes on along the minus strand of JBMOFM010000002.1, from coordinate 61,347 downwards.
AAATCCCCGTTTGGAAGCGTTGTTACAGCAAATTCATGGCATTATGGCAGAAAATCCTGAAATCAGTGCGGCTGATCTCAAAAAAATGCTGGATGACCAAGAACTTATTCGTGAATTGGCGGGTAAAGAAGCGCTGGTGATTAATTGGGAAAATCAATGGCACGAAAAGCGCCAAACCATTGAAAACAATACCGCCCGCCGAGAAGCGCATCAGGAAATTACTGATGGCACCATGAAAGATGACACAAAAATAAAAAATTTTCACCTACTGCAACAAGAACCTGAATCCTAACACACTATTAACCAACATTGCCTTCAAATGGTAAGAAGGTGTATTTTTTCGTGTTAATAGTGAGTATGTCGGCGTGAGTGAAAGACATTCTTATTTATGGCTAATAATGGCTGGTTTTATGCTATGGACGGATGCTGCCATCGCCCAGGATAAAGCTATAAAAAATCCCGAAAAAAACACTGCACCAGCAATAGCCGCTAAACCAGTTTCTGCCCGCAATGTGATGATAAGGGCTGGCCAGCATGCCGATCATACCAGAGTGGTATTTGATTTTGCTAATAATATAGCCTTCAGCACCAGCCAAGATAATGCAGGGGTTAATATAGAGTTTCCAACCGCCATTACTGTTAATGCCAGCCAAATCCGTCCCAATTTTTTTAAGCAGTTGCAAAAATTTTCTGGCTCTACCATCAAAAATGGCAAAACCACTGTATCTTTTGCTGTGCCTAATGGCGTGCGGGCCCGCAGTTTCCGCATGGGAAATAAAATTGTGGTGGATTTAGTACAAGAATTTCAAGCCGGTAAAGATCCCGGTTTCCAGAAAAAAGACGGGCATAAAAACACCGCTAAAGAAGAACAACATCAAGCCGCTAACCCTGTTGATGAGGGCGATGTAAAAATTATTGATCCCCATCAATCTCAAACTGAAACCAAACCAGAAGTAAAAAAAGCTGAAACAGCGCCCGCCCAAAATGATGGGCATAATAAAGAAGAACATCATGCAGAAACTAAAACCACGCCATCGGCTCATGGGCCAGCAGGGGCTGAAAACACAGCCAACACCAAAGCGGAAGAAGCGGCTATTATTAACTCATGGTTAGAAATACAGCCGCCTATCCCCTTAAAAATTGCCGTTGTAAAATTGGCTGATCAATTATTACTCATCACGGATCACCCGCTGAACCCTTCTGCTATAAAAATTACGGAAAAGGGTAAGGAAATATTTGGCGCTCCCCATCTATGGCCGCAAAAAAACAGTGCCACCAATGTGATTTCATTGGAATTACGCAATGTTTCAAGCAACATACCCGTTAAATTATCGCAAAAAGATACAAATACCACGCATCAACCATCCATCATCGATAAAATGGTGGTTTGGCAGCAAGGTTTTGCTTGGATGATTGGTGAAAATAGCAAAGCCATTACGTCTAATATCACCCACCGCATGTTAGAACATGATGGTAAAACCGTATTAGGCGCCCATATGCCCTCTGAAGACATAAAACCACTGGATGTGGTTGATCCTATTTTGGGCAATCGCCTACTGGTGTTACCCGTGGCCTCTTCTGGTCTGCGCAATCAAGAAAGTAGGGATATGCAGCAAATATCGGTGTTGCCCACCCTCCAAGGGTTGGTATGGCAATTAAAAACCGATCATATTAAAGTTGATGCACAAAATCATTATTTGTTGCTGTTACCAAAGGATGGTTTACTCACCGCAAGCCATCCTTTGGGTTCTATATTTAGTGGCCGTAAAAATTCTAACCTCTTAAAATTGGGTGATTGGCAAACCAACCATTATCCTGAATTACAAAAAAGACGGCAAGAACTGGAAAGACAAGCCTCCAAAAGCGAAATACCCGCAGAATCAATCAATCAATTTATTAATCTGGCACGGCTACATCTGGCTTTTGGCTATAGCCATGAAGCCGATGCTTATCTTAATCTGACCATACGCCATAACCCAGCCAGCATGAATGCCTTGGAAATGCAAGGGCTAAAAGGAGCATCTTTAGCCTTAATGCACAAGGGCGAAGAAGCCAGAAAATTATTAAGCAATAGCGCCATGGATGAGTTTGATGATATAGCATTATGGCGCGCCTTAGCCCATATTCAACAAAAACAATGGGATAAGGTTAGCCCCGACCTAGAAAAAGCCGTAGCCACCTTTAAAGATAGCAGCAAACCACTGCAGGAAGCTATTTTTAGCTCCCTATTACAAGCGGCCATCCAGCTAAAAGATAGCAAAATTGCTGAAGAAGTGCTGGAAACCATCGAACATATCGAAAAACCCGCAGCGAATGAGAAAAAAACTAAAGACAAGAAAACAGAACAGAGTGCCTATATGCGCGTGGCCACCAAACCAGCCTTGCATTATTTTAAGGCATTACTGGCTGAAATGAAAAATGAAGATCCTGAAAAAAACTTAAAATCACTCATGGCTTCACATGATGCCTATTTTAAGGTAATGGCTGAAGCAAAATTACTGCCCCTACTCATTAAAAATAAAAAAATTACCCCGGAATTAGCGATTGAGCGCTATCAGTCATTAATTTATGCATGGCGTGGCGATGAATTAGAAGAGAAAATGGTCTTTGATATGGGAGTTGCCCAATTACAAATGGGCAAATATCGCGATGGTTTTGCTAGTATTGGTAATGTGAAAAACCGTTTCCCTCAATCCACCCTGTTATTAGCCGCCGATAAGGCCGTTTCTGATAGTTTTCAGCAATTATTTATTGAAGGTGGCGCGGATAAGCTACCAATTGTGGAAGCTGCCGCCCTATTTAAGGATTTCAATAGCCTATTGCCGGAAGGGGTAGGACGCACCAAAGCAGTAGAAAAGCTATCTAACCGCATGGCAGATGTAGAACTACTGGATCAAGCCGCCAATTTACTGGCCGAGCAATTCAAAAAAGAAACTGACCTTGTGGTTAAAAATAGGCTGGCTTTGCGGGCGGCTGGTTTATCCTTATTAAATGGTAAGGCCGATATAGCCCTTTCCATGCTGGATTCAATCAACCAAGAAACAGCAAATGATCCAACCAAACAAGAAATTAAACTATTGCGGGCTGATGCTTTTTCACGCCTAGCACGGGTTGATAAGGCGTTAGAGCAGCTGGAAGGGCTGAGCGGCAATGATGTAGAACGCTTGCGGGCCGATATTGGCTGGCGTTCTAAACGCTGGAATGTGGTAGCCACGGCGCTGGCGCGTTTAGCTGGCCCTATACCGCAAAATGGTATTAAAGGTGAACAGGCAAGGATAATACTCAATCAGGCGGTGGCTATTTCTCTGAGTGGCGATAAAGAAGGGCTGAATGGCCTACGCACCTTATATAGCGGCAAATTTGCTGAAAAAAATGATATGGATACTTTTAACCTGATCACCCGCCCCAATGGCGATGAAGGCTTATCATCCCTAGCCAATTTACGGGCGCAAGTTTCTGAGATTGATACCTTTAAGGGCGTGTTAGAAAAATACCGCAATGGTTCTTCATCATAAAATCAATGGACATTTATAAGAAATTTTATACAATTCCTTTATTGTACAGACCAATAATTAACAGTGATGACGCTCGCTTTTGAATATCTCCACCCTTTTACTGAATTACCAGCAACATGGGCACTGAACCAAGAAATTATTGCGGCAATTGAAACCATTGAGCAAAAACTGGCCGAAAAAAATCGCCATATTGAAGTGGGGTATGAATTAGAATTTCGCCTCTCACTTCATCCAGCCAATGGCAACATAAAATGGCTGGAAGAAAAACAACAGCTTATCGATGAATTAGAGCAACAATACACCAATTGTAATGCGCAAGAACAAGCACTCATGTTTGAATTATTGCGCGCCGTTCAAGATTATGATGCGCGCGAGATTATTATTTATCAATTACAAGAAAAATTTCCCACGGTCATAGAATTCCGTGACCCCAGATTTTTCAAAAAAGGCCATGGCGAAGGTGCTTATGATGGTCATTATGAACATAGTGATAATGATGCTCTTGAAATTCGGTTTAATCACCATGATTTGGGGTTGAGAAAATTTCTGGCCGATTTTTCTGAAGCCGTATTATTTATACAAGAAAAAGCGGCACAATATGACCTAGAATTTTCTAGCACCCGCCGCCACATTAATATCAGCGTGTGGGAAAACGGTGAAAATTTAAGTGCTGCCAACAATCCTCATTGCACTGATAAAAGTGCTAATTTGGTGGCAACTATTGGTAAAACCATCAATGATTGCTACCTGAGTTTAGCAGAAGATTTATACGATATTGATGTATTTAACCCTTTTTTGAATAATCTGGAATCCAATGCTAATTGGTTTCACCATGGCTATATTTTGCTACAAAAATTTATTAATGATGGATCAGAAAAAATTCTGGTTGGCCCCGGCCGACAAAATGATTTACGCACCACGCATGATCATTGGGAGTTACGAGCCGGCTATCATATAGCGAACAGTGAACATTTAGCATTGGCCTTACTCATTCAATATGCCGCCATTGCTCATGGTTTTGAGCATAATCTTTCTGGCCAACCCACTATTAAATTTCCCCATAGCGCTGGCATAACACCCCATTTTTCCTGTGAAGATACCACCGCAAACCGTTTATGGCACACACTCAACGCCGCTACTTTAAGAGTGGATAATAGCCTTGATTTACCACCAGAAAGCCTTGATAGAGTATTGAAACATACAAGATTAGATAATCTTGGGTTACAACCATTCACCCAACTATTGGATAAAGCTGTGGATAGTGATACCTATGGTGAGATGGTTTATATTTCAACAATTGGGGCACAAAAACTTACCGATTATTTTTCCCATATCCGTATAGATTGCCAGTCTGAACCCGCTACCATTATCTGGCCACAACGCACGCAACAAGAAATTCTTTTTTACCAGCAACATCAAGTATTATTAAACTCTGTGCGCTGCCATTTAAGACCCGTGATGGAAATCAGGGATGGCTACCCCATACAATCGGATAAAGATTGTTTGGAAGATGTGGTGAGAGAATGGTGCAGTAAAATGCAAGATTGTGATGCATTACAACTCATCTCTCCAGAGCTACGCAACGGTATCACTCAACATTTGGAAGATTATTTTCTCAAAAAAATTGCGCATGCTCAGGCTATCATCAGCGAATTTGAAGCAGAATTTGGCAAACGGCCAACGCCCCAATCTTTAGAATTGGCAGCAAATGCCGTAGAAGAAAAAGCAGCCGCAATGAGGCTAGAATATTCCCCATCGTTGATTGAAAAATTCATGAAAGATATTGATTTTAGAAACTCATTTATATTCCGCCATGCAGAAAGAGTAGGAGAAATTCACAACTACTTAAATGCAATCATTACGGATACTTTTACAAACAATAATAGCAGTGAGCTTGCCATAGCTACCAAACTCAGCAATGCCTATATTAATAGCTTCAATCAAACATTGGGCTGTAACCTAGCATTATTTGACTTATCATTATTTGAAAATGCCAACTGCCCCCAAAAAGCAGCAGCGCGCCCAACCATTCAGGCAAAATTGACACCGTGATTGTTGCGATTACCAGCACAAAATCACGGCATCTATGGATTACACCACCCTGAAATTTTTGAACTGCCAAGGGCAGCTATTATCCACATCTTCAGCAAATAAACGGCCACGCTCTTGTAATGGTGTCCAATCCGAAAACACGCCAGCCATTTCGCCCAAATAGGGCAGCATAATTTCCATGGCGCGGGCAAAATCCATTTGCTCTGGCTCCACCAAGCCTTGGGTTGGGTTTTCTATGGCCCAAATAATCCCTGCCAATACGGCCACGGTTACCTGCAAGCTGGTGGCATTATTATAAGGCACTAACGCACGGGCATCTTCAATGGTCAGGCGCGAACCATACCAGTAAGAACCGTGGCGATCCCCCATCAATAATACGCCCAACTCATCCATGCCATGGGTGATTTCATCCACCACCAAGCGTTTCTTTTCCTGCATGTGCCAGTTTTTACCTGCCAATTCATGAATGGAAAGTACCGCACCATCGCAAGGGTGATAGGCATAATGCACCGTGGGGCGATAGATCACCGAATCATTCTGGCGTTTAGTCAGATAATCCGAGATAGAAATAGACTCCCCATGGGTAATCAAAAAACCATGGAAACTGCCTTCTAAGGGTGTCCAACTGCGCACCCTTGTGGAAGCCCCCGGGCGCTGCAAATAAATAGCACTGCCCTTGCCATAATCATGGCGCATCCCATCTTGGGGGAAATGTTTCTCGTGGCTACCCCAACCCAATTCGGCGGGTTGGCTGCCTTCACTCACAAAACCATCAATCGACCAAGTATTAACAAATTCCCCCGGTTCTTTCGGAATATTGCTGGTTTGGGTATCGCGCTCGGCAATATGGATTACCTTAACCCCTAAATTAGCGGCCAGATTTGCCCATTCTTCACGGCTTTGGGGCACAGTAATTTTTTCGCCCAGCTTTTGTGCTATATCCAATAAAGCCTGCTTCACCAAATGTGAAACCAAGCCCGGATTAGCACCATGGGTTAACAAAGCAGTGGGGCTTTTATTACCCAATGTTGCTTGCAATGCTAAGGCTTGCTCGCGCAAACCATAATTAGAACGGGCAGATACGCTGATATTGGGGTCGGTATAACCACCCGGCCATGGCTCAATACATGTATCAATATATAAAGCACCAATTTCTGCGCATAATTCAACCAACGCCAGCGACGATACTTCCACCGAAAGATTAACCACAAAATCGCCTTTTTGTAGCAATGGCGTTAAAATAGAGCGGTAATTATCGCGGGTTAATGGCTGCACCACAAAATCCACACCAAAATTCTCAGCCTCAGCGCGGCCAGCTTCATCCGCCGTAATTACCCGCACCTGTTCTGGTTTCATACCAATATGGCGAAAGATTAATGGCAATACACCTTGACCGATACTCCCAAACCCAATCATTATTATGCGTCCAGAGAAATTGGTGTATTTTTTGAAATCGGTCATTATACGCCTCTAATAATATCAATATTTTCAAAATTGGTTAGAGCACTAGATGCCATTACACAAGGTGAAATAATGTCCGTGACAATATTCTAAATAGATAAAAACCAGATATAGTTGTATAATATGCGTATCTATATTTTGGTAATGCTTAATGAATAGTGCCTGTATTTCTCCACTTTTCACCCCTGTGCAACAAAAAATCATGGCGTCGCCGCACGGTTTTCCTATGTTGCCTCCAACTTCTGGGCCTAAAAAATTTTTAGCCCGTGAATATTGCACCGCTCTTATCCACCATGCCATCATCACCCAAGCCGACCCCCATTATGTTGGCTCAATCACCCTGCCTGCTTCCTTAGGATTTTTACCAGGGGAAATGGTGCGTATTCGCTCGGCCGCCACTGGTCAACATGTTAGCACCTATGTAATTGAAGGCAAAACCGATGATATTTGCCTGAATGGAGGGGCAGCTCAATTTTTTAACGTGGGCGATGTGGTTGATATTCGTCGCATTATTTATAGTGACACCCGCCAACAGGAAAGCTTCTTTCACCATTTGCAGCATAACAGCCAAAAAGTAGCTCTCCCCCTAGCTAGTGATGGGCAAATGGTATTTTACGCTGGCAAATTACACCAAATTCGTAGCCAAAAACCAATAGAGCTACAGCGCGCAACCTACCAAGGGGCCTTGTTATTTCCTCAACATCTCAACAGTGAAGAAAAAACACCGCCAAAAATTATCCTTATCTCCGCCAATTTAGCCCAAAAAGCAGGGCTGGTGCATGGCGGATTGGTGGATTTTTTACCCTTAAATATCCCCTTGCGTGAGTCGATGACCCTTTATTATTGCGATCATGAGGATGATAATCATATGAGCGTGTACGGCGTAGACGTGCCCATAGCCACCACCGCCGTGATTATAGGCTACCATTTATTACCCGTGGCCGAGGCTAAAGATTTTGCTGATAAAATCCGCCAGCAGGGCTATCCTAACCTTGTATTATGTGATTCTGATAATCGAATGATTAACCAGCAACGGGGCACGGTGTATTGGCAGCACCAGTTTATTGGCAGTACATTGTGCCCACCAGCAACAATGTTGAATACTTAACCTGAATTTGAGTTTTTATGCGTAGCATGGTTATCAATATAGCCCGTTAAGTTTATGATTACATACACTGAATGGGCTATATACAGCGGCGACTGCCGCTGCCCAACCTTTTGTGCCGTAAATTTTAGAATATATAGCCGCTGAACTATAAGCCTGCTTAAGTTCAGCGGCTATAACGCAAGGAAGATGACCATGAATAACCATGATAAACTCAAAAAACAGACGGCCGCCATTCAAGAAAAAGTAAAGCCAGAAGTGTTGGAGAAACTGCAACATGCCGTATCGGTAGAAGCCTCCAAACGCAAATTGGCCTCTGGCCTAGCACAAGAAGGGGGCTATGAAAAAATGGCGGATATGCTGCGGCTTATGATGCGGCAATAAAATACTGCTGGCCATACACAGCTCACCACCTCATGCTGCAACTTACGCCTCATGCGGCGCTGGGCAATATCACTATTTTACTCCAATATTGCAGTAAAATACTCACATCTTCATAAAACCCCAACAAATCTGAATTTTTCTGAATAAAACCATTAGCATGGTTAGCATAGGCATCTTGCATATCTTTACTGCGAATACTATTGGTCAGCATAATCACTGGCAGGCTTTTCCATTGATGATCGCTCTTAATTTTCTTGAGCAACATTAACCCATTAATGCGGGGTAAATTAATATCCACAATTGCTATATCTGGCGGCTCTGCACCATATTTCAACTGATGATTATGTAAAAAATCCATCACATTTTCAGGGTTAGTAATCACATGAATATCGGCTTCTATATTGCTTTTACTCACGGCTTTGCGAAATAACAGCTCATCGCTTGAGGTATCCTCCACCAATAATATCCTCAAAGGGCGTTCCATGACCTTGGTAATAATTCCATTCGCCTGCTTCTGTTCACAAGGCCTTGCCAATGGGGCATTTTCATAAAAATAGCCTGCTTTTATGTTCAAACCATCAGCAATTTCCAACATGCGCGACATAGAAACTGTGTTTTCACCACTTTCATAACGCTGAATTTGTTGATGCGATAGGCCAAGAATATCCGCCAACTCGGCTTGGGTTAAGCCCAATATTTTCCGGCGTTCTTTTATTTTATGGCCAACATGTTTATCGAGTAGTTTATTGTTTTCTTCCATCATTAAAACTACCATAACAATATATCTATTATTTAGATTCAAACAAAATGTTTAAGATAAAATTTCATTCCCCCTTACAAGGGTTCTGGCCAGCATTTTGGGCTATTGGCTTTATTTCGGTAATTTATATATTGGCCGCAATCACCTTACTGCGTTCCTATTCGGCCAATATAAAATTCACTGAAAAAGAACTGCAAGGCCTGCAACAATTTACCAGCGCCGCAGATTTATATCTTGATCTGCATAAAACCCACAATATAGAAGATATACGCCAAAAAATTATGGCGCTACCCCATGAAAGTACAAACAATTTATGGTGGCCAATTCAAGAAAAATTACAACAGCAACCCCTTGAATTTTCTGCTTTTACAGCATTGCTGCGCCAACTAATTCGCGATATTGGCGATCAATCCAACCTAATTCTAGACCCAGAAATTCCCAGCTATTATGCCACCACCACCTTATTGAACCATGTACCTTTATTAGTAGAGCATATAGCGATTTATCGCCAACCACCCAGCCATCATCTGCCAGATATACCCTTTCATTTAGAAAATCTTACCCACGCCCAGAAAAAAATATCCGCCTACCGGCCAGAATATGCAAACCAGATTGCTGCGGCTACTGCTCACATAAAAAATATATTATTACAATCCACTACTCTTCCCCACCCTGTTGAAACATTTGATAAATTAATCAACGATATAGAAACTATTACGGCGGCCACCACCACCCTGTTGCAGGGTTTCTTACAAGAACGGTTGGTAAAACAAATTCAGCATTACCGTACCATGGTAACGATTATCATGGCCTTATATGTGATGTTAGTGGCTTCTATCATGTTGGCATTCCTCAATCATGTGAGTAAAAAAGAAAAAGGCTTAGCCCACGAACGTAAAAAGCTTATTACGCAATTGGCCGAAAAAAATGACGATTTAGAAAAATTTGCCCATGCCGCTGCCCATGATCTTAAAGAACCAGTACGCACCATGCGCTGTTTTGCAACCCTGTTGAAAAATGAAATGGCTCCAGCCTTAACCGATAGCACCCATGAATATATTGAAATTATTGAAAACACCGCCAAACGCGCCGAAGAAATGATCAATGATTTATTAGGCTATACCAGAGTAAGCGAAGAAGCCCTTGCCATTGAATCTTGTGATTGTGCAACAGAATTTTTAGCCGTGCTGGAAGATTTGAAACCCCTGATCGATGAGCTCAACCCCACTATTCATGCAGCGCTCTTGCCCACTATTCACACCGTGCCTTCCATGTTTAGGCGGGTGATGTTAAATTTGCTGGATAATGCCATAAAATATCGCCAGCTTGATCGACCCCTCATCATTGAAATTAACGCTGCGTTACAAGCAGAGAATTGGCTATTTACGGTAGCCGATAATGGTATAGGCATCGCCAATGAATATAAAGATAGTGTATTTGAGCCGTTCAGACGCTTAGAACCTAGCCTTTATCAAGCTGGCAATGGCATTGGTCTTACCTCCTGCAAAAAAATCATTGAACGCTTGGGGGGTAAAATCTGGTTAGAATCAAACCTTAATCAAGGCACCACTATCTATTTTTTGCTGCCACGCTGATTACCAGCACCAGCACTGAGGGCACCCCCTAACTGTTGCCGATAAAGCACAGCAAGCTGTTGATATTGATGTCTATATCACACACCGCACATCACTTGATGTAAATCAATGCCCGCCCTTTTCCTTATTGCTACTGCTGGTTTATTGGCAAATAAGGAGATAAAAATGAAAAAAATTATTCTTGGTCTGGTTGCAGCTTTTTTGCTACCACAGGCAGCTTTAGCAGGGGATAATAATTTCAAAGCAGGGGATATTTTGGTGCGTGCCCGCGCTGTTGATGTTATTTCTCAAGAAAGCAGTTCTGTTTCTATTGGCGGTACCGTGAATATTGATGATAGCGTGGTGCCAGAGCTAGATTTCAGCTATTTTGTGACCCCCAATGTTGCATTGGAGCTGATTGCAGGGATCACCCCGCACCATGTAAAAACCAATAGCGGGATTAATGTGGGTAAAGCATGGTTACTGCCCCCTACCCTTACCGCACAATATCACTTCTCTGATTTTGAGGCTGTAAAGCCATATATTGGTGCAGGGGTTAACTACACCCATTTCTTTAATGCTGATGGTGGTGCGCTGAATGCTGTGAATTATGATGATAGCTTTGGTCTAGCCCTACAAGCAGGGGTGGATGTGCCGATTAAAGATAATTGGTATTTTAACTTAGACGTAAAGAAAATCTTTATCAGCACCAAAGTAAAATTCAGCCCCAGCGGTGTTTCTGCTAAGGTTGATATTGACCCATTATTAGTGGGTGTGGGCGTAGGCTACCGCTTCTAATATTATTTAATTTTTATATAATATTAGAAATCGCCTCATCTAGGGTGTCTTTTATTAAGACACCCTATTTTTTTGCTAAGAGAATTGCCATCCTATTATTGTACACAAAATATTTGTATATTTGCTAAAAATAGATATAATAGATGAAAGGTTTTTCATAGAAGGTAAAATAATGTCATCAGATCATGGAACTGGATCATCTTATTGGACTGGTGCATCAGTAGCTTCTTTTAGTGTAGGTCTCCTGTCTCTTATGGGATTAGTTGGCACAGTTGGCTATAAAATGCGATACAACGCCCTCAATTGGGGGATGCCAATAGTATCGCCGTTCAAAAATTTGATGCTGCTGTTTCGGCCACCGCAAACATGCTACTTCTTTCCACTTTTATGCCGTTGGTTGTCTCTGCTCTTTGCGCCAATAGGGCTCAAGCAGAAAAAGAAAATTTCTTAACCCAGCAATTTGAGGCCGCAACCCTTACCGAGAATGAAGAAACCTTTCTCCGTAATCTTGGTTATGCTGACTCATTCAAAGAATTAGTAGCATTAAAAAAGGATTTACCCGGCCCAGAATCACCCAATCATGGGTTAGTGAATAGTATTTATGTATCCCGTTTTGTAGAAATGGCTGCCGAAGGCAACAATGAGGTGGATATCCTTAAGACTAACCAATTGGTGGCCATGCAAGCATTGCAAACAGGCAAAAAATTGCGCCAACAAGCTAATAATATCAGCTCACAACTATAAAAACCTCTGCAAAATATAGATTTTTGCAAAGAGTATTATCCCATGGCCACGGCACATAAAGTCATGGAACTGGTTCAGCGATGTGGATTTTGACGTCAATAACTGCGATTACCTACATCCTTAATAGCCGATTGCGTGTTGATGTGGTTGTGGGAAATGGCTTCGCAGAAAGTAGCGCTGATTTTTGCAATAAAATATTAGCTTCATATTGCAACTGCTGACGAGAAATATCTGGCAACAGCGCCGCAAAAGGAAATTTTTCTCTTTGCTCAAAGCTTAAATCGCAAAAACGGCTGGCATTGAGAAATTTTTGCGAATTTTCCTTAATGTATTGTTCTGCAACTTTGTTGCTGTGTTGGTAAAAAACATAAGTTAAGGCCATTTCTTCTTTGCTGGGTGCAGGGTTTTCCTGTAGCCATTGATCATAAATTTTATCGTTTATTTCATTACCACATTTCAGCTCTCGTAAAAAATCACCCGCTTCAGGATAATTTTCTTTGAAGCTATAATAATCATCAAATAAATTTCTGGCTATATTTTCTGCCCAGTTTTCGTCCCACAACATGGAGAGCTGTGAATAATTTCGATGATTTTTTTGCGCTCTATTTTCTTCCAGCTCGGTTATCTTATTAACCAACAGAGACATTTTATGATGAGTGGGGTATTCTGGGCAAGCAAATTGATGGTAAAAACGCTGTTGAAAATCTTTTTGCCAATCTTCTGAATAGCTTTCAAAGGATGGTATATCCAGCTCATGTAATTCTTTTTCTAGAAAATACCCACCATTCTCTAAAAAATACCCACCGTTGATTTTATGCGCATATTCATGAATATCTTGGCCAATAATAATCAACATTTCAGTCTTTACTGAAATATTAGGCTCTTCACCAGTGATATAAGAATCTAGCACATGATGAAATTCATGGGGCACACTCACCTTAACTTTTAATCCATCCACGCCAGTATAAGCGGTTGTAAACGTAAAAACCGCTTGTCCGGCTAAACCCAAGGAATCGGTAAATCTTTTACTTACCGCGGTTAATGTTTCATCGCCCCTATAGCTTTGCGCGAAACTCTCATCATCAGATAAAAACATCAACAACCATATCCAATTAATATTTATAAAATACTATCAATAAAATTGGGATTCATCAAGCTGTATAGAAATAATAGCGCTACTTTTTCGCTCTCAGCTTTACCAAAAAACTTTATTGAGAAGCCGATATAAAAAGAAAACCGCCGACACACTCTTGAAAAGCATGTAGGCGGCGATCATGAACCATAAAATTATAATAGGCGTTTTTTCACGGTAGCTGAATGTGAAGGGAAACCTTCATATTCAGCTAAAGCCACCACGGGCGCCGCTAAGCGATCATAGCCTTCGCGGTTAGCCTTCGCAATGGTGGTACGCTTCAAGAAATCCCACACCCCTGTAGCAGAATGGGTCCGTGCATGGCGGCCTGTGGGCAAAATAGCATTCACCCCAATCCCATAATTGCCGAGGGCAATGGGTGCATATTCACCAATTAAAATTTCCCCCACATCGGTAAGTTGGGGCAATATTTCGTCTGGATTTTCTACTTTCAGATGCAAATGCTCCACCGCATAATCATTACAAAAAGCAATGGCTTCCTCCATGGTACGGGTAAGAATAATGCCACCATAATGCCCCATGCCTTTTGTACAAAAACCACGGCGTGGCTCTGGCAATGCCTCGATTAAGGCTGGCAGATAATCCCTTACCGCTTCGGCCAACGCGCGGCTGGGCGTGACCAATAACGAAGCAGAATCGGGCCCATGCTCGGCCTCATTCAATACATCTAGGCTGGTATTATGCACATTGGCGGTAGCATCGGCCAAAATAATCGCTTCACTGGGGCCAGCGGGCATACCGGGGTCTATTAAATCCGCCAATTGCCGGCGCGCGGCTGCCACATAAGCATTACCGGGGCCAATCACCTTATCCACCTTGGGCACAGTTTTTGTACCATAAGCCAATGCAGCAATGGCCTGCGCCCCGCCCACCTTATAAATATCATGAACGCCGCATAAACGCGCCGCCACTAAAGAGGCAGCATCCACCCTACCATCGGGGTTAGGCGGGGTACAAACGGCAATTTTACGAACCCCTGCAATCACCGCTGGTACGCATAACATATACATCACCGAAGGAAAAGAACCCTTACCCCGCGGCACATATAAGGCCACGCTGGGCAATGGGTTCACCTGCTCCCCCGCCCAAACACCAGCCCCTACTTCCACCAACCAGCGTTTTTCTATGCGCGCCATCTGCGCTTCGTGAAAGCTTTTTACCTGTGCAATACACACTTTCAGGGCTTCTTTGATTTCAGCAGAAACAAGGGTTTCCGCCTCAAGAAATTCTGCTTCGGTTACCTTGATGCCTGCATCAAGCGGCGCACCGTCTAATTGATGCGTATAACGGGCAATGGCTGCATCGCCTTCTTGCTTCACCGCCGCAATAATGGGCGCCACCACTGAAGCTAAATCACCAATATCACTTTCAGAGCGGCGTAGAATTTTGCTTTTTATGGCGTCATCGGTTTCATGCCACGCCAAGTAATTAATGCTCACAGCCCAATTCCTTTTCTTGTATTATCAAAAAATGTTGAAATCACATCATGTTGCCCATTTTCTGGTTTTGAGCCGACCATAGCAGCAATGGATAAGGCGAATAATGAGGTGAGCGGGTTATGCCCCAACCAACCGCTTTCCCCAGTTTTTTGCTGGCTGCGCATATTAATCACCAAGGTGGGGCAACAAAACAAACCAAGGCGAATATATTGCTGCCAATTTTCTGGCAGCGCATTATTTTCTGCCAATAAACGCAGCAATGGTACAAATATGTTTTGCCGTTTGCTTTCTAAAAAAGCCGCACGTAATGGGGATAATTGCCAATTATGCTGCACATGAATGGTATCGCCTTCAATACGCGCTTCGGCCTTTAGCCAATCCACTGCTTGGGTGGGGTAATATAACCATTGGGGGTGGGAAAAAATATTATGAAATAACGGCTTCACCTCAGCCAATAAGGCTGGAATATGCTGGCCAGCAAAACCCGGATCAAATTGTTTTAATATGGGCGGCTGCACCGATTCATCAAACCAGATATTAGCATTATGGGCATCGCCATGCGCAGTTACCCCTAATTGCCCCATAAAGCCTTGGGGTGAGAGTAATTCACGCGATGCGCTGAATAATTCCCCTAAATTTTGTTGATAGGGAATGCCGTTCACCACCCATCGTAAAGCAGCCAATTGTTCAAAAGAAATAGGCTTGACCAAACCGGGCAAAATAAACTCCTGCCCCACATAAAAGCTTTTTACCCGCCCGCCAAATTCCGTATCCCCCTCTTTATCCACTAGCCGGCGATAAAAAAGCTGCATGATAGCCTGTTCACGCACATCCTCAACAGTAATGGGATGGAGGGTTTGCTGATAACAGCGTAATATATGTTGATCAAGTTGCTGCTGGGCGGCAATCATTTGCTGCGCCCTTGGCGAATTGGCTGCTTCTTCTTCCATGCATAAATCGGCCAAACGCTTATTATCGGTATAGCGATAAAATAAAATTTGTTTACCCGGAATAGCACTGGCATATAGGGGCGCATCCACTGGAAAACCAGCCTGTTCCAGCAACTGTGCCTGATAATATTCTTTGAGTATTTCTTCACCCTTTTCATGGTGAAACTTAAAGAATAATTTTTGCTGATCGGCACTATTTACACAAAAACCATTCACCGAATTTAAGCTATAACCATCGCGGTTAAATCTTATATCCACCACCTGAAGATGTAAGCTTTGTTCCACCATCTGCTGCAATAAAGCGGCGGCGGGTTTATCTTCACCCGCACGCACTTTTTCCATGATGATGGCCGTCATATTATCCATTACAACCTACAAATCATGGGGTCGGCACCAGAAACCTCAAAGCTACCGGGGGCTTCAATTTGTAAATCAGTTACCACGCCATTTTTTACCACCATCGCAAAACGGCGGGCTCTTTTGCCCATACCATGAGCAGAAGAATCAAAAGCTAAGCCTAAGCTTTCGGTAAAGGTAGCATTACCATCGGCTAGCATCACAATTTTACCATCCGCCCCGCCTTGTTTAGCCCATTCTTGCATCACAAAGGGGTCATTCACTGAAAGGCAAATCACCTGCTCTATACCCTTGGCTTTCAATTGCTCGAAATTATTCACATAGCCGGGTAAATGTTTTTGTGAACAGGTGGGCGTAAACGCCCCCGGCACCGCAAATAACAGGCTGGTTTTTCCAGCAAAAAGCGCGGCGGTGGAAATAACTTCCATGCCATTATCGCCCATAATTTTCAAGCTAACATCAGGGATATTAGCACCCACTGTAATTTCTTGCCCCATTTAACCCCACCCTTTAATCCAGAATTCATGACAAATTAATAACTATGTAGTAATTTAAGAGATAAGTTACCATATAATATAGAATAAATATGGTAGCGCAAATTATCAGGAGGCGTGCATGGGCCAGAATGTCACCACCCAGCTTAACAGCTTAAATCTTACCGGACAAATGCTAGTGGCCATGCCCGGCATGGCAGACCCACGTTTTGCCCGCAGCGTAATTTTAATCTGCGCACATGGCCCAGAAGGCGCCATGGGGTTAGTGATTAACCGCCATTATGGCACCATGCATTTTAATGATCTGGCGGCTCAACTGAATATTTCCCCCGCTGATAATTTTTCTAACCCGCCTGTGCATTATGGCGGCCCTGTAGAAAGCACCAGAGGTTTTGTTGTTCATTCCACCGATTATCGCCGCCCCGATACTTTAATTATTGATGATGATCTGGCCGTTACCCACACCGTGGATATATTGCGCGCCGTGGCCGATAATCGTGGCCCCTTACAGCATTTGATGGCCTTAGGCTATGCTGGCTGGTCGGCTGGCCAATTAGAAACCGAAATTCAGGCTAATGGCTGGCTGATTGTGCCAGCCGATGCTGCCCTGATTTTTTCAACCGATATTGATCATAAATGGGAAGCGGCTATTGGCAAGTTGGGTTTTCACCCCGCCATGCTTTCCATGGAAGCAGGCCACGCTTAATAGGCCACGGTTAGGGTAAAAATTCCCGAATAACTACCAGATGCTTGGGTAGAAGCCACGCTTAATGTGCCGCCCAAATTAAAACTATCTGTGCCAGCATTGGTAATGGTGCGGGTTAAAGAACCCCCAGTTAATTGACTGGCCGCAAAAGCAACACTCATGGGTGCACCAGGGCCAGTAAGGGTAGATGTGGCTGGGAGGGTAATACTATAAGCCGTAGAAGGCGCACCACTCACTGAAAATTGGCCAGAAGCCACGGTACCGCCCGCTGCAACCGTGCCCACATTCGTGCGCGTGCCAGCAGCATCCACCACCACCGTGCCCCCTGCCCCTGGGGTGTTATTACCAAAGCTTAATGCCCTTGTATTGCTAATGGTAATAGAGCTGGCAATTTGGGCATTAGCCGTAAAATTTACTGAAGCGGACTGTGCAAGCACAGGGGTAACAGAAAAAACAACACCAACAGCCACCATAGCAGCAAAGGCCATGTTATTTTTTAACAGACTGCGAGAAGCATATTCAACCATGATAATCTCCTAGTTTTACTGTTTTTCCGTCTTATGTTAATTAAAATGTAACATATTAGTAATAACTTGTCAATAATTACTATCAGTAAATTAACAAAATATGGTATTTTATTTACAAGAAAATTATTTTTACTATGGTTAATAAATAGTTAATTCCCATGATTACTTGTTAACTATGAATGATTACTTCTACAATATACGACATGTAGACAATAAAAAAGGCCAGCATGATAGGCTGACCTTTTCGCTATATAAAGATAAAGCTTAATACGCCACGGTAAGGGTAAATAAACCAGAATAGCTACCCGCTGTTTGGCTAGAAGCCACGCTTAACGTACCGCCTAAATCAAAACTATCCGTACCCGTACCGTTAATGGTACGGGTGAGTGCCCCACCCGTTAATTGGCTGGCCGCAAAAGCCACACTCATGGGCGTACCGGGTCCCGTGAGCGTAGATGTAGCCGGCAAGGTAACATTATACGCCGTTGAAGGCGCACCACTAATTGAAAATTGCGCCGTATTCACCGTACCACCAGTGGCCACGGTGCCTACATTCGTGCGCGTGCCCGTAACATCCACCACCACCGTGCCCCCTGCCCCTGGGGTGTTATTACCAAAGCTTAATGCCCTTGTATTACTCACGGTAATAGAGCTGGCTATTTGCGCATTAGCGGTAAAATTGGCAGAAGCGGTTTGAGCCTGTGCTACGTTCACATGAGAAGCCATGGCCAACATGCCAGCCAACACCAACCCTTGTTTTACCGAAAAAACAGCCGCAAAATTTTTCATGATCCCAACTCCTTTATGGTGAATATGATGAGATAGTGGTAGATAGTGTCGTCAAATTCTACTACTGCTTGCTGCAAACAGCAAATTTCTGCGCTTCCGCTACGCATGTACGCTTTAAGTACATTGACGGTGCGGTTCTCGAAATCTGCTGTTTTCGCTCCGCATTAGCGAATTTGACGATACTATCTAAGAGGATTGCACTAAAATCTAACAAATGATGAAGAATCAATCGAAAACAATTCAATACAACAAAAAATAAGCGCTATTTACACATTAATTATTTCAATAATTAACAATAAATCACTTATTATTAACAAGAGGTTAACCACCCATAAAAATTTTTGTATAAATCACCGTTTATTTACCTACTTCTTTTCATCATCAATCAAATTCACCATCACCATGCCTAGGGGGCTGGGGGTTTCAAACCGTGCCAACACCAGCTTTCCGTGATGCTTGCCCAAATAAAATCTGGCAAGGGGTTTGCTATTATCTGCCCCTTGCGCTTCTTTTAACCATTGTTTCTGGCGTTTTTTCCATACGCCTTCTTGGGGAATAATCGTAATATCGCACAGGCTGGCCTCGCCGCTAAAAACATTATAGGTCGATGGTTTCAACAAGGTTTTGCCTTCATGGCGGGCTTTCAGCCAAAAACGCCGCCGCCCATCGAATACTGCCCATTGCCCCGTACAATAGCCCGTTTCTTCTACACGGGCAAAAGCATTAGCCAGCGCGGTAAGCACATCCACCGTGCCGTTGGTTAAGGCTTCAGGCACTATTTCGCCCTCTTGTTCAGCCTTAGGGGTGGTGATTTTTTCCTTAAAACCACCGGCTTCATCATATAATAGGCTCACGCTGCGTTGCTGGCCATCCATCACAGTTTCAGAAATAAAATGCCGTGGAAAAAACACCCCCTTATTAATGCGGCCTTCACTGCCCAAGGTACCTTTCCATGTAAATAATCCCGATAATGGGCCATAGGTTTCAGCGGCAATCGCCAATTTATATTTTTCTTGAGCATTATCCCAATCAATGTGGGCATTCATGGCTGGAATGCCCCCCACATAAATCCGGTATTGCGCCTCACGGGCCAAGGCTTTTCCCTCGACCATCGTCATCCATAATGGCATGAAGCAAAAAATCAGTGCAAAAACAATTTTCTTACGCCCATAAAAATTGACTTTAACAAGTTTTTTCATTAGTTTTTTCCACAATTATGGATAATTAAACGACAGGAGACACAGTTTGCACACAACGAAATTCCAAGATTATATGCAACAGATTGCCGATAAATTGTCTATAACACAACCAATTCAGTTTGTACTAGAAGATTTAGCCGATATTAAACGTACCTACTGGCATGAACTTAATAAATCAGCCGTCTTTTCAATCAGCACCGGCTTATTGGCCTTATTGCAAACTGAAGATCAATTGGCTGCCTTATTGGCCATAGCCGTTAATGAGGATAGAAAAAACATTACCACGCAGCAACGCCTGCAATATGCCGGCAAAATAGCGATGATACAGCTGCATGAAATATATGATGTAAACGCCGTGCATCAAGTCAGCCGGTTGCTGGCACGTCAAGCACCCACTAAAGATAGCAAAATCTCGGACATGCAAATTTTGCAGCAATTTCGTTTCAGCAATCAATTGAAACTGTTTGATACCATCATGGTCAATACTAAAGCCACCATTGCACCCACACCAATTGACGATGACATAAAAGAATTAGCCACCAGCGCTATTGTTGGGCATCAGCTCACCAGCCAGTTCAACCAACAAAAATTCTCTCCTATTTCTTACCAACCTGCAAAACAACCAGTGTTTACTAGAAGAGCTTAGGGTCAGGAATACGAGTCCTGCCCCCTAGGGCTTATATTCCAGAGGGGTTTGCAACTGCATGGAAAAAGCATGCAGCTTGCTGATTTCCTGTTGTAACACAGAAAGCACCATTTGTTGGCGCTTCAAACGGGAACAGCCAGCAAAAGCAGCAGAAACCAATAACAGTGAAAAATGGCTATGGCCGCTGCCATCATCGCCAGCATGGCCTTGATGCAAATGACTTTCATTATGCAAACGGAGAATGGTTGGTAAAAATTCCTGCCGCAGTTTCTCTTCAATAATATGTTGCAATGTGGTCATCTCTTCACCTTGTCAA
Organism: Alphaproteobacteria bacterium; assembly: GCA_049318825.1. Lineage (GTDB taxonomy): Bacteria > Pseudomonadota > Alphaproteobacteria > JBMOFM01 > JBMOFM01 > JBMOFM01. The sequence goes on along the minus strand of JBMOFM010000002.1, from coordinate 40,378 downwards.
AAATCATAATGGGTACAATAATAATCTTATGTGTTCATATTTTGACAATTTTTCTGACAAGAAACCGGATAAGCGCTGCTGTGATGCAGAAGGCTGCACTGAAGAAGGCAGTTACCGTGCCCCACGCTCCCGCGAGGATTTAAGCAGTTACTACTGGTTTTGTCTGCAGCATGTGCAAGCTTATAACCGCCAATGGGATTATTGTGCCGGTATGTCTGCCGTGGAATTGGAAATCATGATCCGTCAATCGGTGCTGGGGGAACGCCCCACATGGTCACCCGCCATGCATCAACATATGGATAGGTTATTACGGCGCAAAGCCGAAGCGTTTCGCTGGGCCAAAGAAGAAGAGACAGGGGATATGCCAGCCCCACCCATGAAGCCAGAATTACATGCCGCCCTTAGAATATTGGGTTTTAATGCTCATGTTTCATTAAGCGAGGTACGAAAACGTTATCTGGATATGGTGAAAGAACTGCACCCCGATTTGAACCAAGCCGATCCAGTAAAAGAAGATAAATTAAAAAAAATCAACCGCGCTTATGATTTATTAAAAAAGGAATTGGAAATAGCAGATTTTTAGCGCATTATCGCGGAACAATTACATTAATATATAATGATACATCCATGATTTCTGCCGCTTTAACCCCTGATATTAGCGTTTCTGCCCGCCAAGTTTTTGGCATTGATACCACGCTGGACGTGCCCGCCTTTAGCGAAAAACATGAACATGTGCCAGACATTGATGAAACCTATCATTTTGATAAAAACACCACATTAGCCATTCTGGCGGGTTTTTCCCATAATCGGCGGGTATTGATTCAAGGCTTTCACGGCACGGGTAAATCCTCCCACATTGAACAAGTAGCCGCTCGCCTTAACTGGCCATGCCTGCGCATTAACCTTGATAGCCATATCAGCCGGATTGATTTATTGGGCAAGGATGCGATTGTGTTGAAAGATGGCCAGCAAATCACTGAATTTAAGGAAGGCCTGCTGCCTTGGGCATTGCAACACCCTTGCGCCCTAGTGTTTGATGAATATGATGCTGGCCGACCAGATGTGATGTTCGTTATTCAACGGGTGCTAGAAGCAGAAGGACGCTTAACCCTATTGGATCAAAACCGCGTGCTGGAACCGCACCCTGCTTTCCGTTTATTTGCAACCGCTAATACCGTGGGACTAGGCGATACAACGGGTTTGTATCATGGCACGCAACAAATTAACCAAGGGCAAATGGATCGCTGGAATATTGTGGCCAGCCTTAATTATTTGCCCCATGAGGAAGAAACCAACATTATTCGTAGTAAAATGGGCAAAAAACTCACCCCCATGCTGGATAAACATATCCCCGCCATGGTGCGCTTGGCAGAATTAACCCGCAATGGTTTTATGGCGGGCGATATTTCCACGGTAATGTCGCCCCGCACCGTGATTGCATGGGCCGATAATTACCTTATTTTCAACGATTTAGCCTTGGCTTTCCGCTTTAGTTTCTTAAACCGTTGCGATGAAATGGAACGGGAAATTGTTGCTGAATATTATCAACGCAGTCTGGGCGATGAATTAAGCTGAAGGGGTAAACCATGCTGATTGTGGTGGCTGCAGCTCTGCTCAATGACCAGAGAAAGGTGCTGTTAACCCAGCGGCCATTACATAAACATATGGGCGGCTTATGGGAGTTTCCGGGGGGCAAGGTAGAAGCTGGCGAACATCCAGAAATGGCCTTACAGCGAGAGTTACAAGAAGAATTGGGCATCCACACTAATATTGGTGATTTTTCGCCCGCGGGGTTTGTGGTATGGCCAGGGCAAGATAATAAGCCTTTCTTGCTGTTGCTCTATGGCTGTGAGCAATGGCAAGGCACACCCACCCCACAAGAAAATCAGAACATGGCGTGGTATGATGTGCAATATTTGCCGCTCGAACATATGCCACCCGCCGATCAACCACTGGTAACACAGTGGCTGCGCCATGTTTAAACCTGCTTTTTACCGCGATATTCACGATATTCAGCATTTTTACCGTAGCTATGCGGGAAGATTATGCCGGCGCCGCCTTGCCCATGCCATCAACCATTTATGGCGACCGCCGCTCCCCACCGAAAAAATTGTGGGTATTGGCTATACCCAACCCTATTTAAGCGATATGTTGAATAAAACAGCGGTTTTTTCGCTGATGCCTGCCGATATGGGGGCTAGCCCATGGTTGAATGCAGCAGGGCAACATATTGGTTTAATGGCCATGGAAGAATCGCTACCCTTGGCCGATAATAGTATAGACCGCCTGTTGCTGGTGCATTCTTTAGAAATGAGTGAGAATCGCCGGCAATATTTGCGTGAATTATGGCGGGTGCTTGCCCCAGAAGGGCTAATGCTGTTGGTGGTGCCTAGCCGCACGGGTTTTTGGGCGCATGGTGAACACACACCTTTTGGTCAGGGCACCCCCTTTACCATGAGCCAATTGCAATTTTTATTACAAGATCACCTCTTCACCCCATTAAAAACCAGCCATGCCCTTTATTTTTTGCCCTGCAACCGCCGCTTTTTTCTCCGTTTATCGATTGTGGTAGAAAAATTTTATGAAAAACTTTTCCCCTCTTTGGCAGGGGTACATCTGGTTTTGTGCCAAAAACGCGTATATGCCAATATTTATACCGCTGGTAAGAAAAAACAACCCAACATGCAAGCGGTGGATAGCTATTCCTCCACCATGGATAAACCATAAAAAAAGAGCCCTTCAGGCTCTTTTTTTCAAGATCAGAAAATTGACGATATTAAACATCATTTCTGGGGTTGAAAACCACATGCACAGTATGTCAGCAACCTTAAAAAACTTGTTAATCCCTTCTTTTTTCTTTCTTTTATCGTGATAACAGACCCTTCATTCAGATGATTCTATCCAATATATCAGGGCTTGTTCTGGTATTCTGTTTTATTACTGATTTCCCCGCTTCTGGAAAAACCCTTTTGATAATTTTACCCATGCAAACAGCGTGCCAACAATAGTCCGCTACCAATTAATAGCGCCGGCGCAGTCTATTCATAACAAATAAACCACCCGCTACACCTCCAACAACAAGCCAAGGTATAGCAGAATCCCAAGCTTTCTGGTTTTTTTCAGCATCGGTTAATTCAAATTCCAGCTTATCCACGCACTCAACCGCATTGAATAATTGTCTAGAATTTTCTGGGTTGGGTTGTTTACCAAGTTTCATCTCTTTCTGATATTTATCACACATACCCGGTTTAGTAAAGGCGGCATCATTAAAAGTAGAAGAAACCCATAATGTTTGCGTACCAGCTTCTTCACAATTTTTGGGAATTGCCGAGAATTTAATAAAAGCGGTCTTGCCATTATTGTCCCTGAGTTCACCAGTTTTGTGAAAATCTTGACCATGACGAAACTCATCTGGAATTTCACTCCACACCACAGAGCCATAGGCAACATTATCGCATACTGCTCTTGGTTGCTGCTGTTCCTCTTCCTCCCCGCTATTATCATAGCTCCCCGTTGTGTTATCCACTGGCGCCCTATCAGTTAAGGATTCAACCGAAGAGGGAGATGGGGTAGTAGTGGTTGAGTAGTTATAGCGTGTGGGCACCCCCCCAGTGAGATAAGGTGGAAAAATCACCGTGGTTTTATTTTGAGTGGAACTTGCCGGATTATTACTACCAAAGAAGAACGACTTATCATTACTATTAGGCGTCGCTTGATCAACAAGCTTACCATTTTTATCTATTTTTTGAGTGGTTGGTATTTTAGATTTAAGGTCGGCTGATTTCTTAAATTTATTTCCCGAAATTCTTCCACCAGCCCTGTTTGAGTTCTTGGATGATGGCGCTGATTTAGCCGAACTTGGTGCCGATGATCTTCCACTTGATGTGCTTCCTTTAGCCCATATTTCATCGGCATTCAGCATATTAACAGCCCCTAAACTACCCGCTATAAAACTAGCAGAGACGGCAAATGCTATTGTTTGGTTAAAATGGTGGGATAGATTCATGGCGTGCCCCTAACGGTAAAGCTGCGCTTTTTATATAAAAAACCAACCACAAAATCAATATATTTATTGTTAATTTTACAATTTATTACGGCACTTCAAGCGATATTGCTGCTTTAATCCCCACGCCCCATTGGCTACTGTGTAAAAATCAATACTCTTAAAAATCAGTACAGCGGCCATTTTTTTCCCAATCCCCATAACGTGTAGGTTCCAAGCCCTGTTGCCCCCCTTTTTCACCCTCTGGTTGCTTCAATTTATCCACAACCACCTCTTGGCTTGGTTTTATTGATGAAATATTTTCGGGTGGTGAAATATTTTCGGGATTTTTTGTCTCAATCATCTATTTTATCCAACACGTTGTGCTTATAGTCACATTTTTTATGACATAAAATAAGTGCAATGAAACAATTTTCTCATCCCCCCCGTCGTTCTTCAGAAAAAAAATCATCCCCTTCGGCTAATAACCGCTCGTCGCAAGGTAATCAGGCTGGGTTATTATCGCGGCTATTGGTGGTAGAGGTGCTGGAAGAAGTGCTGAACAACCAGCAATTGCTGGATCAGGCCATGGAGAACAACCCTTTATTCGCCCGCCTTGCCCCGCGGGATAGGGCTTTTGCCAGACGGGCCATCATGATGGTGTTACGCCGCCTGCGGGAAATTGATCATTTACTGGCTGGCTTATTGGATAACCCCGCAAAACTCAGTAAAAATGGCGTGTTTCATTTGCTGCGCCTTGGCCTTGCTGAATTATTATTTTTAGAAACACCGCCCCATGCAGCGGTGGCTAGTGCCGTGGCTCTGGCTGAAAAAATGGGGCATAGCCACCTAAAAGGTCTGGTAAATGCCGTATTGCGCCGTGTGGATAGAGAAAAACCACCCATTGCCAGCGCTGCCGATGCTGGTAAACGCAATACCCCCGAATGGTTATGGCAAAGCTGGGTAAAAGCCTATGGCGAGGAAGCCGCCAAAAAAATTGTGGAAGCCCATACCCAAGAACCACCCACTGATTTTACGATTTTGCACGGCGATATAGAAAATTGGGCACAACAATTAGAGGCAGAGATCATGCTGCCCCATTTATTGCGCCGTCAAAATAGCGGCATGATTCATGAATTACCCGGCTATGAGAATGGCGCTTGGCTAGTGCAAGATGCCGCCGCCAGTTTAGGGGTGAGTTTATTGGGCAATTTACAAGGTAAAACAGTTCTCGATTTATGCGCCGCGCCGGGGGGTAAAACTGCTCAGTTGATACAAGCCGGCGCAACAGTAACCGCGGTTGAAAAATCGCCTGCGCGCATGAATATATTGCGCCAAAATATGGCTCGCCTACAAATGAAACCCATATTGAAGCAAGAAGATGCCCTCAATATCACCACCACTACCCTGTTCGACGTGGTGTTGCTGGATGCGCCCTGTTCAGCCACCGGCACCATTCGCCGCCATACCGATATTTTATATATCCGCGAGCAGCAAGATATTAAAAAAATGGCTGATCTACAAATAAAATTGCTGGCGCATGCTGCAAAAATGGTGAAAATAGGTGGTGAATTAATTTACATGACCTGTTCTTTACAACCAGAAGAGGGCGAGGATATTATCAGCCAGTTTTTACAACAAAATAACGATTCTGGACACGATTTTAGGTTAAAAAAATGGGAAATAGAAAATTTAACTTTTCTTAAGGATTGTGTAAAACAAGATGGTATGATCCGCACATTACCTAGCCTTTGGCACGAAAAAGGTGGTATGGATGGGTTTTTTATGTGCCGCCTGCAAAAAACACGCTAGAAACAGAACGAATAATGATAAAACCACATCGCTCCATTAGCATCGCTCCTTCTCTATTGGCTGCAGATTTTACGCGCCTAGGTGAAGAAGTAACCGCCATGACCGAAGCCGGCGCCGATTATTTGCATCTGGATGTGATGGATGGCCATTTTGTGCCCAATATCAGTTTTGGCGCCGGTCTTATTAAATCGTTACGGCCAATCAGCACCATCCCTTTTGATGTGCATCTGATGATTGCGCCAGTTGATCCTTTATTGGCTGAATTTGCTGGGGCTGGCGCACAAATTATCACTTTTCATCCAGAAGCAGGCCATCACCCACACCGTACCTTACAGGCCATTAAACAATTGGGTTGTAAGGCTGGCTTGGCGCTTAATCCCGCCACCCCTATTGATGTATTGGATCATGTATTAGATTTGGTGGATTTGGTGCTGGTGATGACCGTAAACCCCGGTTTTGGTGGCCAATCACTTATTCCCCTATACGATAAAATTATTCATATACGCCAGAAAATTGACCGCGCCAACCGGCCAATTTTGCTGGAAGTAGATGGTGGTGTTAATCTGAATAACGCCCCAGCCTTAATTGCAGCGGGGGTGGATATTCTGGTAGCGGGCACGGCTCTCTTCTCGCAAGGTGCTGCTCATTATAAAAGCGCGATTCAACAGTTAAAAACCTCTCACTTACAAGGGTAAGAACTCATGCTGGTTGCCCCTTCTCTTTCGCCTCAACGTGAAACTTTTACACAGCAACAACGCAGTACTGCTGAAAAAAATCGTATCACCAAAGCAATGCCATCCAAAAAGCTAGTAAGCAGTGCTAAAGATGGTTGGATGGGTTTTGTACGCAACCCCGTATATGATATGAGCTTGCGCACCCGCCCCGTGAGCAAATTGCGTTTCATCCCGCTTGATTCATGGCCGGATGATATTAACCAAGGCGCTGCCATTATGGATGGGGTGTATGGTTTTGCTGGCGAACGGCGGCGCTTAAGCAACCCGTGGAATCAAGAAAGCAAGGCTTCAGAATTATGGCTGAAATCTGCCCATTCTTTTAGCTGGTTACGCGGTTTGCGTAGCCTTGGTAGCGATGAAGCCAGAATAAAAGCCCGCTCTTTGGTGAATGGCTGGTTGAAAGAATATCACCATGATTATTCAGGGCTTTCTTGGCGGGCAGATATTATTGGCGAGCGCCTTTCTTCATGGATATTTTTTCATAATTTCTTCTGTGCCAGCGCCAATGAAAGCTTTAAACAACGCATTTATCAAGATATGCAACGTCAAGCCATTCATCTGGCGCGTATTTTACCGGGTAACACCAAGGGTTATCCGTTATTACAAGGCATTAAAGGGTTAATTATCAGCGGTTTATGCATTGAAGGCGGTGAAAGCCGTTTACAGCTGGGTATCAGACTATTGCGCAAGGAGTTGGTCAGCCAATTTTTAGCCGATGGCATGCATTATTCACGCAACCCCTATACCCAAATGGAAGCCGTGAAATTACTGATTGATCTGCGCATGGCTTTTTCTCAAGCCAGAGTGGAAATACCAACTATTTTAGACCGCACCTTACAAAGCGCTAGCCAATGTTTGGCCTTTCTATGCCATGGCGATGGAAGGCTAGCCTTGTTTCATGGCGGCACAGAAGGCGCTCAACGTTTTATTCAAATCGCTTTACAAAAATCTGGCACTAAAATTAAAAAGAACTATCGTTTAGGACAGTTTCACCGCTTAGCGGTGGGTGATTCAGTGGTAATGATGGATGTGGGCGCCATGCCCGCCAATAAAGAAATAGCCCATGCCGCCCCATTAGCTTTTGAATTTAGCCATGGGCGTGAGCGTTTAATTGTGAATTGCGGTGGTTACAGCGTGAACATGGGCGTGAAGAATGCGGATTGGCAGAAATTGCTGAAATGCACCAAAGCGCACAGTACCATTACCTTGGGTAACCATAATGCTATTTGCCGCAATGCCCGTGGCAGCATTTATAAACCCACCACCCCTGAAAAAGAGCAGTTGGACGGCTTAGTGGCCGAGGGCTCCCATGATGGCTACCAACATATTTTTGGCACAACCCACCGCCGCTGCTTATATTTAAGCCAAGATGGTTATGATCTGCGCGGTGAAGATCGGTTAATTGGTCAGGATAATCTTAATTTTATTGCCCATTTTCATCTTCATCCTTCCGTGGAAGCACAGGTGGAGGAAGAAGGCAAGGTGATGTTGCGTACCGCCGATGGCATGGAGTGGGAGTTTATTGCCAATTTCAGCCCTGTTCTGTTGGAAAAATCAGCCTATTTTGGTTATACTGGCAACAAACCGAAGGCCACTAAGGTCATCACCATTAATGGGGTAACAGAATCTGGTGAAACCACTATAAAATGGTGCTTGCGGCGCGTCGCCTGATTGTAGCTTTTTCAGCCTTATTATATGGTATTTTATCATATAATAAGGAAGTGATATTGTGACAAACATAGCCGCCATTAACCCCATCCATAAACCAGTAAAAAAAATGCTGGTATCGGTCAGTGATAAGAAAAATCTGTCTTTATTGGCCGATATAATCAAGCAATGGTCTATTGCCCCAATTTCTACGGGTGGTAGCCGTAAAGCTTTGGAACAGCAAGGGCTAGCGGTTGAAGATGTGGCACATGTCACTGGCTTTCCAGAAATGATGGATGGGCGGGTGAAAACCCTGCACCCGCATATTCATGGGGCTATTTTAGGACGACGCGACATCCATATGGGAGAAATGCAACAGCATGGCATTGCCCCTATTGATCTGGTGGTAGTGAATTTATATCCTTTTGTGGAAACAGTAGCAGGCAAAGCCAGCTTTGATGAATGCGTGGAGCAAATTGATATAGGTGGCCCAGCCCTTATTCGAGCCGCTGCAAAAAATCATGAGTTTGTCACTATTATTACGTCACCAGAAGATTACGCGGCTCTGGCCGAAGAAATGCAGCGCCATCAAGGCCAAACCAGCTTAGCATTTCGCCGTTTAATGGCCGCTAAAGCCTATGCTCATACAGCAGCTTATGATGCAGCTATAGCCCAATGGTTTGCCACGCAAGAAAAAACTACCCCGCTTTTGCTATTGCCGGTACAAGCCATCACCCCGTTGCGTTATGGCGAAAACCCCCATCAACAGGCCAGTTTCTATCAATTAGAAAAAAATGCCCCCTTTACCCAAATTCACGGTAAAGAACTTAGCTATAATAATATTCTGGATGTGGATGCCGCATGGCAAACAGTACAAGCATTTAGCGAACCCACCGCTGTCATTGTAAAGCATAATAACCCTTGTGGTATTGCTGAGCATGCTGATTTGCTCACCGCTTTTCACTTGGCGCGTCGCTGCGATCCTGTATCTGCCTTTGGTGGGATTATTGCTGTTAACCGCCCTATTACCCCTGCCTTAGCCAGTGAGATTAATAAAGGCTTTGTAGAGGTAGTGATTGCCCCCGCCATAGAAGCTGAAGCCATTACCATTTTGGAAAGTAAGAAAAATCAACGGGTATTATTGGCCAATGCCCATGCTACTCCTCCAACATTAAGTTATCGCAGCGTTACGGGCGGTTTATTGGTGCAAGATACCGATAAGCTGGATCTTAACCCTGAAAATTTACGCTGCGTGACCAAGCGGCAGCCAACAGCCGAAGAATGGCGCGATCTATTATTTGCCTTTAAGGTGGCCGCTTTTGTGAAATCAAACGCCATTATTTATGCCAAAGATGGGGCAACCGTTGGTATTGGTGCAGGGCAAATGAGCCGCGTGGATTCTGCCCGTATTGCGGCATGGAAAGCAGAAGAAGCTAGTAAAAACGCTGGCCTCACCCAAAGTTTAGCCCAAGGCTCGGTGGCTGCTTCGGATGCGTTTTTTCCCTTTGCCGATGGGTTGTTAGCCACCGCCAAGGCCGGTGTCACCGCTATTATTCAACCGGGTGGTTCTATCCGCGATCAAGAGGTAATTGATGCGGCGGATGCGGAAAATCTTGCCATGATTTTCACTGGCCGCCGCCATTTCCGCCACTAAAACTGGGTTATATTATAGCCAAACTGATATAATGCCCCCCTTATGGGGGGCGTTAAACGCCGTGTTATAATTCCACTACTTTTTCTATATAATTCTGGCGCAATAGTTGGTTTTTGCCTTCGGGCGTTAAGGGGTAGCAATCTTTTAAGGTAAGCACAGCTACCCCATCAGCTAATGGCACGCAGAGCTGGGTTTTTTGCTTTTTCTGGCGGGGGGTAGCATGGGGGTTTTTTCCCTGTTCCAGCAATTTTTTCAAGGCTGGCGCATCCACCCCTGTTTCACGCAAATAAATACGCCAGCCCTCATTTTGTTCTGCCGCCACGCTTTCTAAAAGCTGAATATTCACCGCCGTTAACCGAATGGCCTCCCCTTCCCGTTGCTCTTGCCCACCCGATGCTTGCATTTGCGCATCGGCTTGGATCAACAGCAATTTGCCAGTTTCTAAATGATCGCGGTGTAATGCCAGCAATTCAGAAAATAACATTACCTCAAACACACCGCTGGTATCAGAAAGCTGAATGAAAGCAAAACGGTTACCCTTAGCACTTTTACGCTCTTGCTTGCTCACTAATACTCCAGCCAACAGAAAGCGCGTATGGGTTGCCCCTTGCTCCATGGCTAAACGCATGGCCGCTTGCGTATGCACTTTTAGCCGTTGCAATACCCGCTCAAAACCATCCAATGGGTGGGCTGAAAGGCAAAAACCAATGGCTGAAAATTCATACCGCAATAGCTCTAGGGGCGTCCATCCCTGTTTGGGCTGCAGGGTGAGTTTTTCGGTTTGCAAATCAGCCGCTGCAAACAAGCCTTGATGTTGATTATCAGCAGCAGCCAATTGTGCTGTTTTTAATAATAGCTCAACATTATCGAATAATAAACCGCGATTTTTTTCCAACCCATCCAATGCACCAGCGGCAATCAAGGCTTCAAGCTGTCTTTTATTCACCGCTTTTGCTTCTAAACGCTGACAAAAATCTTGCAGGCTGGTAAAAATCCCCCCCTGTTGGCGGGCAGTAATCATTGCCTGCATTGCCCCTTCCCCCACCCCTTTAATAGCGGCTAAAGCATAGCGAATAGCAAAAACACCATCCGCCATTTTTTCCACCAGAAACTCTACCCCAGAATAATTAACATCCGGCGGCAATAGGGGAATATTCATGCGCTGCAATTCTTGCCGAAATAATACCAGCTTATCGGTATTGCCCATATCAAGGCTCATGGAAGCCGCCATAAAGGCCACCGGATAATTAGCTTTTAGCCACGCTGTTTGATAGGCCACCAACGCATAAGCGGCGGCGTGCGATTTATTAAAACCATAGCCAGCAAATTTTTCTACCAGATCAAAAATTTGTGAGGATTGCGCTTCTTCCACCGCTTTTTCTGCCGCCCCTGCTACAAAAATAGCGCGCTGGGCATCCATTTCCGATTTTTTCTTTTTCCCCATGGCGCGGCGCAATAAATCGGCCCCCCCAAGGGTGTAACCCGCCAAAATCTGGGCTATTTGCATCACCTGTTCTTGATACACAATAATGCCGAATGTTTCTTCCAACACTTTTTGCAGCATGGGGTGCAGATAATTAGCCGCTTCTTCGCCATTTTTTACTTTAATATATTGCGGAATATTATCCATGGGCCCTGGGCGATACAGCGATACTAGGGCAATAATATCTTCAAAACGGTTGGGTTTCATGCGGCGCAGCACATCACGCATGCCGGTGCTTTCTAATTGAAACACGCCCATGGTTTCCCCGCGCGACATCAACTCATAACTGGCCGGATCCGCCAATGCCAGCTGCGTTATATCCACATCCATTCCCCATTGGCTGCGCACCAAGCCTTCAGCTTTTTGCAACACGGTCAGGGTTTTCAAGCCTAAAAAGTCGAACTTCACCAGACCCGCTTTTTCGCAATCGCCCATATTATATTGGGTAACCAACCCTTCAGAACGTGGGTCTTTATATAAAGGAATCAGCTCATTTAAGGGCTTTGCTCCAATCACCACCCCTGCCGCATGGGTAGAGGCATGGCGGTATAAACCTTCCAAATGCAAGGCTATATCCATGAGCTTGGCCACGGCTGGATCCTGCCTTGCCTCACGCAGACCGATTTCACTATCAATAGCCTGCTGCAAGGTAACGGGATTAGCGGGATTATTGGGCACCATTTTGCAGATTCTATCCACCTGCCCATAGGGCATTTGCAACACCCGCCCCACATCACGCAGCACCGCTCGCGCCTGTAATTTTCCAAAAGTAATAATCTGTGCTACTTGATTCTGGCCATAACGGCGGCGCACATAATCAATCACCTCATCGCGGCGATCTTGACAAAAATCTATATCAAAATCGGGCATGGAAACCCGTTCAGGGTTAAGAAAACGCTCAAATAGCAAACCAAATTGTAATGGGTCAAGATCAGTAATCAGCAACGCATAAGCCACCAATGACCCCGCGCCCGACCCCCTACCCGGCCCCACGGGTATGTTTTGCGCTTTAGCCCAACAAATAAAATCAGAAACAATCAGAAAGTAACCAGCAAATTGCATGGAAACAATCACCCCCAACTCATATTCCAGCCTTTCATGATAAATAGCCAGTTCTTCTGGGGTTTTGGCTAGGTAGGCAGAGGCTTGCAAACGCTGGGCCAGCCCTTCACGGGCTAAACGGTATAATGTATCCACCTCAGTTTCGCCCGTTGGTACTGGAAAAACTGGCAACATCGGCTTTTCTGGCCGCAATAAAAACGAGCAACGCTGCGCTATAAGTAGGGTATTATCGCAAGCTTCAGGCAAATCGGCAAAAAGCTGACGCATGGTGGGCGCATTTTTGAAATGATGATGCGGCGTCACACGGCGGCGGTCTGTTTCTTGTACATAACGCCCTTCAGCAATACATAACAGGGCGTCATGGGCTTCATGCAATTTGGCATCCAGAAAAAAACAATTATTGGTGGCCACCAGTGGAATGTTACGCGCATAAGCTAAATCCAACATTTGCTCTTCATAACGCAAAGGCTGTGGATGACGGTGCAGCTCTATATATAAGCGATCAGCAAAAACGGCTTGCAAATCATCCAGTAATGAATCAGCCTGATTATACTGGATGGCCTGTTCTAATAGCCCATCATGGCCACCGGTTAAGCAAATCAAACCATCCGCATGCGCCAAAACATGGGCAAGTGGCAGATGCGGCGCATCTTTATCATCGCGCAGTAAATGGCAATCAGAGGCTAATTTCAGTAAATTGAGCCAGCCTTGCTGATTTTGCGCTATAAGCACCAGATCCGCTTCTTGCCGTTGTTTCAGGCTGGCAGGGCTAAAAGCAGCCCGCACCGCCAATTGTAGCCCCATAATGGGCTGAATGCCGTTTTCAGCCGCATGGGTTGCAAATTCCATGGCACCAAATAAATTATTGGTATCCGTCACGGCCACGGCTGGCATATTTTCTGTGCGGCATCGCCCCAGCAATTTTTTGATGGGAATAGCACCTTCCAACAAAGAATAGGCCGAATGCACCCGTAAATGAATAAAATGATCGTCCATTGATATTGCTTTTTATCATTCCTGACCCTTAGGGGTCGTTCATCCGCTTCATCAGCTATACACGGGTAATAGCATAAAGGGAATATAGCAAAAATCTTATCTTGGCTTTTTATGACTTTTTGCCCTAACATGGCCTGATGCTGCTGAATTTCTTTCGCTTGCTCTTATTCACTTTATTATTGGCTACGCCGCTGCCCGCTCTTGCCCAAAATAATGAAGCCCCTCCTCCCCATAATGTGCCTTTTGTTTATAATATTCGCTTTGGTGGCAGTGAAAAGGCCACAAGAGTGGTGTTGGATATGGATCAACCCCTATCGTGGCAAGCACAAATAATAAACAGCGCGGAAGAAGAAAGGTTGGAGGTAAAACTACCCGCCATGAATTGGAAACCAGCGCCTGCTTCGGTGGTGGGCTTTGGTGCCGTACGCGGTTGGCGGGTGGATCCGCTTTATGCCGAGCAAGGCAGCAAACAAAAAGGCTGGAAACTGATTCTGGTATTAGAAAAAAATAGCCAACTGCAAAAAGCCTTTTTAATCAAAGGAGAAAAAAATCGCAGTTCTCACCGGTTGGTGTTGGATATAGCCAGCACCACAAGCAGCAAAAATAGTCCTACCCTAATGGCAAAAAATCAGCCCCAGCCAGAAGAAAAAACACCACCACCCCAACCGCCAACAGTTATAAAAAATGCACCGCCCACCGCTCCCATAAACCCACCGCCCACACCCATTATCAACACAACTCCACCAACTCTTGTGATGATTGATGCAGGCCATGGCGGCAAAGATCCGGGGGCAATCAGCACCTATGGGTTTGCCGAAAAAGAAGTCACGCTTTCAGTGGCCTTATGGGTAAAAGAATTGCTGGATCAACAAGGCCATTATATTACCCACCTCACCCGCGATAATGATTATTACTTAAGCTTAGAAGAACGCCGCCAAAAAGCCGAACAGCTGAAAGCGGCCTTATTTATTTCTATTCACGCCGACCAGATGGCCAATGATACCACCAACGGGGCCTCCTTTTATACCTTATCGGATAAGGCAACCGATAGTTTTTCCGCCGCCTATGCTGAAAGAGAAAACCGCGCTGGTGCTGAAGCTATTTCTTCCCCCAGCGATGACCATGATATAGAAGTTGCCCATGTATTGCATGATTTGGCGGAACAGAAGAATCGTGAGCAAAGCTTGGCTCTAGCCGCCCTACTGAAAGGGCAATTTGCTGAGAAAAAACTTCCCTTGCTCAGCAACCCACTGCGCGCTGGCCGTTTTGCCGTGCTTAAATCTTATAAAACGCCCTCGGTACTCATTGAAATGGGCTATTTATCCAACCCTGAAGATGCTTTTTTACTGGCCAAACCCGATTACCAGAAAAAAATTGCCGAAGCGATTGTAGCGGCTATTAATAGCTGGAATCGCCAACCACAAATGGCCAGCGAGGTAAGACCATAAAAAAGCAGCCCAACGCAAGCGGGCTGCTTTTTTAGAATAACGATAAGAAAATGACTATTTCTTACCTTTTTTTGCTTCTACCTTTTTTTCCACTGCCTTAGGGGCAGCAACAGCTTCTGGCTGCTCAGATGCAGCAACTTCTGGGTTCATGTCTTTATCAGACATACCCAAGAAATCAAATTTCTTCTTAAAGCGTGCCAACTGACCACCGCTATCCACCAAGCGGCGGCTACCATCTTTACTCCAGGCTGGGTGTGTGCTTGGGTCAATATCAAGACGCAAGCTATCGCCAGCTTTACCCCAAGTGCTGCGGGTAACATAAGAAGAACCGTCGGTTAAAACAACGGTAATTTGGTGATAATCGGGATGAATGTCTGCTTTCATAATTCCAACCAAAAAGTTCGTACTAAATTTATCGAAACACATAGATAATTGCTTCTGCGCGCTTTGGCAACTTGTATAATGCGCGGGATAAGACTAAGCGTCGATAGGACGCGACACCCCATAAATTACCATATAGTTATTCAGCCATGTTTCGTGAACCTTCTGTTACCGAAAGCTTAAGCCCTAGCACCGCCAAATCTTCTTCTGGCTCGCCGCAACGCAAAGCTGAAGGGAAAAAACGCGCTAATATTAAGCCCTTATTGCTGTTATGGCCATTATTAACCCCTTCCCTTATATATTTACGGGCGGGCATTATTGCTTTGGTGGCTGCTTCCTTATCAGTATTGGGGTTAGGGCGCGGCCTCAGCGTGATTATTGACAAGGCTTTTCTGCCGGGTAATAGCGATTATCTGGATAAGGCGCTGGGCTATATGCTACTGGGCGTGTTGGTATTATCGGTAAGTAGCTTTGCCCGCTTATATTTATTCAACCGTGCGGCAGAAACATTGGGGCAAAGCCTCAAAAATCAATTATTCGAGCGCCTGGTGCGCTACCGAATCACTTTTTATGAAACCCATAATGCTGGTGAACTCACCACCCGCATTAATACCCATCTTTCGGTCATTCAGATGGTGTGCTCCACGGCCATGCCCATTGCCTTACGCAACATCGTGTTGGCCGTGGGTGGTTTGTTGCTAATGATGAGTGCCAGCGCGTCTTTAAGTTTGATCACCATTGCCATGGTGCCCGTGGTGGTTGGGCTATTAATTGTGGCTGGCCGCCAGATTGGTAAATTAAACCGTAAGGCACAAGAATATATTAATCTCGCCAATGCGCACATGTCAGAATCGCTTTCTAATATTGCCACCATTAAATCATTCACCCAAGAAAATTACGCCAGCCAGAAGCAATATGGCCTGCAACGCAGCAATTTATTGGCCACGCTGCGTTATATATTAGCGCGTTCTTCTATGGCTGCTTTTGTGATTACCTTGGTGTTTGCTTCGGTGGGCGGGGTATTGTGGATGGGTGGCCATGAGGTATTGCAAGGGCATATTACGGGCGGCGAGTTATCAGCATTCGTGTTTAATGCTATTTTGGTGGCTTCGGCGGTGGGCGCACTCAGTGAAGTGCATGGCGATCTTTCCAAAGCGGCTTTTGCGGTAGAAGATTTATTTAATCTTATCGCCCAAGACGACATGCTGGAAAATGATACGGGCATAGAAGCACCAGAGGTATTGCATAATTCTCGGCTTATTTCTTTTCACAGCGTTGGGTTTTCTTACCCCTCCCGCCCAGAACAAATGGCGGCCAATAATCTTTCTTTCACCATTCGCCATGGTGAAAAAGTAGCCTTAGTTGGGCCAAGCGGTGCAGGTAAAAGCACCATTTTTCAATTATTGCTGCGTTTTTATGATTATCAAAGCGGTAAAATTTTATATGGCGAATCCGAAATCACCAAACTCAGCCTATCCGCCTTACGCCGTTGCTTTGCCTTAGTACCGCAAGATCCTGTTATATTTTCTGGCTCTGTGCGCGATAATATTGCCTTTGGCCGCAATAATGTTAGCGATGAAATGGTGATAGAAGCCGCCAAAGCTGCTTATGCTTTCGACTTTATTCAACATTTACCACAAGGGTTGGATACTGTATTGGGAGAACGCGGCCTACGCCTTTCTGGTGGCCAGAAGCAACGCATTGCAATTGCCCGCGCCTTTTTAGCCGATGCCCCCATTCTGTTGCTGGATGAAGCCACCTCGGCTCTGGACGCTGAAAGTGAACAAGCGGTATATGCAGCATTGGATCATTTAATGACCCATCAAAAAACTACCTTAATTATTGCTCACCGTCTCAGCACCATTCAAAAAGCCGACCGTATTTTATATCTTTCTCATGGCGGTGTGTTAGAACAAGGCACACATCAAGAGTTATTGCAGCATAATGGTGAATATGCGCGCATGGTTCAACTGAACAATATGGGGTTAAAATAATCATGACCAACGTAACAATTAATGCCCATGATGGCGGTGAGTTTTCTGGCTATCTGGCCTTGCCTGAAGGCGCTGATGCGGCCAATTCAAAACCCGCAGTTATTGTGATACAGGAAATATTTGGCGTGAATGCAGTAATGCGCACCCTCACCGATTGGGTGGCCAGCCAAGGCTTTATTGCCCTGTGCCCCGATTTATTTTGGCGGCAAGAGCCCAATATCGATATTACCGACCAAAGCGATGCTGAATGGCGGCGGGCTTTTGAATTATATCAAGGATTCGATCAACAATTGGGGGTAGCTGATTTATCTGCCAGTGCCGATTTTTTGAAAAAACACCCTGCCTGTAATGGCAAAATTGGCTCTATTGGCTATTGCTTGGGGGGAAGGTTGGCCTATTTTACCGCCAGCCGCCTACAATTGGATGCCTGCGTAAGCTATTATGGGGTGGCCATTGAAGAATATCTCAATGAAATTGGTAATATTCGTAAACCTTTATTGATGCATATGGCAGAAAAAGATGGCTTTGTGCCCCCCGCAGCACAAGCATTAATTGCCCAAGCCGTTGCCCATCATCCGCAGATTAGCTTGCATATTTATGAAGGGGTGGATCACGCCTTTGCCCGTACAGGCGGCAAGCATTATAATCAAGAAGCGGCTGAACTGGCCAATAGCCGTAGCCTGCATTTCTTGAAACAGCATTTGTTATAGCCCAGTAAAACTAATAGCCGGCATTACCTATAGAAAACTCTTCAAAAGTATTTTTGGAAGAGTTTTCTATGAAAACCGCCTTTGTTAATGGTGGTTTTCCGCCGCGTAGCGAGCGAAAAATAAAAAATTTTACCCCTCTAACCCCTTTTTAAGTGCTTTCTATAGGATGAGCTGATGCAAGATTTTATCTATCCCCTTTTATCTTTTGCTGGTGGGGCATTATTATGCTTTCTGGTGCAATCAAGAATATTGGGGATATATAAAACCCGCCTGCAAACTCAAGAAAGCGATATTGGGCGTCTTACTGCTGAAAAACAGCTCGTAGAAGAGCAAATGCACAGTATTAATGGCGAAGTTCAAGAGTTACGCCAGCAAAAAGCCGTATTAGAAACCCTTGTTGAACAAGAAAACAAAGCCTCAATTGGCCAAACCCAGCGTTATGAACAGCAGCTACAACAATTACAGCAAGAAAAGCAAAGCCTAGAGCAACAAATTAATCAGAACATACAAGAAAATGCCCGCCTGCGTGAACAAAAGGCGGTGTTGGAAGCTGATTTAGCCCAAGAAAAACGTACCGGCGATGAAAAACTCCAACTATTAGAACAAGCCCGCCAACAGCTTTCTGAACATTTTCAAAGCCTTTCCTTACAAGCATTACAACAAGCACAAGATCAGTTTTTTAATCTCGCTCGCCTCAGTTTTGAGAAGAATCAGGAACAATCCAAGCAGGATATGGATAAAAGGCAAGCTGAATTTGCGGCGGTGGTACAGCCTTTAGCCAGCAATTTACAACGCATGGAATTGCAGGTGCAAGAATTAGAAAAAAACCGCCAAGGTGCATATAAAGATGTAGAAAATTGGCTACAAACCATGAAAACGGGGCATGAACAATTAAGCCGTGAAACATCGCGCTTATCGGCTGCCTTGCATCATCCCGCCAGCCGCGGTCAATGGGGGGAGATGCACCTTAAAAAGGTGGTTGAACAATCGGGTATGGTCAATTATTGCAATTTTGATGAGCAAACTGGCATTGCTAGCGATGATCGCCGCTCACGCCCCGATATGATTATTCATTTACCAGGTGGCCACAGCATTGCGGTGGACGCTAAGGTGCCGATGGATTCTTTTTGGGATGCCATTGATGGTGAATTGGAAGTGGGAAAACGCCAAGAGTCGCTGCAGCGTTTTGCCAAAGCGGTGCGGGTGCATGTGAAAGCCTTGGCCGAAAAATCCTACTGGCAACAATTAGAAAGCAGCCCAGAATTTGTGGTGTTATTTTTGCCCACCGAAGCCATGTTTCGTGCGGCCTTAGAAGGTGACCCCAGCCTGTTGGAAATGAGTTTTGGTGAACGGGTAGTACTGGCCACCCCCATTACCTTAATCGCCCTGTTAAAAACCGCCTCTTATGGTTGGAATCAAGAAAAAATAGCCAAAAACGCCATGGATATTAAAAAAGCAGGGGAACAATTATATAATGCTATGGGTACTTTTTCTGAGCACATGAATCGCTTAGGTAGAAACCTAGAACAAGCCGTAAAAGGCTATAATGATTCGGTGGGCTCGCTGGAAGGGAATATTTTACCCAAAGCACGCAAATTCAAAGATTTAGGGGTAGGGGAAGAAAAAAGTGAGATTGGTATATTAGAGCCAAGACAGCTTTTGCCGCGCCCTCTCACTGCCCGCGAAATATTGACGAATAGAGTGGAAATCAGCGATGATGGGCTGATTGATGACGATAAAAATGGCTGATTACTGAATGACCTTACAATTGCGTTACTACCCCGATGATGTACTGCGCAAACGCGCCTTGCCCGTACAATTTTCTGCTGCCCAACAACCCGAAGACAGTATTCTTCAACTGATTGCCCGCATGAAAGAAGTGATGCAAGAAGATGAAGGCATTGGCCTTGCCGCCACACAGGTGGGGGTATTGCAACGGGTGGTGGTGATTGATATTCCGCCGGATGAAGAAATAACCACCCCACAGCAATATGTGATGCTTAACCCTGAGATTTTATCGGCATCGGATGAAAAAGCCACCCAACGGGAAGGGTGCTTATCCTTGCCCGATTTATATGCAGAAATCACCCGCCCTGCCCATATTAAAGTGGGATTTATCAATGAACAGGGCAAAGCGCAGGAAATTGAAGCCACTGGCCTGTTATCGGCTTGCATTCAACATGAAATAGATCATTTGAATGGGGTGTTATTCATCGATTATTTAACCCGTTTGAAGCGCGATAGCTTGCTGCGTCGTTTACAAAAGATGCGCAAATTTTCAAAATCTGAACAACCAATTTGATGGGCTGTGATGCGTGTTATTTTTATGGGTACACCGGCTTTTGCCGTACCCTGTTTAGAAAAAATTCAAGCCGCTGGGCATGAATTATTGGCCGTTTACAGTCAACCCCCCAGAATGGCTGGCCGCGGGCAACAATTACACCCCTCGCCCACCCATTTATGGGCCCAACAACAGGGCATTAGGGTGCATCATCCCCTAACGCTTAAAAATCCAGAAGAACAGGAAATATTTGCCAATTACCAAGCCGATATTGCCGTAGTGGTGGCTTATGGCTTGATTTTGCCTAAGGCTATTTTACAAGCCCCTGCCAAGGGCTGTATTAATGTTCATGCCTCGCTTTTACCACGTTGGCGGGGGGCTGCTCCCATTCAACGCGCCATTCAAGCGGGCGATCAGCAAACCGGTATCTGCATCATGCAAATGGATGCAGGGCTGGATACGGGGGCCGTGCTGAGCCATAAAGCGTTAGATATTGCACCATTGGATACATCGCAAACCCTGCAAGATAAATTGGCGGCCATGGGGGCAGAGTTACTGATAGAAAGCCTTACACAATATTCAAGCCTCACCCCGCAGCCTCAACCCTTAGAAGGGGTTAATTACGCTCACAAAATCAATAAAGCGGAAGGCGCAATCAACTGGCAAAAATCAGCCACAGAATTGGAACGGCAAATCAGGGCTTTTACCCCATGGCCGGGCAGTTGGTTTAGCCATAAAGGGGAAATCATTAAAGTTTGGCAAGCAAGCGTTACAGCAATAACCCCTGCTCAACCAGCGGGGTTAGTGCTCAATACAGACGATGGGTTGCTGGTGGCGTGCGGTCAACATGCCCTACGCATCACCGCCTTACAACGCCCAGGGCGCAGCATCATGCAAGCGGCAGATTTTTTACGCGGCTTTCCCATTGAAATCGGTAGCATGTTATAGCAAACAGATGTAAAGCTAAAAATAGCTAGGCCAGTATAAAAAAGAAAGAAATTATAAAAAGGGAAGGAATTATAACCGCTTCCCTTTTTTTCATTCCTTTTTACACAGCCTATTCAGCAGGAATCATTGCTAGATTAAGCTTATATGTTTCTTCGTCTTTCTTAGACTCTTGCGATTTTTTTACAATCACCGCTTTACCAATAGCTAAACCCAAAATAATAAAGAATGGGATGGCATTAGAGGGAGAAACCCAACGATGCTCGGTCAGTGAAGCGAAAGAAAGAGTCCAGAAAGCTAAAAACAAACCATTTTTTATCATTGATTCAGGAAGCTCTCGTATTTTTCTTAAAATAAAAGCTAGAAAAGATAAGAAAATCCCTAAACCAACGATCCCTGTTTCACATAAAATATGTAAATAGCTGTTATGGGCATGAGAATCGGTGTGTTGAATTTTTTCCTGCTCGTTAAAAGATAAGGCATAAGGAATAAGTTTATGCAACCGCACTGGCCGATCATCAAATGCGCCAAAACCTATACCCACAATCGGAGATTGCAGAAAATAGTTAAAAGCGGCAGGCCATAAAAAGTGGGTTCTGATAAAAATATTAGCTTCTTTGGTGCTTAAATCCGAAGTACCAACCCCAACCGTTGACACAAGATCAGTGGTATATTCAATCTGTTGTCGTTCTTGGAAGGCCAGATTAGTGGCGGCAATACCAAATGTAAGCATGATGGCCGGCAACATAATCTTATAAAAATTATATTGGTATCTTTTGAAGAATAAAAACAGACACAATGCAGCCCCTAAACCCATAATACTGCCCCTTGAAGCTGTAGAGAATAAAAACACCATAATAAGAGCAAGCGCAATCATTCTAAATGTGGTTTTTCTCTCTTTCAACCACCCTATAGTAAAACAGGCGACAATAGCAAAAAAGCCCCCTGCAGCATTATAAGCAAAAAACATTGAAGCAAAACGCTGGGTATCATCAATGGCAAAAGACCCTTCATTAAAGCTAGGGCCTTTTCCGGTGATTGCCCATAATGCAAACAATGGAATATTAATCAAAAGAGCCACACCAATAAGACCAAGCACCAATTTTTTTAGGCGCTCTTGGGTAACCAAAGCAGATGGGAACGATAGCAACGTAAGCAACGGTGACAACGACACGAAAATATTACCATCACGCCGATAAAATTCAGGGTCAATTAATGAATTAATATCGTAAACGGCAGCCATCACGATAAAAAAGGCAATAAAAGCGTAAACAGGCATATATTGCCGGCGGAAAAAACCCACCGCCAAACTGAATGGCAGCAATGCCATAGACAATATAGCGAGGCTAGCACTTAAATAAATAAAATTTGTAAATGAAAATAATAAAGAGATGGCAGCCAGAAAAAAAATCATTAATAGTTCCAATATAATGAGCAAGAAACAATAAAAAAACAACTTTTAGTTGCGTATTGTTTCTTTGTAAATATGGTTTTCTTGTCAATATAATAAATTCACGCTAACCAATAGAACAAAAATATAGCAAAAGGCAACAGCCTAAAATAATAAAAAATATTGTTTCAGATCTCTAGAGCGTATCAATGTCAAAGAAACTGGTCATTATCAATAATATTCAATATTTGAGAGCCATAGCAGCCCTCTCTGTTGTTATTTATCATTGCTCGATTAAAATCGATAAAATAGCTATTTTTCACCATCAGCCCCTCCCCAGCATTCGTTTTGATGGCAATATTGGCGTTGATATATTTTTTATTATCAGTGGTTTTATCATGTTCCACTGCTACCATCAGGGGTTCTCTCAGTCTGGTTCGGCCATCAATTTTCTGATTAAACGCCTCCTCAGAATCGTGCCACTTTATTGGTTTTTTACATTGATCGAGTTGGCGTTTCGATATGGTGGCACCTCTAAAGGGGCGGGCATAACCATTACCGACATTATGGGTTCTCTGTTTTTTATTCCGCTACAATTGGCACATGGGCGAGTCATGCCGCTCATGGATATTGGCTGGACTTTATATTACGAAATATTTTTTTACCTAGTTTTTTCTATAGCCCTATTACTGCCTCAACGCTTGGGGCTTGGCTTAATCGCCATGGTCATGGCTTTTTCTATCCTGCTTGGAGAATATTTTTCGCAATATACAGGGGTGCAATTTATTAGCCGTCCAATAATTTTGCAGTTTTTAATCGGGGTTTTTATCGGGGTTTTCTATCAAAAATACAAAATACAGATAAAAAAACTCAGTCGGTTTAAGATGTTACGTTTCCCCTTAATCATAACCTTGCTGATCATTGCTAGCTATAGCTTGGTATTTAACCTGCTTTCGCTCAATATTAACCGCGAAACTGGCTTGGGATGGCGACCAATCAATTGGTTAATCGCTGCCTCTATTGTTGTGATTGCTCTATTATCCAGCGGCGATGAGCAACAACTGACAAAAACGGGTTGGGGGCATCGATTCTGGAAAAAAATGGGGGATTGTTCTTATAGTTTATACCTATCCCACCCATTTGTATTAACCATACTCCATCAATTATGGATGAAGTTTATCCCAAATTACCCCGCCTTAATGCCTATATTTTTTATTATGGCGATTGCTTCTAGCCTTATCGGGGGAATTATCGTGCATCAATATATCGAAAAACCATTATTAAAGCTTGTTTCTGTTTACGGTCAATGGCGCCGCCCCTCTTTATCGATGAAACTCACTCGTCACTCCCATCAATAGGGTTTTGTCGCAGTCATTTTATGGGTTTTTTCTTGACCTTGGTAAATAGTGGTGTAAATATTCAGCTTCTTTATTTGTTGCGTGTGTTTAGGGGCGCTTTGTTTCTTAAACGGTTTTATGTGGTGAGGTTATAATGCATGCGGTGTTTCGCACGGGTGGTAAGCAATACAGAGTTGCAGCCGGAGACGTGTTAAGTGTTGAGCGGTTGGTTGGCGAAGAAGGCAGTGAGCTGAGCTTTTCAGACGTTTTATTTGTGGAAAAGCCTGAAGGCGCTCAAATTGGTACCCCTGTTGTGGTGGGTGCTGAAGTGAAAGCTGAATTGGTGGCACAGATTCGCGGTGAAAAAATTATCGTGTTTAAGAAAAAGCGTCGTCAAAATTATCGCCGCAAAAATGGTCACAAGCAAGATTTAACCTTGCTGCGTATTAAAGAAATCGTAGCCGCCTGATTATTGATTGATTCAGCGTGGTGATATTGAAGGAGTATAATTATGGCTCATAAGAAAGCCGGTGGTAGTTCGCGCAACGGTCGTGATTCAGCAGGCCAGCGTTTGGGAATGAAAAAATTTGGTGGTGAGTTTTGTGTGCCTGGCAACATTATTGTGCGCCAACGTGGTACAAAATTTTACCCTGGGTTAAATGTGGGCATGGGGCGTGATCACACCCTGTTTGCAACTGCTGAAGGCACAGTAGCCTACGCTTTTAGCCGTGGCGGTCGCAAGGTTATTTCTATTGTGCCTGTTGCTGCTGCCGCTGAATAATCAGGCTGTTGGTGACGAATACACAATTTTGGCAAGTTATTGCCCTTGAAGAAACGGGAAGCACCAATCAGGATGCCTCCCGTTTTTTTTGTGAACAACACATCCCTGCCCCTTTTTTAGTAACGGCCAAGATGCAACATGCTGGTAAAGGCCGGCAAGGTAGGCATTGGGTAAGCCCTGTGGGTAATTTTTACGGCAGCTTTGTTTATTGCCCGCGGCTAGAAGGTCGTTTTTTTTATCAAGCCAGCTTTGTGGCTGCGGTAGCCTTGGCAGAAGCCATGCAGCAGCTATTAACCATGCTGAACCATCACCCTAATATCAGCGTGAAATGGCCCAATGATGTGCTATTAGGCGGTTGTAAAATGGCTGGTATTCTCACCGAAATTGCAGAAACAGGCACGCAGCAGGCTATTATTATGGGCATTGGGGTAAATTTAGCCGCCAAACCAGATATTAACCGCCAAGATATTACGGCTTTAGCCCTACATCTACCATCAACCGCCAATAATGCCGATATTTTTTCACAATTTAATTGCTTATTGCAGGAAAAAATGGCATTCACCTTGCAATTATGGGAAGAATATGGCTTTATGCCCATCAAAGAAAAATGGCTAACATATTGCCAAATGTTGGATCAACCCATCATGTTTCACCCCGCTGCTGGACAGATTATTGAAGGGGTATTTGTGGGTTTGGGCGATAAGGGGCAAGCACTCATCAATACTGCCTCTGGATTGCAACAATTTTGGGCAGGGGATGTGGATGGCCCCAAAAATAATTCTAACCAAGACAGAAAGACTTAATCCATGACCGATAATCATGATTACGATAATGCTTCACCTTCTCTATTGGAGCCCGTCAGTATTGTAGAACAATATAAAAAAAACTTGCTACAAATCGTAGAATCGACCCCCCTTCATTATAAATTGGCTATTGCTTCTGTCTCTATCCAAATTGCGATGGCGGCTGGTATGTTTTATATTTTATACCAAAGAGATTCATTACCAGAAGATACCCAGCGCGATGCCAAAATTTGTGAAATAAGGCTGAGACAAAAATTAGGCTGTGAAGGCGAAGAAGCCAATGCTTTTCTATTACGGCATTCTTTTAACCAGAACGCTTTTATTGCCCGCAACATTAATTTGGGGTTTTTCCCTGTTAGCATCGGGCTTTTAACCATTCCACCGCTTCTTGCTCAACGCAAAAAATTATCCCCATAAAAATGCACAACAGACCATAGGAAGAAATCATGTTATTGGCTATTGATGCGGGCAATACCAATTTGGTGTTTGCATTATTTGATAACACGCTAGAAACTGGTAAAAAATTGGCCAGCTGGCGGATTTCCACCGATATACGCCGCACCAGCGATGAATATGCGGTATGGCTTACCCAATTGATGCGCTTAAAAGGCTTTACCCCTGAGACCGTAACAGCTGGTATGATTGCGAGTGTTGTGCCGCCCCTTGATTCGCAGCTCTTATTATTGTTTCGTGAATATTTTTCTGTAGAACCGCAAGTGGTGGGGCAGATGTCTTTACCATTACAGGTGAATATTGATCACCCCCAAAGCGTGGGCGCCGATAGGTTGGTGAATGCGGTGGCAGCGCATCATTATTATCAAGGCCCTTTGGTGGTGGTGGATTTAGGAACAGCAACCACCTTTGATGTGGTGGATGAAGCGGGGAATTATTGTGGCGGGGTTATTGCCCCTGGGGTGCATTTATCCATGGAAGCTCTACACCGTGCAGCGGCCAAATTACCCAAAGTAGAAGTAGCCATGCCACCACGGGTGGTGGGCAGAAACACCATTCATGCCATGCAATCTGGCTTATATTGGGGTTATGCAGGCATGATGGAAGGCATTATCAGCCGCATTAGCCGCGAATTGGCGCTACCCATCAAGGTAATAGCAACGGGTGGTTTAGCCCGGCTTTATGCAGAAAATATCAGTATTTTTGATGCGGTGGATGATGATTTAACCATTAAGGGTTTGTGGCTATTGCACCAATGGGGGGTACATTCAACCAATAGTATGAAAGACAAAAACAATGTTTCGTAAAAACTCCGGCGAAAAATCCCCCTTTGTAATATTAAAAAACTATCCAGCCGCTGGGCTAAGAGCGCAGCAAACGCATGATATTTTCCGCATTGCTGGTATTTATTCTATTTGTATTACCCTGCTTGCCTCTGCTTCTATCGGCTATAATTTATATGTTGGCCATACTCTTCCAGAAGAAAGCAAAAAAAATGCGGATATATGTGCGGTGAAAAAAGCACAACAAGAACCATGTTCAAAGGCTGAAGCCCGCGCCTTATATGTTAGAGATACCTTCAACAATAATGCTAAGGATGCCGCTCTAACCGCAGCCTTTTTTCTAGCCTGTGTTGGTTTAGCTTTTTCTCCCATCATTATCAGTAATTGCCGCCAGAAAAAAACTCTATCGCCATAGGGTCGGGACTCATAAAATATGGTTTAGGGGCAAAAAAGCGTCATTGAGCTATGCTGGAAAATCACTCAGATTAAGAGGTAAAATTCTAATTTGGGAAAGATAGAGAAAATCCATGGCCGCTAAGAAAAAAACCACCAATAAAACTGCCGAAGAAACAGGCGTTGCACCGATTATTTCTTCTCTGGATCAAGGCAAGGCTGAAGGGTTATATTTCTTGCCTTTGGGCGGGGTGGGTGGTTTTGGCCTGAATTGCAGCCTGTATTATAGCCATGGCGAATGGTTGATGGTGGATTTAGGGCTAGGCTTTGCCGATGATTCTCTACCGGGCGTAGAAATTGTATTGCCCGATCTTTCTTTTATTGCCGCCCGCCATCAAAAATTGGTGGGTTTGGTGTTAACCCATGCCCATGAAGATCACATTGGCGCGGTGCCTTATTTGTGGCATCATCTTAAATGCCCAATTTATGGCTCAGCCTTTACGCTGGAGATGGTACGCCAAAAGCTGGTGGAGCATAAAATGCTGGATGCCGTACCGCTGAAGCTGATTGATACGGCTGGCTATCATGATATTGGTGGTTTTTCAGTGCAAATGGTGGGGGTTACCCACTCTATTCCCGAAACACGGTTATTATCCATTCGCACCCCTTATGGTACAGTGGTGCATACTGGCGATTGGAAATTGGATGATACCCCCGTTGTTGGTGCGGTGAGTGAAGTGGAGGCGATTAAGGCCA
Source organism: Alphaproteobacteria bacterium (assembly GCA_049318825.1). Taxonomy (GTDB): domain Bacteria; phylum Pseudomonadota; class Alphaproteobacteria; order JBMOFM01; family JBMOFM01; genus JBMOFM01. The sequence continues at coordinate 12,554 of JBMOFM010000002.1, read as the reverse complement.
TTGCCAGTGATAAGGTGCTGGCCTTGGTGGGCGATTCTACCAATGCCCTCACTGAAGGCTGGTCTGGCTCTGAAGGAACATTATTGCCGCATTTCACGCGGATTTTTGAACAAAGCCCGCAGCGCGTGGCCGTGGCCTGTTTTTCTTCTAACGTGGCAAGGTTAACCACGGTGGCACAAGCGGCCAGAGAGGCGGGCCGTTCCGTGGGGTTGGTGGGTCGCTCTTTATGGCGGATTGCCGATGCAGCGCGGCGTTGCGGTTATCTGGCTGATTTTCCTGAATTTTTAACCGAACGACAAGCGGCGCAATTGCCTTCAGAAAAGCTGGTATTAATGTGCACCGGTTCTCAAGGCGAACCAAGAGCCGCCCTACCACGGATTGCGCAAGATGAACATCCCGATATTTCCTTAGATGATGGCGATGTGGTGATTTTTTCTGCCCGCACCATTCCGGGTAATGAAAAAAACATTTACTCCATGCAAAATCAATTACTGCGTCATGGCATTAAGGTTATTACCGATGGTGATGATACGGTGCATGTTTCTGGTCACCCCCAGCGCGAAGAAATGCGCCAGCTTTATCGCTGGTTGCAACCGCAACTATTACTGCCCGTGCATGGTGAATTTGCCCATTTAGAAGCCCACGCCAAACTGGCTAAAGAATGCGGCGTGGCTCAAACGCTTATTCCTGAAAATGGTCAGATTATTCGTTTAGATGGGAATGAAGCCCATGTGGTGGCAGAAATTGACCTGCACATTCAGGCCGTGGATGGCGATATGGTGTTGCCATTCAACCATGCCAGCATTCGTGCCCGCCGCCGTTTAAGCGAAGAAGGCGCGGTGGTGGCCAGCCTAGCCCTTAACCGTAAAGGGGGGCTGGTGGGGCAAGTTCATATTGCTGCGCCGGGGTTATTATCGGCTGAAGAAGATAAGAAAATGCATGAGCAAATTATCGCCCAGATCACCGATAAAATTGATGCGGTGGCCATTGAAGAATTGCGCAGCGATGATGTGATGCGCGAGCATGTGCGCTTGATTATTCGCCGCTTCTTTCAACAGAAAAAAGGCAAACGGCCATTGATTGATGTGCATTTAATCAGGGTGTAAAACACAATGAAACATATCCGCTTTTTTTCACACGGGCCAGATTTTCAGCAAAGAAAGATGGATGGCCGTGATTTAACTAAGCTAGATTTAAGGCTTGCCGATTTTCGCGGCGCTAGTCTCAATGGGGCTAATTTTGCTGATATGGATTTATGGGGCTGTAATTTTTCTGGGGCAGACCTTAGCTATGCCAATTTAAGTGGTGCCAATTTAACGGGCGTGATTGCCGATAATACAAATTTTAGCCATGCTAATGCTCGTAATAGTCACTGGAAACGGGCAAGAATATCACAAGCCAAGGCCAATGGCTGCGATTTAAGCGGCGCGAATTTAGAAGATTCGCAATGGTCTTTTGTGGATATGGTGAGTATTGTTTTAACCAATGCGCAATTGGATAATTGGAAATGGCAAGTGATTGATAATCAGGTGATTGATTTATCCCATGCTTGTTTGGGGGCAGATTTTTCAGGCAGCCACATGGTGGGCGTGCAAGATGCCAAACAAATTAAACTGTTCCTTACTGATTTTTCAAGCCACACCCCCATTGCGAAAATCAAGGAAGTTTTTCAAAAAGTAGCCAAACCAGCAGAAGGAAAAATTGCCGAAACCATTGCAGCGGTGAATGATGTGGCCAGCACGGTTGATTTAGTGGTCACCGACCCCCATATTGCTTTAATCAAGAAGGTGGTCACCCACCCCAAATTATTGCAAGCGGTATTATCGGTGAATGAAATTATTGTAAAAGATGAAAGTGCCAAGGCCAATATGCAAAGTTTTCTGGCCATGGTTAATCGCGGGGTAGGAGAGCTACCGCAAGCTCCCATAAAGCCAGTGAGAGCTTGGCCAAATTTTTTTCGCAGGGGCTAATCTATGATTATTGTTTCTGGCTTACTGGTGTATTTTCTTATTTGGTGGGTGGTGTTATTTGCGGTGCTGCCCATGGGGGTAGAACGGCAAGCAGAAGTGCAAGATGGTAATGATCGTGGTGCGCCGATAGTCGCTAATATGAAAAAGAAAATCATGGTGACATCGCTGATTTCTTTGCTTATATGGTCGGTGATATTTACTTTAATGCAAACAGGTATTATTTCTTTTAACACCATTAATGCCTTAATTGATCTATAGCCAACCCATTGAGATGTAAGAGATTTTCCCCTATGCCCGCCATTGCCATACAAATGGATCCGTTAGAGACCATTGAAATTGATGTTGATACCAGTTTTATTATGGGGATAGAGGCGCAAAAGCGGGGCTATCAACTCTATCATTATCAACCCAAGGATATGGTGTTTGATTGCGGGGTACTGAAAGCCCGCGCACGGCCAGTGGTATTGCGGCAGGAAATGGGCAATCATTTTAGCGTGGGCGCGCCAGAATTGGTAGAATTAGACAGCATGGCTGCAATTTTTATGCGCCAAGACCCACCTTTTGATTTGGCCTACATCACCGCCACCCATTTACTGGAATATATAAGCCATACAACGCTGGTGGTGAATGATCCGGCCGCGGTGCGTAATGCACCAGAAAAATTATTCGTGAATCAGTTTCCAGAAATTATCCCGCCCACCATGATTAGTTGGGATATTGAAGCGATTAAAGAGTTTCGCGCTGAACATGGCGATATTATTATTAAGCCCATTTATAGCTTTTCTGGGCGCGGGGTGTTTCGCTTACGGCCAGAAGATCAGAATTTACAAGCCCTATTAGAGTTATTTGCCCAAACGGGGCGCGAACCGCTGGTGGTACAAAAATTTATCCATCAGGTGAGTGAAGGCGATAAACGGGTGATTTTAATTGATGGCAAAGCGGTGGGCTGTGGCATGCGCATTCCCGCCAAGGGCGAAGTGCGCGCTAATATTCACGCGGGTGGACGGCCAGCTTCTGGCATCATGACCCCGCGTGATTATGAAATTTGTGAAGTGATTGGCTCATCCCTACGCCAACAGGGGCTCATTTTAACCGGCATTGATATTATTGGCGGTTATCTCACTGAAATTAACGTGACTTCCCCCGGCATGCTGCAAGAAATTAGCGGTTATGTGGGCAAAAATTTAGAAATTGACCTACTGGATGTGATTGAAGAAAAAATCCACGCCCAAAAATTGCCCCAACATTGATATAGCTAAAGCAACATTATAGCCGATTGACTTACGCCACGCATAACGTCAATCGGCCATACATTTCAGGCGGCTGTAAATTTTAGGATTTTTTGAGGGCGTCGCGAATTTCTGTGAGCAATTCCTCGGTTTTAGAAGGGCTGCTGGGCAAAGCATCCTGCGCTTTGCGCAAACGGTTAACGCCTTTTACCAATAAAAACACGGCAAAAGCAACAATCGCAAAATTCAGCACGGCATTAATAAAAACACCGTAATTAATAGTAGCAGCACCTGCTTTTTGTGCTTCTGCCAAGGTTGCATATTCAGTGGGGCTGAGGTTAATAAAGTAATTGGAAAAATCCATACCACCAGTAATTTTACCAATGGGGGGCATAATCACATCTTTTACCAAAGAATTCACAATAGTGGTAAAAGATGCCCCCATGATAATACCAACCGCCATATCCACCACATTACCGCGGTTAATAAAATCCTTAAACTCTTTAATCATTGGCAGATGCCCCTTTTCTCATCAAATAACAGGCTAATTTAACCGCCACCAAATGGTTTCACAATTTCCACTTTGTCACCCGCAGCCAGTGTTGTGGTAGCCCATTGCTGCTTGGAGATAATAACCCCATTAATGGCCACGGCTATGCCCTTGGCCTCAGCAATTTTTTCTTGCTGCAGCAATGCCCATAAATCATGATGTGGGCATTCTTGCGATGCCCCATTTAGAGTGATGTTTGGCATGAAACGCCCTCGTGAAAGCGGTGAATGGTAAATTTTTCAGCGATTGGCGGCATTTTCCCCTGCGTTACTAGCTCTGTAATGGCCCACGCCGTAATAGGGGCTAATAATATGCCGTTGCGATGATGACCCGTGGCAAAAATTAAACCCGGCAGGGATGATTCTCCTAAAATAGGGGCATCATCGCGGCTGCCTGGGCGTAACCCTGCCCAACTTTCCAACACCACACAATCTTCTAACATGGGATAAACAGCAAAAGCATGTTGCAGCAAGGTTAGCATACCCCCCGCGGTTACGCTGGTATCAAAGCCTTTTTCTTCCACGGTTGCCCCTAATAACAGGCGGCCATCCCGCCGCGGAATAAGATAAATGCCCTCGCCCCAAATGGTATGGTTAATCATGGCATGGGCTGGCATTTGTACCAACAGCATCTGCCCCTTCACGGGGCGCACCGGCGGCAATAATGTGGGGGAAACCCCCGCCAATTGTTTACTCCACGCACCATTAGCCACAATAACCTGCGCCGCTCTATATTCCACATTCCCCGCAGCCACACCGCAAACCCTACCCGCTTCGGTAATCAGCCGCTCTATTTTGGTGTTTTCATGCAAGAGGATGGTAGAATGTTGTAACAGCGCAATCAACGCCAATAGCAACTGGCGGTTATCCACCTGATGATCATCGCCGCAATATAAAGCCCCTTGCAATCGCGCCGATAAAGCCGGCTCTTTTTGTTGTATTTGTTGGGGCAATAACCAAGAAACCGGCAATTGTAGCTGCTGCTGCAAGCTGAACAAATGCTGCAACCGCCGTACCTCATCACGGTTGGCGGCCACCTGTATGGTGCCCTCGCGGCGATACCCAATATCCACCCCCGATTCTTCAGCAATATCAGCGGCAAATTCTGGCCATAATTGCTGCGATTCCAAGCAAAGCTTCACCAACTCGGCTTCGCCTGCTTCAGCCTCCATGGAAGCGGCCAACATTCCCCCCGCTGCCCAACTGGCGGCTTGCCCTAGTTTTTGCTGCTCAAATAGACGAACAGTAACGCCAGCTTTTAATAAATGGTGGGCAATGGCCATGCCATTAACACCGCCACCAATAATAATCACATCCGTGCGCATCGGCATGCCCTTTTAACCCGTTTGCTTAACCCCATGGCAGGCTTTATAAGGCACTATCAATAATCATTTTATTTTGCCTTGGCTATAAAAAAACCTCTTCACAATATGTATTTGAAGAGGTTTTTTGCCCAAAATAGCGCCAGCCTTTGTTTATGGCAAAAGCAAGCGCCCTATTTTTCTAAAAACGATGTTTTAAGTCCTGCGCCTTAGGAGGAGGGGGCGCTTTGGGCACTGAAGGAGCTTGGGGAATAACATCATCAGGCACGGCTTGGCTATAACGGTTACCGCTTCTTCCTATAATAATATTATTACCCTTGCCACAATCACCACCCAGCCAAAAATCATTAAACGTTGGTTCTATATGGCATCCGTTGGACAAATCACCCTGAATTGCAATGCTATTTCTCGCCAAAATTCTTGTACCGCTTCCCACATCATCTAAACAGAATACCGAGCCCAAGCCTGATTCCAACAACACACCAGAACCAACACTATCATGAATCACTATATTGTAACGAGCTTTAATGGTAGCGTGGTCTTTCCACATCCTTTGAACAGAACACTGAGCCCAAGGCTGATTCCACCAAAGCAGAATCAATATCCCCCTGCACCACTATATCGTAACGAGCTTTAACTCGAGCACCGCTTCCCACATCCCCTACACAGAATACTGATCCCATGGTTGATTCCACCAAAGCACCAGAACCAATATCCCCCTGCACCACGATAGAGCCATTATGTTTTACTCGCTCACCCGATTTTACGCTTTTAACAAATAATACATTATCTGCGCCAATTGTTTGTTGCGGGGCAGCCGCATTACTATTACCGCCAAAACTTTTGCTAAAGTCCCCATCAAAATCATTGGCAAAATCATCAAAAGCGGCATCAAAATTTACATCCGTGTCAACATCCCCAATGAAAACGCTACCACCTTCTATCTTAACCCCATCGATGGTAATGTTATCATCCCCATCCCCCATGGACATGTTTACACCGCTTATTCTGTTGCCCGTAACCCGTTGGGTTCTTGTAGTGGTGCCATTACTGGTTCTGATAGTGCCTCTTTGAATATATACCCCATGGCCAGAATCAACTTGTTGAATTCCGTTAATTATAATGTTGCCGTCTGCCTGAATATTACTAGCAATCACCTGTGTTACCCCTGTGCGCTTAGCACCGCTTTGCTGATTAAAAGATTCGCGGACCTTCTTCTGGGGGGCAGGTTTTTCTGCTACTGCAGGCACGTCTTTTTCTGCTACTGCAGGCACGTCTTTTTCTGCTACTGCAGGCACGTCTTTTTCTGCTACTGCAGGCACGTCTTTTTTGGCTTCTGCCACCAATTGCTGTTTCCAACCAGCCACCCTTTCGCCTGGATAATTGAGGGTGAGATAAATTTCATCTTTTTCTTCTCGAATAATTTTGGAGGCCGCCGCCAATGCCATCATTGCCCGGGCATTTATTTGATCTATACCTCCATCTTCTGCAATCGCCTTCAACTCATTCAGAGAAAAGCCAATTTTCCATAAAAACGTGGTTGATAGAGATTTTAGATTTTCTGATAGTGTGTTATTCTTATCCCCATTAGGTTCATCGCGAATTTTAAGCATCTCGTCAAGCAATTGCTTGGTTTGTGCAAAAGAAAGAGCCATCATATAATAGCTTTTCATTTCATTTTTTATTGCATTAAATTGCTCAAGACTCATATCAGCGTTGTCATCCGATACCACAATTTGCATCAGCGCGTCCACGCCTTGCTTAAAACCTTCATAGCCAGAAAGCTTATCATCCTTAATCATTTTGGCAATGCCTAAGGTAAATAAGCAGCGGAGCGCTCCACCCGGCGCTAATGTTCCAGCCACCTCTCTGTAATACATTTCATGAAAAACAGCTTCACGGTCCTTAAACAAAAGAATATTCAAGCTCTCTTCTTCCGTACGCTCTCTATCAGCGGGAACAGAAGGAAATTTATACGGGTTCTCAGGAATAATCTCCAAATCTCTAGCATAGGGAAGATATACCGTTGCCAAGGCATCACTATGACTGCCATCAATCCCCTGATAAGTCAGTGCAATAAACGTAGAGAGGTCTTGCTTCATGGGGATTGGCTCCGTTATCATATTATTAAAATTAGCATGAATTATACACAAAATTTTTTTATATACAATGATTTTTGTGGGAGAAAATTATAATCGATGAACTATAAGAATGCTTAAGTTCATCGATTATAAAGTCTAAAATTTACAGCAGAAAAGGTTGGGCAGCGGCGACTGCAACCTCGCATCCCAATGGATGCGTAGATAAAGTGGTATAGTCAATCCAAAACAAAATGGGACATTTGATGGAGGATTGACTATATATAGCTTTATCCATTTTTACTCACCCTCACCCTACCCTCTCCCAGAGGGAGAGGGAGTAATTGGTTATAGAAACGTGAAATACTAACCACGCCAAGCAGCAATACCGCCCTTTAACGAGTACAGCGTAGAAAAACCCTGCTCTTTCATGTAGTAAGCAGCTTTCATGCTGCGCACCCCTGCATGACACATTAATAAATAAGGCTGATCCTTAGGCAATTCTTGTACCCATTGCTGAATTTGGCTTAATGGATAAAGGGTGGCATCAGGGTGGCGGCGCTGTTCCCATTCTTCTTCTTCCCGCACATCCAATAATTTTACCCCTGCTTGTTGCAGGGCTGGCCATTCTGGCCAATTCACTTCATGCAGGGAACAGGTTTGTGTCATCGCGGGTAACCATTGTAAAGAAGCACCAGCCCCACAGGCGGGGCAGTTAATATTTCTGGCCAATTCAAGCATTTTTAGTTCAGCCGTCAACAGATCATATTGCCATAGGCGGTTACTCAGCAATTTGCCCATGCCCAATAGATATTTTAATACTTCTCCTGCTTGAATTTGTGCTACTAATCCGGGTACCACCCCCACTACCCCTGCTTCAGCGCAATTGGGCGCTTCATCGGGCGGGGTGGGAAATAAACAGGCCAAACACGCTGCTTCTTGCTGCTGGCCATCAACGCAAAAAACACTCACCTGACCACTAAAACGCCACACAGCGCCATACACCAAAGGCTTTTTTAACTGTAAACAAGCACGGTTTAACACATAGCGGGTGAATAAATCATCCGTTCCATCCACCACTATATCATGGCTGGCCACCAAGGCGGCGGCGTTATCCACATCCAGATGATAAGGTGCCGTGTTAATGTGTAGAAACGGAAATTGCGCCCGCAATTTTTGAGCCGCCACCAGCACTTTCTTTTCACCTATATCCGCTGGCCCATACAAAATTTGCCGGTGCAAATTGCTGGCTTCCACCACATCGCCATCCACCATGGTAATGTGGCCAATGCCAGAGGCGGCTAAATATAAAGCAATGGGAGAGCCCAAACCACCCGCCCCCACCAGCAATATACGCGCTTGCTGGAGTTTCTTCTGCCCGTTTTCACCAATTTCGGGCAGAATCATTTGGCGGGCATAGCAATGGGCGGGCGTCAGGCCTATCATTGATACCAGTATCAGTTCATTATTTTCCAACTGCCATCGGGCTGGCGGCATGCCTTACCATAGCTTTGGCGAATATCCCCACCCACCGAAACATCGGCCTGATATTCACGGCAATAAAGGCCATTATTTTCCTTAATGTCACGAATCGGGGTGATTTTATAGTTGCTGTTATGATCGGGATCATGCCAGCTTACCTCGGTACCCGGTTTGGCCTGATTAAAGGTGCGCTGCATACATTCTGCACTGGCTTCACTCACCTGCGTGCCCAGTTGCGTACCGAGTTGATCGCCCAACATCGCCCCCAGCAACACACCGCCAATAACAGCAGCGGTACGGCCATCACCCTTACCCACTGAACTGCCCAGCAAGCCACCCACCACACCGCCAATCACATTATTCAACATGGCAGCCGATTGATCGGGCTGTTGCTGTTGTTGCTGACATTCCCGCATGGTGATTTGTTGGCGGCGCACCGGTTTTTGATAGCGCCACGGCATATCCTCATGGCGTTCTTCGTAGCGGCCACCATCGCGATTACGATGCTCATAACGCCCATCATCGTGATAACGGCGATGTTCATAACGGTAATCCCCACCACCTTGTTGCTGATCCCGCCAGCCATGCGCAGGTGCCCAATCTGGTGGATCAGCCAAGGCTGCCAGCGGCATGGAAGAAACCCCCATGCCCAATAACAAAGCGAAAATAATGGGTTTATTGGCCATGAAACTGTTCCTTATTTTATTCTGCCAAGGTCAAGATTTTTTTTGGACGTCATGGCACCAGTTAAAGCGCCCGCTGCGCCGCCAATCACGGCGCCCGCCACAGGGCTACCACCGGTAAGTACCGACCCCACCGTGCCCACACCCGCACCAATAGCACCGCCAGAAAGAGCGCGCTGCGATTTGTTGGTGCCACAACCAGCAAGCAAACCCACCAATAACAAGCTAAAAATAGTTTTTTTACTAAAACAAATCATCGCTACCCCCACATGGTTAATCGTAGAAGAATATATAGGAACCTCTGCAAAAAAAGAGGCGGTTCCTATACACAGCGGCGACTGCCGCTGCGGCGCAACTGCGCCGTAAATAGTTTAATATTCTAAGAACCTCTGCAAAAACATTCTTTTGCAGAGGTTCTTAGAATTACGCACGATTCTGGCTTTTTTAAGTACGCAATCATGGCAAAAAAACATGATTGCGTTCAATAGAATTATTGTCGAATAGCACTAATCATGTGTGCCAAGGCTCCTGAAGGGTCTTGCTCGCGCATTAACCAGCTACCAATTAAAAACGCATCCGCCCCCGCTTTAGCCATGGCAAAGGCGGCTTGCGGGCTTTCAATGCCGCTTTCACAAATAATCACCCGCCCCTGCCCAATATATTGGGCAAGATTGGTAAATGCCTGCTGATCCACCGCCAAGGTTTTCAAATTGCGGTTATTCACCCCAATCAATGGCGATTTTAATTGCATGGCACGCTCAATTTCAGCCATGGAATGGGTTTCAATCAACACATCCATCCCCAATTCCATGGCCAGCTGTTCCATTTCTTGCGCTTGATGATCATCCAGCCATGCAAGAATTAGTAAAATAGCATCGCTACCCAGTAATTTAGATTCTAATATCTGCCATGGATGCACCATAAAATCCTTACGCAACACCGGCAAACTCACCGCTTGCCGCGCTGCCTGTAAATCTTCGTTACTGCCCTTAAAAAAATGTGGCTCAGTAAGCACCGATAAGGCCGCCGCCCCGCCTAAAGCATAAAGGCCGGCTTGTTGCTGCGGGGTTTTTGTGGCTGAAATCACGCCCTGACTGGGAGACGCACGCTTAAATTCTGCAATCACCGCATGGCCAGCCTTGGCCTGTAAAGCCGCTGCAAACCCCCGCGCTTGTTGAGGGGCATCACGCAATTTTTGCCACATTTGTGCTGTGGAACAGGCGGCCATTTGCTCTTGAACATCAAGCAAGCGGCGGGTACAAATCCGCGCCAGCACATCACTAAAAGAAGCTGGGCTGAAAGATGCAGGGGTATTATTGCTCATGACGCACCACTTAGTTTTATTAATGCCTGCAATCTAGCAAAAGCTTGCCCAGAATCCAATGCTTCTGCTGCTTTTTTTACAAAAGATTGTAATAATTCGGGGGTGGCTGGCTCGGCTTGGGCAATACATAATAGGGCGGCACTATTCAATAGCACCGCATCTCTATAGGCACCCTTTTCCCCCCGCAATAAACCCAGCATGGCTCTGGCATTATCCGCCACATCGCCGCCCCGACAAGCACCCAAAGGGTATAAAGGCAAATCACCCCACGAAGGATCAATAGTAAAACGGCGGATTTTACCCTCCACCAATTCAGCCACTCTTGTGGGAGCAGAAATACTGATTTCATCCAGCCCATCATGGCTACACACCACCCAAGCCCGCTTACTGCCTTGCAATTGCAGCGCACCGGCCACGGGGTGCAATAAATTGGCAGAAAACACACCCATGAGCTGATGCTTAACATTGGCAGGGTTAAGCATGGGCCCTAAAATATTAAAGCTGGTGCGAAACCCCAATTCTTTTCTAATAGCCCCCACTTTTTGCATGATGGGATGAAAAACGGGTGCCGCCAGAAATACGATGCCTGCCTCTTGTAAACAATGCGCTGCACTGGTGGTAGAAAGATTAATCCCCACCCCTAATTTTTCTAATATATCCGCCGAGCCCGATTGCGAAGAAACCGCACGGTTACCGTGCTTTGCCACCCTCACCCCACACGCCGCTACCACCAAGGCCGTGGTTGTGGAAATATTGAGGCTATGGCTACCGTCCCCCCCCGTGCCACAACAATCCACCACATTATCAGGGGCAGCCACCACCTGCATGCGGCGGCGCAATGTTTCAGCCATGCTGTATAATTCGGTGGCGGTTTCCTGCTTTTGACGTATTAAAGTAAGAAAAGCAGCAATTTGCGCTGGTGTTGCCTCATCTTTCCAAATGGCTTCTAAGGCAAAACCGGCATCATGCTCAATATCTTCCCCGCGCGATAAACGCAGCAAAGACTGGCGCAAATAATCAGTGGCCAACATGCATTGCCCCTTGTGCCAATTGTAAAAAATTGACAATTAAATCGGTGCCATGTTCGGTAGCGATGCTTTCAGGGTGAAATTGCAACCCAAATATTGGCTTTTTGCGGTGCTTGAGTGCCATAATTAAACCATCGGTGGTTTTTGCCTGCACCACTAAGCTATTGGGCAGGCTGGAAGCTTCCACAATTAAGGAATGGTAGCGCGTGGCCAATAAAGGAGAAGGCAAGCCGGTAAATAACCCCTCCTGTTCATGATAAATTTGATCCACCTTACCATGCACGGGTTGGGGCGCCCGAATAACCCTGCCCCCAAAAGCTTGACCAATAGATTGATGCCCCAAACAAATGCCCAATAACGGAATATCATGTTCTAGTGCTGCTGGAATAAGATCCAAACAAATGCCCGCCTCATTAGGGGTGCATGGCCCAGGGGAAAGAATAATGGCATCAGGCTGTTGTTTCAGCACCCCGTCCACGGTTAAGGCATCGTTACGCACCACCGTAACCTCTGCACCCGCCATGCTGGCGTAATGGTATAAATTATAGGTAAAGCTATCATAATTATCAATGAGTAGCGTTTTTATTGCTGCCGCCTTCACCATTTGGCCACCATTATTGTTGTATCTAAGAATCAATTTATAATTTATAGCCTGCGGACCAGCATTTTAATAGTGCTTCCCTGTCCCATACAGTAAAGTAAAAATCTTCTTGAATTGATTACAAACAATATATTTACCATTATTATTTATAAAATTACTTGTATTACTAATAGAGCGATGCTATATTAGTAATATTATTATACAAATAAAATGTGCCTAGAGGATCAATAAATGAGACAGCAAGAGTTTATTGAAACACCGCTGATGACAAAGAAAAATGTGCAAAGC
>JBMOFM010000001.1:0-202994 GCA_049318825.1 Alphaproteobacteria bacterium | reverse complement strand
ATCCACCGCGATAATTTAATTGTATTTTAATTAAAATACATTTTTTTATAAAAAATAAGATTGTGGTAGGAATGTTTTAATTGGATGATCATAAGGCTGGCTTGCTAAAAGCCTTAACTGATTTTTGTACTTACCATGGTTTTAGAGCAGGAAAAAGTTGGCATGGCCTTGTATGATCAAGCTGGCCTTAATTTTACTATTCCATCGCCCATAATATCTCAAATTTATGTGATGAGCAGTTCTGATTTTGGGATAGAATCCGCTTCTATAAAGTCGGAGAAACCCAAAATCTTTGTGAACCCTTATACCAGAACGGCATTTGTTAATGATGCCACATTAAAGCAATATAGAACAAAGAATTGGTAGAAAAACTAGGCTGGAAAATTGGGTTAGAGAAGCTAGTAAAAAAGCCAGAGCCACAACCGCACCCCTTGGCTACTAGTATTAGCAACGCCTTTAACGCGGTGGCCACTAAATGTAAGGGGTTATTTTTCTCTGGAAAGAAGAATGAAATAGAGGAAAATCCAACATCCTCAATCGCAGCAAGAAAAAGAGGTCAACATCTACTCTTACAATGAAAATGCAATTTTATTGCAATTTGTATAAAAATATGATTATATCACAATGAATACAGGAATAAAATTAAGGAATAAATGATGCCGCGGTCATATTATAGAAAATCGCAAAAAAAAGCTAATTGTTTAACGACACTATTTTGGGTTAGTGCTAATGCAGTGTTGGGGGTAATTATGTATTTCGGGAATGAAAATGATTGGAAAATTCCTAATCCCCTTGCCGATTCATCAGCGGCGCATAATGTGGTTTACCCTAGAATTGACGAGCAAAAACAATGCCAGCAGTTTAGAAATAGCCCCGCTGGCCGCAAGCTTAATCAATAAAAAATTTAGCCATTAACCAAAAAATATCCATCCATCGGCTAATCTTAGCCCATGATGGATATATTATTAGAAAATAAGTTTCTTTTGGGCGGTTTGGTGGCTTTGCTGCTGCTGGTTTTTGCCTTTCTGCCCGATGAAGAAAGCAAGGAAGACAGGCTGGAAAGGCGGTTGCAGCAGCTAGAAGGCGGCATAGAAAAAAAACGCCAAGCCCATACCACTTCCATTCGCGGGGATGCTGCCTTTGCTGGTAAAACGGCCTTTGGTAAAAATCTGGCCGTTATCCTTCCCAATGCTGAAAAAATAAGATTGCGTTTAGCGGCAACGGGTAAAAAAATCTCCATCATTCAATATTTAGCGGCTCATTTACTGGTGTTTTTTATTGCTTTGGCGGGGTTTAGCTTAAAACATACCCTACCAATTTTTCCCAAAATATGTGTGTGTTTAATGTTGGGGGTGTTGATCCCTCACTTAATCACTGGCATGATGATAAAAAAACGCATGGATAAATTTGTTGGCCAATTGCCAGATGCTATTGACACCATGTGCCGTGGCTTAAAAGCGGGTTTGCCAATTTCTGAAACCATTCGCAGCACTGGCAAGGAAATGGAAAACCCGATTGGCGAAGAGTTTCGCCGCATTGCGGATGCGGTAAGCCTAGGCCAACCCGTAGAAAAAGCCATGGAAGAGGTATGTAAACGCATCACCGCCACGGAATATAAGTTTCTGGTGATTGCTCTATCCATTCAACGGGAAACTGGCGGTAATTTAGCCGAAACTTTTGGTAATTTGGGGGATGTATTGCGCAAGCGCAAGGCCTTAAAGTTAAAAATCAAGGCAGTTTCTGGTGAAGCGCGTGCCAGTGCTGGGATTATTGGTTCATTGCCATTTTTAATGGGCTGTTTATTAAGTGTGGCGCATCCGGGGTATCTTGATCCTTTATTTGAAAAGCATCAAGGGCATCTCATGATTGGGGTGGGGCTGGTGATGATTGGCATGGGCGCGCTGGTAATGAAGAAGATGATTAATTTTGAAATATAAGGGCGTTGCTTTTTTATGGATAAAATAATTGACCTATTATTAAATTCTGGCGGCGGGGATATGATTTTTTCCCTAGGGGTGTTTGCGGCCGTTTTGCTGGTGGCCAGTGCTTTTAGCGAGAAAAATAATAACTTTCCCGCAAGGTTAAAAGCCTTAGAAGAGCGCCGCGCCCTATTAAAAGCCGAATTTATGCGGGCCCGCAATAAGCAAGATGAATCGCCCTTGATGGCGGCTAAAAAAATTGGCCAGATGCTACGCGGGTTGCAAGGCAATGCTGCGGATGAAGTACGCAAAAGGTTATTGCGGGCAGGTTTTCGCAAGCAAGATGCTGTTTCCTATTTTTTATTTGCGCAAGTGGCCATGCCTTTTGCTTTTGGCGGGGTGGCCGCCTTGCTATTATATGGGCTGCATGTGGGAAAGTTGAACGATATACAGCGCAGTATGATTTTTTTAGCCAGCCTTGCTGTGGGGGGGTTGGCGCCTTCTCTCTATATTAAAAACTGTACCGAAAAAAGGTTGGATAAAATAAAAAAAGGCATGGCCGATGCCATGGATTTATTGGTGATTTGCGCTGAAGCTGGCTTATCGCTTGATTCTTCTTTTTTACGGGTGGGAAAAGAATTGGGCAGTGCCTACCCTGAATTATCCGATGAGGTGCAGCTTACCTCCATTGAATTGGGTTTTATGCCAGATAGGCAACAGGCGGTTATGGCTCTGGCAGAGCGCGTGCCACTGCCAGCCATTCGCGCTTTGGTGGCAACCCTTATTCAAACCGAGCGTTTTGGAACGCCATTAGCGCAGGCATTGCGGGTTTTATCGGCAGAAACCCGCAATGAACGCATCATGAAAGCAGAAGAAAAAGCTGCTAAATTGCCCGCCATGCTTACCATGCCGATGGTTGGCTTTATTCTGCCGCCATTATTTATTGTGCTGCTAGGGCCTGCCATTTTGAAAGTGATGGAAGTGTTTTCCCGCAAGGCTTCGGGGAGTTTGTAAGCGTATCGTATAAATCACCCTGTTTTGCGTGGGTCGAAGGCATCGCGTACGGCTTCACCGATAAAGGTCATGAGGCTGAGGAGGATAGCAATCGATAAAAAGGCCGTGATACCCAGCCATGGCGCTTGCAAATTGCCCTTACCTTGTGAAAGCAATTCCCCCAAAGAAGGAGACCCTGGGGGCAAGCCAAGCCCTAAAAAATCGAGGCTGGTGAGGGTAGTAACGGCACCAGTGAGCAGGAAGGGTAAAAAAGTTAAGGTGGCCACCATGGCATTGGGTAAAATATGGCGGCGCATAATGGTAATATCTGGCACGCCCAGCGCCCGCGCTGCCCGCACATAATCAAAATTGCGTACCCGTAGAAATTCTGCCCGTACCACCCCCACTAACGACATCCAATTAAACAGCAGCATAATAAAAAGCAGGGTAAAAAAATTAGGCGTGAGGACGCTGGACATAATAATCAGAATAAATAATACCGGCAACCCCGACCATATTTCAATAAAACGCTGCATGGATAAATCCACCCAGCCGCCAAAATAACCCTGTACAGCACCTGCCATGATGCCAATTACTGAGCCGCTGCAGGTAAGCAATAAACCAAATAACATCGAAAGGCGGAAACCATAAATTAAGCGGGCGACAACATCGCGCCCTTGATCATCCGTGCCCAGCCAATTTTCAGCGGAGGGCGGGGAAGGAGCAGGGGAGGGCAAGTGATAATTAATGCTGTTATAGGAAAAATGGATAGGTGGCCAGATCATCCAGCCATTTTTATTAATTAATTCCTGCACATAGGGGTCACGATAATCCGTATAGGTATCAAACTCGCCGCCCCATCTGGTTTCTGGATAATTGACGGCCACTGGAAAGTGCGCTTTGCTATTATACCACACAAAAATTGGCCGATCATTGGCTATGATTTCTGCCGCTAATGTGCCGAAAAAAAGCACCAGCAGAATAATCAGGGAATAAAAGCCCCGTTTATTGGCTCTAAAATTTTGCAGGCGACGTTTTTGTAATGGATTAAGTTTCATGTTATGGGCGTGCCTCATCGTCCTTCAAAATCAATGCGTGGATCAACCAGCATATACACCACATCACTGATTAAATTCATCACCAAGCCAATCAGGGTAAATACATATAATGTACCAAACATCACAGGATAATCGCGCGAGATAACCGCTTCAAAACCCATTAAACCAAGGCCATCCAGTGAAAAAATCACCTCAATCAGCAATGAGCCGCTAAATAAAATACCAATAAAAGCATGAGGAAAACCCGCCACCACAATCAACATGGCATTGCGGAAAACATGGCCATACAGCACCTTTTTTTCACTTAAGCCCTTGGCTTTAGCGGTAAGTACATAGGTTTTGCCAATTTCTTCTAGAAATGAATTTTTAGTGAGTAAGGTAAGGCTAGCAAAACCACCAATCACCATCGAGGCCACGGGTAAGGCAATGTGCCAGAGATAATCCAGAATTTGTTGCCACCAAGACATTTGGGCAAAATTACTGGAAACCAAGCCACGCAATGGGAAAATTTTTACAAAGCTACCACCAGCAAATAATACAATGAGCAACACCGCAAATAAAAAAGATGGAATGGCATGACCAATGACCACCACTGCACTTGTCCAACTATCAAATGGCGTGCCTTCCCGCCGTGCTTTGGCAATACCCAGCGGTATAGAAATAAGATAAATAAGTAAGGTTGTCCATAGCCCTAAAGAAATAGAAACCGGCAGTTTAGAGGCCACCATATCCACCACTTTTTGATCGCGGAAATAACTGGTGCCAAAATCAAATAACAGATAATTTTTTACCATCAGTAAAAAACGCTCTAATGGTGGCTTATCAAAACCAAATTGCTTTTCTAATTCAGCGATAAAGGCTGGATCAAGCCCCTGACTGCCGCGGTATAAATTATTGCTGCCGGCATCTTGCCTTGCGGCCATGCCTGCTTCAGATGCATTTTCACCCCCGCCACCAATGCGTGCCGTTGCTTCTGTATTGTGGCCTTGTAATTTGGCAATCATTTGCTCTACGGGGCCACCCGGTGCCATTTGCGCAAAAATAAAATTCAGCGCCATAATGCCAAAAAGCGTGGGAATAATCAGCAACAGCCGGCGGATAATATAAGAAAGCATGATGAATTAAAATGACCGAGGAATATAAGAAGATGGCAATGTAATAGGTTGTAGAGCGCGGATATTATCGATGGATAATTGCTGATTAAATAAGGCAGAAAGATGGAGATTAGCCGAAAGAGGATCTGTAGAAAATTGCAGGCCAAATTTTTCTACAGCTTGGGCAATCTCTAGGGATGATAAACGCCGGATTGATAAGTCTTGAATATCCTCTTCATGCATCTGTGTTAATTCCTCTGTTATCTTGAGATTATCACTGTGCTTATCAATGCCATGATTGCCGGTGTGCGGCAAGTAAAAATTATGATAATCTGTATGGTGATTATTGATTGTGTTCCATAATATACATTATGCAATAAAATGAATGCCGTGGAAAATTCTGCCAGCAACTGAGGAAGCAGCTATAAAACAATGCCGCTTCCTTAAAAAAATATAGCTTAAAAAATCAACCCATTAAATCATCCCATTCTGGCGGCTGGCCGTTGAAAATTAAAGGGTCGATATTGGAATAATAAGTTCTTTTTTTGTTCAATGCCGGTGACTATGTGTATATTGTTGTGACTAGCAGCACGCATAAAGCTCATCAAATTTTCCTGATAAGTTTGGTTTGATAATGCTGAGGAGCTAAAATCGCTGCCTCTAATATCAATAGTTACTGGTTTGCTGGCTGTAAAATGCACGTGGCTCCAATCAATGCCCAATTTGCCATCGGTTAAATCAAGATTTTTAGAGAGTTCAATGGTCACATTTTGCAAAATGGCGTCGGCTAGCTGGTGTTCTGTGTTATTGGTGAGTTTCACACCTTTTAATATGGGGTCGGTTAAAAGGCTGTTATTGATGATAACGCCAGCCATGGAAGCGTGGCTAAAATTTACCCCTACCGCTTGATGGATATGATCTAACACCACCCTGCCCCAATCTTCTTGGTTGAGGTTACCTTGTGCATCGAGCACTAGCTCACAAGCATTATGAATGCGTGAAAAATTGGCACCAGAAATATTGCTGTTGAAAATGTAATTATTACCCGCAAAACGCGTATGGGCCAGATTGGCATTTTCCATATTAACATGGCAAAAACTTACATGCTGCATCCATGAATAGCTACAATCACGCTCAGAAAGATTAGTGCCCTGAAATTCCAAAGCACAAAAATTTTGACCCGACAGATTAAAGGGTATAAACGCAGCCGCCCCTATGATTGTTTTATTGTCGGTATTTGTCACGCATCTTTCTCCTGCAATTGGTAAAATAGCAACATTGTAAAACTGTGATATTGTAAAGTTATTACGGGGCTGCTACCGTTATTTTTCTATTTTTTACCCATGATTTTTATTCATATCAGCTATGCAATATATTAGTAGTCGCGGACTTTGTCCAGCAGTTTCTTTTACCGATTGTTTATTGGCCGGCTTAGCCCCAGATGGCGGTTTATATGTGCCCCAGCAATTTCCCAAGCTGGATATAGATGCCTTGAAGGGGCTTGATTATCCCAGTTTAGCCGCTTCTATTCTCAGCCATTTTGTTGGAAGTGACTTAAAAACCATACTGCCAGATTTATGTGCAAAAAGCTACGGTTGCGACATTTTTAGGCATAAAGCCGTGGTGCCCTTGCAGCAATTGGCAAGCGATTTATGGTTGCTGGAACTCTATCATGGCCCCACCATTGCGTTTAAGGATGTGGCCTTACAATTATTAGCGCGACTGATGGATGAAGCCTTAGCGCAAAAAAATCAGCGCATGTTATTAATTGGTGCCACCTCTGGCGATACTGGCTCTGCGGCTATTGAAGCCTGCCGTCATGCCCGCCATGTTGATATTGTGATTTTATACCCCCATGGCCGCGTATCGGATATTCAACGCCGACAAATGACCAGTACGGGTGCTGCTAATGTGCATGTGCTGGCTATTGATGGTGATTTTGATGATTGTCAGGCCATGGTGAAAACTCTTTTTCAGCAACCGCCATCGGCTAATATTCGTTTGGGCGCGGTGAATTCTATTAACTGGATGCGGATTGCCGCGCAAGCGGTGTATTATGGTGCCACCTGTATGGCACTGAATGCTACACCCAGCGATCCATTAAATTTTGTGGTGCCCACGGGTAATTTTGGTAATGTGTATGCGGCGTGGGTGGCCAAGCAAATGGGCTTTCCCATTCAGCAATTGGTGGTGGCCAGTAACCGTAATGATATTTTAACCCGCACTATTAATAGTGGGGTGATGGAAAAACAAGCGGTGGCCCCTTCCCTATCGCCCAGTATGGATATTCAAATTTCCAGCAATTTTGAACGGCTGCTGTTTGAGCTGTATGGCCGTGATTCTGTGCAGCTGCAACAAATCATGCAATCATTTCAAAACCAAGGAACAGTGGCATTAGCACCAGAAAAACTGGCCAAATTGCAGGAAGAATTTAGTGGTTTTTGTGTGGATGATGAGCAAACGCTACAATCTATTCGCCAAACTTATAACGAAACCGGCGTAATTACCGACCCCCACACAGCGGTGGGATTGGCGGCATATCGTCATGCTTTATTAAAGGGGCAGCGCAGCGTAGCCCTTGCCTGTGCTCACCCTGCTAAATTTCCAGATACCATTGAAAAAGCAATTGGTGTAAGGCCGCCCTTGCCAGATCATTTAGGTGATTTACATCAAAGGAGCGAGCATGTTACCCGTTTGCCCGCTGATGTGGCACTGGTTAGCCAATACATCAATACCCATATAAACAAATAAATCAGGTATAGAAATCTCATGGTTGCGGATCTGTCATCAATTCAAATTACCACCTTAAGCAATGGGTTACGGGTGGCTACCGATCACATGCCCGGCATAGAAAGTGCTACCTTGGGGGTGTGGACAGCTTGCGGCGCGCGCTACGAAACACCAGCCCAAAATGGTATGGCGCATTTTTTAGAACATATGGTGTTTAAGGGTACAACCACGCGCAATGCCCGTGAAATTGCCGAAGAAATAGAAGCGGTGGGTGGCCATTTGAATGCGGGCACAGGGCGTGAAACCACGGCTTATTATGTGCGCTTATTAAAAGACGATGTGGCCACTGGCTTAAATTTAATTGCCGATATGTTGAATAATTCCACTTTTGATAACGAGGAGCTGGAGCGCGAACGCGGCGTGGTGTTGCAAGAAATTGGCCAAAGCCACGATACGCCCGACGATGTGGTGTTTGATTATTTTCAAGAAACCGCCTTGCCCCAACAGGCCATTGGCCGGCCAATTCTGGGCACGCCAGAAACGGTGAATAGCTTTAGCAGCAATGATTTACGGGCTTTTATCGGCCAGCATTATGTGCCTTCAAACATGGTGGTGTTGGCCGCAGGTAATGTGCAGCATCAACAAATTGTGGAATTGGCTGAGGCTAATTTTGCCCATTTGCCCCCTGCCCCTATTGCCTTGCCAGAAAAAGCTAATTATCAAGGCGGCTTTTATCGCAAACAGGAAGATTTAGAGCAATTGCATCTGGTCATGGGCTTCAAGGGCGCCAGCTATCATGATGATGATTATTTTGTGGCGCAGATTTTTTCCACCATTTTGGGTGGCGGCATGTCTTCGCGTTTATTTCAAGAAATCAGGGAAAAACGGGGCTTAGTCTATTCTATTTATTCTTTTAATTCGGCCTATCGCGATGCAGGGGTTTTTGGTATTTATGCCGGCACCTCGCCAGAAAAAGCCGAAGAGCTGATTTCTGTGGTGTGTAGTGAAATTGCTAATGCCGCTCAACATATCACCCCGCAAGAATTGCAACGGGCGCGGGCGCAGGTAAAATCCAGCCTGTTAATGGGGCTGGAAAGCAGCATGAGCCGCGCTGAACAATTGGGGCAGCATTTATTAATGTTTAACCGCCCTATTACATCGGGCGAGATTTTACAACGGGTAGAAAAAGTGGATATAAAAGCCTTGCAACAGCAGGCCGAAAAATTACTGGCCTCGCCTTTCACCTTGGCTGCCTTGGGCGGATTGGGCAACCTGCCCGATGAGGAGAAAATCAAAAAAATGCTCACCGCTTAGTGTTGGGGGGGGATTGAAAATTAAAGGATTAACAGATTTATATAAGCAATAACTCGATAATTTAAGAAAATAGCATTATTGAAAATGTTAATAAACTTCACCTTAAAGAGTTTTTATGCCCATATACGAAATAACAGCAACAGAACTTAAACGTCTTGAAGAGACCTGTTTTCATTCTGAGAGTATTCGTGAGCGTCAAGATTTACAGCGTCTTCTCAAGCAGGATATATCTGTGCTAGCCGATGATTTGTTGGTTGTTGCCGAAGAGTTTGGGCATTGGGAAGATAGCCGCCGCCGTATAGATTTACTCTGCATTGATGCTGATGCAAACCTTGTGGTTATTGAAATTAAACGCACCGATGATGGTGGGCATATGGAGCTTCAGGCCATTCGCTACGCTGCCATGGTATCTAAAATGAGCTTTGAAGAACTCATATCGATCTATTCTCAATATAATAGCTCAACGATTGATGATTCCCAGAAAATTATTTTGAATTTTCTTAAGTGGGGGACGGCATCGGAAGGAGAGTTTGGCACTGAAACTAAAATAATTCTCGCTGCTGCTAATTTTTCAAAAGAAATTACCACCTCTGTTATGTGGCTTAATGAAAATGGTCTAAATATCCGCTGTATTCGTATGAAGCCTTATAAAACCATTGATGGTAGGATAATGCTTGACGTACAGCAAATCATTCCTTTGCAAGAAGCAGCACAATATCAAACGCAAATTAGAGAAAAGCAACAATCCGAGAAAAAGCGGGATGCCGAGCGGTATGATCTTAGATTTAAGTTCTGGACAGAATTGCTGGTTTATGCAGGCTCTCTCACTGATCTACACGCAAACCGTAAGCCTGGCATTTATAGCTGGGTGGGCGGCGGCATCGGCAAAAGTGGCTTAGGGTTGAATTATGCAACAAGAGGCACTGATTCTCAAATTGATCTGTATATAGATTTCAAAGACAATTCAAAAAATCTTTCAGCTTTTAGACAGCTTAAACAGAACAAAGAACAAATCGAGCAAGTTTTCGGTGATCTTTTAACTTGGGAAGAGTTAGAAAACAGCAGGGCTTGTCGTATTTCTTATGGGGTGAACGGTGGCTACCGCACCCCGCAAACTGAATGGCCAGAAATTCATAAGAAGCTGGTGGATGCAATGATCCGATTTGAGAAAGCAATCCGTCCTTACATTGAAAGCTTGAATGTTTAACATTAAGCCTCAGAAAAAAATAGCCGTTAAAGCCTCACTATTTATTTTCTTATGCTTATTATTGGTGGTTGGCGGTTGGTTTGGCGTGGTTTGGGTGAAGAACCCCCCTTCTTACAGCACTGCCTATTGGTTATGGGCGGGCATTACTGAAAAAGATGTGCCGCCCAATTCCAGCCTTTACATCTATCAGGGGCATTTTTTACGCAGCGGCGCGGCTGCCCCCAGCCAAGCTGTTTTTACCCGTCATGGTCTCTACCCCTACCCGCTGAAAGCACCAGCAGTTTTTTTGGTGTATCGGCTGATGCGCTTGCCTGATGAAACCATGCTATTAACACAGTTTTATGAAGATGCCGCCAAATGGCAACTTCATGGGGTGCTGATTAAAGGGGTGCAGCTGGATTTTGATTCGCCCACCTCTGGTCTATTATTATATGGAGATTTTTTAGAAAAACTGAGGAAATTGCTGCCCCCTGCCTATGGTTTAAGCCTCACTGGCCTTGGGGATTGGGCCATAAATGGTGATAGGCAAGCATTAGGCCATATTGCCGATGTAAGCGATGAATTGGTATTTCAGCTATATGAATATAAAACGCCGCTGGCGGATATTAATATTTATCTCCAAAAACTGGCTTCCTATCCTTTTCCTTATAAAATTGGTGTGTTGCCAGACCCGCAGAATCCATCTTATATTCAGCTATTGCAGGGCAACCCTAATTTTCGCGGCGTTATTTATTTTATTCAAAAAAACAACCCCTAAATCCAGTTATAGTGTGCAGCTTATCGCGTTTTTACTTTATTGTTTCAATATAATTTTCTTGGGAATAATTATAATCAATGAAAAAAGCATCATTGTTCTACACCCTAGCCACATTGGCTTTTTTCACCCATGCTATGTTGCCTGCATGGGGTTCTGGTGGGCCACCGCCGGCATTTTTTGCGCCGCCCAACTATCTAGACCCTGATTATACAGCGCCTGAATATACCGATGTATTTTATGGGCCGCACACCAAATTTAACATGATGCTACTGGATTCTTTGCCAGCTTTGGGCAAAGAAATTTCATTGGATGCCAATATTATGGGTACAGAAAAAACAGTGCCCGCCCAATCAAGTGAAATAACTGAAGAAGCCGCCGCCAGAAAGGCTGCCAGCCAGCAAGATGCCGTAAAGTTTCAACGCTATCAACAAGGGGCGGATTTATTTCACCAAGGCAATTACGATGAAGCCCACGCTATTTTTGCTGAATTATCACAAAAATTAAGCGTGAAAGAACGGCTATTGCGGTGGTTTGTGCCCCCCTTGCGCGAATGGGTGCGTGAAGCCAGCTTATATATGGTGGCCAGAACCTTATTGGTTAAAGCCCAAAAAAATTGGGATGGTTATGATGAGCCGCTCAAAAATGTGGATCAAGCCCTATTACAACAGGCTGAAGCGGCGTATGATGCTTATATACAGCAATATCCTCATGGATTTTTTGCCGATTCTGCCCGCAATATTAAAAGAAAAATCTATGTGCTATCGGCGCGGCCAGAGGCGTTGAATAATGCCTTGAAAGAATTAATTGCCCAGCAACAAACTAACGATGCGCTGAATGAGTTTTTTCTCCATTTTACCGGAGAGGCGGATGTAAGCCGCGATCACCCTTTTATTATTGCCCGCCAATGGTTGGATAAGCACATACCCACCGAGCTAGAGCTTAAACAATTGGAAAAAAGGCAGGCTGAATTTAGCCCCTACCCGCAATTATATTTATATTTACGCAGCTTGGCTTTGTATCGCTTGCAGCATTATCAATTATTGGTGGATAGCACGCCCAATACCAAGCTGGAGCAAGAATTTCCTGTGCCGGCACGGCCAGAATATGGCTTTGAAGCCCTGACGCCCCTCCCCTCACCCTTTAGCTTATTAATGGGGGTAGAAATGATGCGGGCACGGGCATTATTAGCGTTGCATCAAACAGAAAAAGCACTGGAATTATTGCGCCGCATGGAGAAAATGTCGAAGCAAGATGCTATTCAACTAGAAATTCTTTTTGCCCTGATGGCCAATAATAAATTGCAGGAGGTTTATGGGCAAGATTCTGGTGTGGAAGCCCCGCATATTTTACAGGCTACAGCGCAATTTGCTGTAAGCACCCCCGTTTTGGAAGAATGGTTGCAGCAGCCTGCCGCTATTGCCGATGCTAAAAAAACGCATTTGCTGGTTGAATTATTGCGCCGTTATATATTGGCCCAGCAATTTGGAGCGGCGACCGCCCTATTAACAACCCATGCTGATGGGGGCAATAGTGGCTTATGGGCAGAAATAACCAAGCCCATAGAAGAATTAGCCAAAAGCCCAGAACAACCCGCCGCTTTAATAGAAGTGGCCAGTTTTGTGGACAGCCATTACATTACCCCGCAAAGCAGTTTTGGGGGATATAATGCGAATGTATTTCAAAATAGTGCTTTGGTAGAATTATTACCGCGCTGCCCTGCTTGTGCGGAATTTGAAACACGCAAAAAACAATATAGCCCGCCTTTTATATTATATAAGAAAGCCCTAGACAAACTGCAACAACAGGGCAAAAAAACTGACCTAGAGGCGGCAGCTTTGCACCATTTAATTATGTGTTTCAAGGGCTATCGTAATACAAGCTGCAGATGGGACGAAAATTTTACCAATGAAGGAAAAAGCTGGTTTCAGCGATTGCATAAAATCTACCCCAATTCTTCATGGGCGAAAAAGACACCCTATTATTATTAACGAATCCTTATTTTATGGTTGCAGCTTTAGTAAATTTTGTTATGTTGAACGAACTAAGAACAATAATGATAGCGTTTATTTAGGGTTTACTGAATGGCCATGGGTAAAATGGGGCGTGAATTGTTGCTGCGAGGGTTGGAGCAGGGTCAGGTTTTTACTCGTTGGCGTAATGCAGGCATGGAAGAAAAAGCAAAAATATTAAAAGTGAGTGCTGATCCTTCTGGTATTCCCCATGTGCATTTTGAGTTGGATATTTTTCATGGCCGCTTCAAAATGCAAGATAGACGGACATTAAGTTTGGAAGTATTTTCTTCTTTATATAAAAAAGCTGCCTAATTAATTTCTTTTTTATATGATGTTAGGTGCGGTTTCATTAATGGCAACCGTGCTGATAACAATGGTGAGCGGGCGTGGCGGAATTGGCAGACGCGCTGGGTTTAGGTTCCAGTGACGCAAGTCGTGGGGGTTCAAGTCCCTCCGCCCGCACCAATTGTAATTTAATTCACAGTTTTTAATACTGCTTGCAGGAAAAGGTCATTCTTCCTGTGTGATTTTTGTTGCTCATTATAATAAATTATTTTATGTTTTTTTATCTATTTTATAGGATAAAAATTATAATGATTGGATTATATGGCCACAGAGAGAAGTTGATTGTTGAATCTGAGCAGCCTTCCTATGCGGCCGCCATAGATGAAGCCTTAGAGCAAAACATATCGCTGCGGGGCTTATGGCTGGATTTTTATAATGGTAGAGGCAGTAGTAATCCATCCTATGCTATTATCGATCTGAATAATTATTTATGCCCCATAGATTTACGGGAAACATATTTTCGTCGGGTTCATTTTTTACTCAATTCCCCTCAAATCGAGCATATAGATTTTTCTGGTTCAGTGTTCAATGACTGTTTCTTCTACGCTTATGGCGAGGAAACCGGTAATCAAAAAAATGCTCTAAAAACAGAGTTTCATTTATGTGATTTTAGCCGCGTAACCTTTAAGAACACTGGTTTTTCGAGCCTGATACGCCTGCATTATTGCGATATAAGTGAAACAAACTTGCCCCGTTATAATGCTGCAACCGACAGATTGATGAAAGGTGATGTTTTTTTTACGGGCGCACCCCCTGCTTTGGGCAATAAAAAATCAGTGCCACGGGTGAGAAAAAGGTTAGATGCTATTTTCCCATGGTCTCATGATCAATCGGTAAAAGAAAGATTTACCTTAAATGCTATCGCCCCGCATCTTTTTGAAAACATTGAAAGCATGAAAGGGGCGCAAAGCCCAGAAAATACAAGAGAATATTTATTGCAGTATTATCAGAATAATCTTTTGGCCATCCAGACCATTGACATAGCCTATGAACTCATCAAGATGCGTATCATTTCCTCCGATAATCGGGATCTGCAAGAACTAGAAGAAATTCTTCAAGAGAACGCTGTACCAGAAATACCAGCATTGAATAATCAAACCATCAAAGCAATCAGCAATACGGTTTATCGGCCAAGATAATTCTATTTTCATGATGAAAAACGCCTGATTATAGCTTAATTTTTGATAATTGTGCAAACAGGGCGATGGAAATGGATAAAATAACAATAAGTTGGGAAGATTTTGAAAAAATAGCACTGGTTACTGGTACCATTGTCCAAGTGGATGATTTTCCAGAAGCGCGTATTCCTGCCTACAAATTATTGGTTGATATTGGCAATGGTGTGATTAAAAAATCCAGTGCCCGCATCACTGATTTATATTCCAAAGAAGAGCTTGTTGGTAAGCAAGTGATTTGCGTTGCCAATTTTCCACCCAAACAAATTGGTCGTTATCAATCGGAATTATTGGTAACGGGTTTTTATAATGATGATGGTGCAGTGGTATTGGCCGTGCCGGATAAAGCCGTAAAAAATGGTTTGAAGTTGGCGTGAAGACTAGATAATCTGAGCCATTGATGTTACCGTTGAACAATGCGTGCCATGAAAATACGAACCATCTATTTCAAAACATCTGATATCACAGCGGCTAAGAATTTTTGGCAAGAATTATTGGGCATTACACCCCATAAAAATTTTGAAGAATGGGTGGAGTTTAAGCTGGATAATATCAACCTCGGTATTTGGTTGAATGATGGTACAAGCCAATGGTCTGGCAGCAGCACCGTGCCGGTTTTTGAATTTGAAGATCATGAATTGCTTCATTATATTCAAAAAGCAGAAGAATTAGGGGCCCGTATATTGTTAAATGGTTTGGATAACCCCGATCTTCTAAGTGTTGTATTAGCCGATCCTTGGGGTAATGAATTTGAACTCAGTAAGTTTCATTAAATTTTATGTGATTATTATTGCTTCAATATTGCTTGCTGCGCTTAAGAATTAGCCTGTATAACTAGCCTATAGGCTTTTTACTGGTACGGGTTATTCATGAACAATATTTCTGCTTCCATCAACCGTTCTCCTATTAAGCGGTTGGATTATCAGCCGCCCGCATGGTTGGTGCAAGAAACCAGATTACATATTCGCTTTGATAGCGATGTGGTGGAAGTAGAAAGTTGGCTGAAACTGAGCCATGCAGCGGGTAAAGGCGGGCAGATTTTTCTGAATGGTGAAGGCTTAGAATTGCTGCAACTCACCATTGAGGGGCACGCGCAGCCAGCCTATCAATATCAGCCAGAAACGGGTTTAACCATTGATGATGCTCCTGCTCATTTTACCCTATACACCAAGGTAAAGCTTTCTCCACATGAAAATAAATCCTTAGAAGGGCTTTATTTTTCTGGCACGGTATTTTGTACCCAATGTGAGGCAGAGGGTTTTCGCCATATTACCTTCTACCCCGACCGACCCGATATATTAGCACCATTTTATGTACGTTTAGAGGCCAGAAAAGACCATTGCCCAATATTATTGAGTAATGGTAACCGCGTGCAGGCTGGCGATTTAGCCGATGGTTGGCATTTTGTGGAGTGGCATGATCCTTTTCCTAAGCCCTGTTATTTATTTGCGGTGGTTGCTGGTGATTTAGCGGTGCTGCGCGATCAATTCACCACCATGAGTGGGCGGGTGGTAGAATTGGGCATATGGGTAGAAGCGCGGGATGTGCCCTTTTGCGATTATGCCATGCAATCTCTAAAGCTGGCCATGCGCTGGGATGAAGAACGCTATGGCCGTGAATATGGGCTGGATATATTTAATATTGTGGCCGTGGCCGATTTTAATATGGGAGCCATGGAAAATACCGGCCTGAATATTTTTAACACGGCCTATATATTAGCTGATCCCGCCACGGTAACCGATGGTGATTTGCAAGGCATTGCCGCCGTTGTGGCGCATGAATTTTTCCATCACTGGACGGGTAATCTGGTAACGCTGCGCGATTGGTTTCAGCTTACATTAAAAGAAGGGCTCACCGTATTTCGCGATCAACAATTTAGCGATGAAGTATTTTCCCCTGGCTTAAACCGCATTACCGCGGTGGATGTGTTGCGCCGCCGTCAATTTCCTGAAGATGCTGGGCCAACTTCTCACCCTATTCGCCCCGATGAATATCTGGAAATCAATAATTTCTATACCCCCACTGTTTATGAAAAAGGGGCTGAATTTTGCCGGATGCTCTGGAAACATTTGGGGGAGGTAAAATTTAGGGCGGGGATGGATGAATATTTCCGCCGGCATCAAGGGCAAGCCGTGACTTGTGATGATTTTGTGGCCGCGCTGGCCGCTGGTAGCGGTGAAAATTTAGATATATGGTTGCGTTGGTACGGGCAAGCGGGTACACCGCAATTGCGGCTGGAGCATGATTATGATGCGGCGGCTAAAAAACTGACCATTAGCTTAAGCCAAAGCGTAAAAAATATGCGCCAGCCCTTGCCCATACCAGTAACCTTATCGCTAAGGGGGGCTAATGGACAAGCCCTCTCTTTTATCGATCAGCAGCAAACCCTTACAGAAAGCACGTTATTATTACAGCAAGAAAAGCAGCAATTTGTGCTGGAAGGGGTGAATGAAAAGCCAGTGCTTTCAGTATTGCGTGGTTTTTCTGCGCCTGTGCGTTTAGAAATGGCGGCAACGGCCAATGATTACCGCCTATTAATGGCGCATGATAACGACCCATTTATTCGCTGGGATAGTATGCAAACACTGGCATCTAGAGCCTTATTGCAGCAAATTTCTACGATTTTGGAAGGAAAGCCACCCCAACCCAATGAAGATTTATTGCAAGGGGTTGCTGGCATGCTGGCACAGGCACAAGATTTACCCCCTGCTCAAGCCGGTATGGTAGCACGTTTACTTACTTTGCCTGATGAAAGCATTATTTCCCCGCTGATGGCATCTATTCATGTGGAGGCCTTAACCAATAGTCTGTTTTTTACCCGTGAATATCTGGGTAAAAACTTTGCCAGCCCATTATTGGCTTTATACCAACGCTTTCTACCCTTGGAGGGCGCGGTGTTTGATAATCAGGCTTTTGGTAGTAGAGCTTTGATTAACGCCAGTTTGCGTTTATTATTGGCAGGTGGTGCAGCAGAGTTTTTACCCCTAGCCGAGCGGCAATATCAACACGCCGCCACCATGAATTGTAAAATTGCTGCCCTACAGTTTTTATGCGATTATAAGGGCGCAGAAGCCGCCGCCGCTTTGGCTGATTTTTATCACCATTACCACCACCAACCATTGGCACTGGATAAATGGTTTGCGGTACAGGCTAAAAGCCAGCATCAAGGGGCATTGGCAGCTATTGAAAAATTGCGCCAGCATCCAGATTTCAACATCAAAAATCCTAACCGTTTGCGTTCTTTAATCAGCCATTTCACCGCTGGTAACCACCGTTATTTTCACGATATTAGCGGTCGAGGTTATCAATTATTGGCAGAAATTATTTTACAAGTGGATGGATTTAACCCACAAATGGCGGCGCGCTTAACTTCTGGCTTTCGCCAATGGCAGCGTTATGATGCTGAGCGGCAGCAATTAATGGGGGCATGTTTGCGTGAGTTGGCAGCACAAAAACTTTCCCCCGATTTACAAGAAATGCTTACCCAGATTTTGGCCTAAACCCAAGCGTAATAAATTCTAGGGTAATAAACCTTGTGGTCATAAAAAAAGGGCAGTTTTAATCAACTGCCCTTTTTTATTTGCTTGGTTGTAAGCCTTATTCAGCTGCTTCTGCTGCGCCCATTCCTCTTTCACCGCCGGGTACACCCAGCATTTTTAATTTGCGATGCAGAGCCGAGCGTTCCATTCCAATAAAGCTAGCAGTGCGTGAAATATTACCCCCAAAGCGGGTAACTTGCTCCATCAAATATTCGCGTTCAAACATTTCACGCGCTTCACGCAGCGGCATGCTCATAATTTCTGCCCCTTTTTCCCAACGCAAAACCGCTGGTACAATAGAGCCAATTTCTGAGGGCAACATCTCAGCGCGAATGGAATCACGACCATCGCCCGCGGCCATAATTAATACCCAATCAATCACATTCCGCAACTGGCGCACATTGCCCGGCCAATCATAGGCCTGTAAGGCGGCAATCGCATCATCTGCCAATATACGCGGCGAAAGCCCCGCCGTTTCTGCTGCCCGCTGTAAAAAATATTTTGCTAATAACGCAATATCTTCACGGCGTTCAATCAATGGTGGGGCACGCAAGGGCACCACATTCAGGCGGTAGAATAAATCTTGGCGAAAACGGCCATTTTGCATTAATTGCTGAATATCATGGTTGGTGGTGGCGATCACCCGCACATCCACTTCCACGCGGCCACCGCCAATACGTTCAAATGTTTGATCTTGCAGGGTGCGCACCAATTTACCTTGGGTTTCCATGCTCATATCGCCCACTTCATCCAGCAACAAGGTACCACCATGGGCTTGTTCCAGCAGGCCAATTTTACGCGGAACGCCAGCACTGGCTTCGCTACCAAATAGTTCAATTTCCAAGCGATCAGAAGCAATATTCGCACAATTAAATATAACGAACGGTGCTTGCGCCCGTCTGGATTTAGCATGAATCATTCTGGCCACCAGCTCTTTGCCAGTACCGGGGCCACCCGTAATAAATACGCGGCTGCCGGTAGGGGCAACTTTATCAATGGCATGACGCAGTTGAGTCATCACTGAAGAGCCACCCAACAACTCCATATCGGCCCCAGCCCTGAAGCGTAATTCCTGATTTTCGCGTTTCAATCGTGCTGATTCAAGACCGCGTTGAATAACCAGCAACAAACGATCTGCCTTGAAAGGCTTTTCAATAAAATCATAAGCCCCGTGTTTAATGGCGGTGACGGCGGTTTCGATGGTGCCATGACCACTAATCATCACCACTGGTATCAGCGGATGATTTTGGCGGATATGTTGCAATAATTGCAGCCCATCCATCCCACTGCCTTCCAACCAAACATCCAGCAATATTAAGTTTGGTTGGCGAGCACGCAAGGCGGCCATAGCAGATTCACTGCTGTTTGCCTCACGGGTGGCATAACCTTCATCTTGCAAAATGCCACCGATCTGCTGACGAATATCGGCTTCATCATCAATAATCAGAATATCTGCGCCCATGAATTCTCCCGGTCATTTTATATAGCAGCGTATTTTCGCCACAATGTCTCATATCATGTGTTACCGATATGCCATGCACTTGGCAAGCATCTTCTTAACAAAGATTTCAAAAAACTGCATTTTTTGTTAATAAGCTGCCCTATTTCTCCTGTTGCAGGGGAAAAACAAGGGTAACAGAAGCCCCCCCAGCTGGGTTATTTTTCATTTCTAGCTGGCCTTTATGGTCTTCCATGATTCTTTTAACAATGGCAAGGCCAAGGCCGCTACCTTTAGGGCGAGTGGTTACATAAGGTTCGGCAAAGTTTTTGGGGTTATCTTGTCCAAAACCTGTGCCATTATCGGTTATGGTGATGCTGGCGTGATGTTCATCAACCTGCAGCAATAGATCCACCCTGCCCTGTGGCTCTGCTTGGGTGAGTAAACGCTGCCGCACGGAATCAACGGCATTCAACAGTAAATTGGTAACCGCTCTGGAAAGTTGGCGGCCATCGCAGGTAAATTTTATACCCATGGGCAGAGAATCAGTAAAAATAATATCTGCTGCGGCTTGGCGTTGTAAAAATACGGCTTGTTTTAATAATTCACCTACTTGCTCTTGCCTGAAAATGGCTTGTGGCATGCGGGCAAAAGATGAAAACTCATCCACCAATTTGCCAATATCTTCCACTTGGCGAATAATAGTATCGGTACAGGTTTTGAAAATTTCTGGCTCTCGCGTAATATCCGCCAAATAACGCCGTTGTAGCCTTTCAGCCGCCAATTGAATGGGGGTGAGCGGGTTTTTAATTTCATGGGCTAGCCTTCTGGCTACATCGCTCCACGCGGCTAAGCGTTGCGCTTGCAACAGGCTGCTAACGTCCTCAAAGGTGATTAAATAACGCTGCTGGGGGTTGTTTTTTTCATTATTGTTATCCAGATCGTCTAGCATTGGCAATTCTATGGATAAACGTACCAATAATTCACGTTTTTTACCCGATTGTCCCGTATGGCTAATCTGCTTTTCTTCATGGCGAATGGTATCCAACTGGCCATTTTTGGTTGATTCGACAAGTATCCCTTCAATTTCTGGCCATAAAATAGCAATTTCTTGGCCATTCATGGCGGTTATGTCTTTTTCCAGAATCATGCCCGCGGCTCTATTTGCCAAAATCACGCGTTTATCGGCATCTAGGCGCAATACCCCCGTTGAAACGCCTTCCAATACTGCCTCGGTAAAGCGGCGTCTGGTATCCAACTGGCTATTCATTTCCATTAATGTTTGCCGTTGTTGATCCAACTGTGTGCCCATGCGGTTGAATGCACGGGTAAGGTCAGATAATTCATCATCGCGCAGTTCTTCATCCACGCGCACGGTTAAATCGCCTGCCCGCATATTATCGGTGGCCTCTATCAGGCGGCGCAGCGGCTCTACCAACCCGCGGGAAACCATCAAGGCCAACCAGATGGCAGCCAATAACATCACCAAAGCAGCGGCCACCAACACGCCAATAAAGCCATATTGCAGGCTAGCTCTTCTGGCTACCAACAACCCATATTCTTCAGCCGCGGCTTGCGTGGCCTCCATATGCCCCAACACCCGTGATTCTACTGGTCGCCCCACCATTAAATAAGCATCCGCCAGACCGCCCAGATGCACTAACCCCCTCACCCTATCTTCTTCATCGCTGATTAAAAGCACCACATCTTCATTCATGGCACGTTGCAGCATATCGGGGGAGGCTGGCTCTAATTCTAAGCCAAAAGAAGAACCGGTGCGTGCCAGCACATAACCATCCGCCTGAAATACCATGGCTTCGGTAAAGTTCCGCAATAGGGCTTGGGTACGAATCAATTGGGTGAAAATATCAGGGTTACCAATGAGACGGGCGGCCTCGCGGTTAATATCGTTAGCCATGGCCAAGGCGTCGCCTTTTAGGGAGTATTGATGTTCTTCCAAATAAGCCCTAGCCACCGCGCGCGATTCTTCTACCACGGTGCGCACCCGTTCACCAAACCAAGATTCAATGCTGTAATACAGAAAAACCGCTGAACATACGGTGGTAATAATCGTTGGAACCACCGCCATGAGCGAAAATAAGGTAACCAACCGTCCTTCTAATCTTGCGCCCGCTAATTTACGCCGCCCGCCCGATAATACGGCAGCAATTCTTCGGGCAACCACTACCCCCAGCAGCAAAATCAGAATTAAATCCAGAATCAACAGCCAATAAACCCGCGTGGATTGATTAACGGGTGAAGCGGCGGTCATGGCCAAATAGGTTGCCATGCCCGACATAAAAGCAGCAATAGCCAATATCACCGCCAAACCACGGGTGAGGCCGCGCCGCCGTCTTTTTCTAATGGCTGCTTGCAACCTATCGGTGGCAACACCAGCTCTTAATAAAGCATCTCTGGCTTGTGCTTTAGCTTTTAAGCGGCTGAACACTCTGTTGGCCTCCTGATGCGCTGAATAATTCGTGCAATATTACTGGTATTAATTCTGGTAAATCATCCGCAATTAATCCGGCCCCATATTTTTTAGCAGCTGCACTGTGAATCCACACCGCCGCACATGCAGCCTCAAAAACTGGCATTTCTTGTGCCACTAATCCAGTGCAAATGCCCGCCAACACATCCCCCGTGCCAGCACTGGCTAAAAAAGGTGAAGCCGAATCATTAATGGCTAGCCGCCCATCAGGGCTGGCGATTATTGTTTGATTGCCTTTTAATACCATCACTGCTTTCGAGCGTGTAGCCGCTTCTTGCGGCGGTATTTGGCCAAAAATACGCGCATATTCCCCGCCATGAGGGGTAAGAATAACAGGTGATTGAATGGCTGAAAAAAGCTGTTGCGGTGTTTCTTGAAATAGGGTGAGGGCATCAGCATCCAATATGGTGTTTTTGCGTAAGCTTAAGCTTTGTAATACAAAATCACGGGTTTGTGGCGTAATACCAGCCCCAGGGCCCAATAAAACAGCTTTTACCCGTGAATCGGTGATGGTTTTTTGAAAATCATCACCATGGGTAAAAATTTTACTTAAAATGGCGGCGTAAGCGGCGGTGGCATAAATGCTAGCGGTGCTTGGGGTGCAGGCAATAGAAACTAGCCCAGCCCCACTGCGTAGGGCTGATTTTGCAGCCAGTATGGCAGCGCCAGTATAGCCAAAATCTCCCCCTAAAATGACGGCATGGCCACGATCATATTTATGATAATGGGCTTGTGGCCATGGAAAATATGGAAGCCATAGAGCAGGAGAATTTTCTATATAAACCATTACTAGCCTGTTCCTTCTTCACGAAACAGCAATAAAGCAATGCCCATGAATAATGAAACCAGCCCAGGGGTAAAGGCCGCTACAAAAGCGGGCACTAAGCCAGAAAGGCCAAAAGCTTCCACCAAATCACTAAAGAAAAAAGATAAAAAGGCCAAGCCTACCCCAAGGGCGGCTACCATCATCATTCTCAAATCGCGCGGTGGCCTTAGGCAAAAATAGGCCGCAATAAACACTAAACCAGCCAAAAATAAGGGTTGGGCTAAAAAGCTATAAAAGCGCAAGGCTAATCTTGTGCCAGATATACCGGTAGCTTCCATGGTGCGCACAAATTCAGGAATGCGATATAAAGCAACCGTATGGGGTGAAGAAAAATGCTCCTGAATTTTTTTTGGTGTAAACCCTACCTTCCAAGAAACCTCCCCCCATTTTTTGGCGCGTTTACCCTTGATATTTTCTACTGCATGGGGGGCTTCCAGCTTTTTATCTGATAACAGGGCGTGTGGTGCATCAATACGGCGGGTTAAATGCCCTTTATCATCAAAGCTAAAAACACTGAGCTGGTGAATTTTCCAACTATTATTGCCAGCATTATTAAATGGCACGTCAGGTTTTTTAGGTAATAATTCGGTATTTTTTATATCTGTTGCGTTTGGTGTATCGTCAGCATTATTATCATCAGTGGCCGAATAACGCTTCAAATGGCTGGCATGAAATACTAACGATCCATCCGCCAATTGTTGGCGCAACCACAAACCCGTGCCCGATAGGTTCATCACATCATCGCGGCCTTGAAAAAGGCGTTGTTCAAGTTTCTGGCTGTAACCATACATGCTAGAAGCCATAGGATTAAGCACAACCAGTACCCCTAGCCATAAAGCCAGCACCACCAATAATACTGGCTGTAATAATTGCCACACAGAAACCCCAGCGGCTCTGATGACCGAAAGTTCTGATTGCCGCGATAAACGCCAGCAAAACATCATGGCGGCAAATAAAATGGAATAAGGAAAAATTGTTTCAATAAGCGATGGTAAGCGCAGTAAAGATAAGGCCAACAGGCTGCTTGTATCTACATCCCGCCCCGCTGAACGGCGCAGCAATTCTACCATATCCCCTGCTTGGGTAAGGCTGGCTAAAATAAGGCACACTAGCCCCCAGCCTGCTAGAAAACGTTTACTAAGCCACCGCCCCATGGTAGAAAAACTAAGCATTTTTATTATTTCCCAATATTTTTATTGCTGAATTAGCGGCCATAAAAGCAAGATCATTTGCGGTAAAACATAATTGTTGTGCACCATAGTAACGCCCCTGATAACAGCATATAAGGCAGAATTTGGCCGGCACTATATTTTCCAGCCAAATTTAATATTCCCATTAAGGTGGCTTGAAATAACAAAGTAACCAGTGATGGCCAAAATAATCGCCAACCACTCATGTGGCGGGAAAATGGGGTGGTTACCATAATCACTAAAGGAATAAAACAAGCAATAGCCGCCATAAAGGGCATGGCAATGCGTTGATGCACTTCCCCTTGGACAGTGGGGCGGCTTTTACCTTTACTGCTCGGCATAAAAGGGCCAATGGGGTCGGGTACATCATTTTTCCAGAATAATTTCCATAAATGCAGCAGGCTCCGTTCAGAAGGATCGGGGGATTTTACTTTTTCACCCCTATTGAGGAGGTCAATATCAATTTGATACACGGAAAAGGTCAACCAATCGGCTTGATGACTGACGGGGTTAATGGTGCTGCGTACTCCATCATGCACCATCAGGCTTTGGCCTTCGGGGCTGAGAATAAGCTCACCCCATGCCGCGCTGATGGTAAAGCCATCCCCTTCTTTGGGTTGCACATGAATCAGCGGGTTATAGAATTTTCCTTCATCATCCCGCTTATCTATATATACCGTGAGCCGCGAGCCAATGGTGTTAAATACCCCTTGGCGTAGCAATAATTTGCTGCTGTCTCCTGCTAATGTTTTTTCGATAGATTTTACCTGCCTGTTGGCGGCAGGGCTGATAAAAGCGGTGAAACAAAATGAAATAAACAGCATCACCAAGGCGAGAATAAGCGTTGGGCGCAATAAACGTCGGTTAGATAAACCAATGCCGCGCATGGCAATGAGCTCACTATCTTGCATTAATCGCCCATACACCAGCACCACCGCCAACATTCCCGCTACGGGTAGCACCACTGGCATGGTAGAAGGAACCGCCAATAAGGAGAGCCAGATGAAAAAACGAAAAGGTGCGCCGGCGGCCACGGTCATATCCAGAAAGCGCAGCGATTGGGTAAGCCACAATACCCCCATCATGGCGATGGTTGCCATAAAAGCGGTGGCAATCAATTGCCGTGCCATATAGTTTTGTATAATACGCATGATTTGTTATTGTCATAAACGATGATGGCGATAATAATGCTGTTATGCATACGCTGTTTGTGTTTCTTTGTTAAGGCTAAAAAATCATGAAAATTTCATTTGCTGACTATAATCTTCCCGTTTCTGGCCATTTGGCGTTTATTGTGGGTGAGGATAAAAAGCTGCACCCATTAGCCCAAAAGCTGGATGAGGCTGTTAATGGCCGTATTGCCGCTGCTGTGGCGGCCACCCCTTCTTTTTCTGGTAAGCTGAAAGAAATATTGGTATTGCCAGCCCTATTGGCTGATGGTGGCCATGTTTTTATTTTGGGCGCGGGCGATAAAGCTTTAACCGAAAATTTGGCCGAAACATTGGGCGGCAATTTACAGCGCGAGGCCACGAATTGGCAAGCCACTAACTTGCAAATATTATTAGAAGATGCTCATTTAGCTGCTCATCTGGCTTATGGTGTTTTGCTGCGCAGTTACCGTTTTGAAAAACATAAAACCACTAAAAAAGATACCAAACCCCAATTGCAGAAATTGGTTGTTCATAGTGCCAAACATAGCGAAGCTAAAAAAACTTTCCAGAAATTGCATCATTTAGCTGATGCCGTATTTTTTGCCAGAGATTTGGTTTCCGAGCCAGCCAATATTATTTACCCCGAAAGTTTTGTGGCCGAGGCTAAGGCTAAATTAGAGCCTCTGGGTATTACGCTGGAAGCCCTTAATGAAAAGCAAATGAAAAAATTGGGCATGGGTTCATTGCTGGCGGTGGGTTTTGGTAGTGAACATGAAAGCCAATTATTGGTGATGGAATGGAATGGTTTAGCTGGCAAGGATAATAAAGAGCCGCCCATCGCTTTAGTAGGAAAAGGCGTTACCTTTGATACGGGGGGTATTTCCTTAAAACCGGGCCCCGGAATGGAAGAAATGAAGTGGGATATGGCGGGTTCTGCCGCTGTTACTGGTGCCATGATGGCTTTAGCCGCCCGTAAAGCCCCCGTGCATGTGGTGGGGGTTGTGGGGTTGGTTGAAAACATGCCCGATGGTAAAGCCCAACGCCCTGGTGATATTGTAACCTCGATGTCTGGCCAAACCATTGAGGTATTAAATACCGATGCCGAAGGAAGATTAGTGCTGGCCGATTGTCTGCATTATGTGATTGATCGGTTCAAACCCAAAGCAGTGGTGGATTTAGCCACGCTAACAGGGGCTATTTTGGTGGCATTGGGCACAGAATATGCTGGTTTATTTGCTAATAACGACCCTCTGGCCGAGCAATTACTAGCCGCCGGATTAAAAGAAGAAGAAAAATTATGGCGTCTGCCACTGGGCGATGTTTACGATAGAGCCATTGATACAGAAGCGGCGGATATGAAAAATATTTCTGCTGACCGTAATGCAGGCAGTATTATTGGCGCAGTATTTTTACAGCGTTTTGTGGGCAAAACCCCATGGGCGCATTTGGATATTGCTGGCATGGCATGGGGTAAAAAAGATTTGCCCACCGTGCCCAAAGGTGCCACAGGCTATGGTGTACGCCTGTTGACCCGCTTTGTGGAAAATTTTTCTTAGATAATATTGAAGATGACAGCCTAACAAGCATGAACGGTGCGCCTTCATGCTTGTGGTTTTTCTTACAATTGTCTCTATTATATCAAAAAATTATCTTTTATTGATGCAATAGAGATCGCAGATGCAAAACCCCTATTCTTTTCAAACCATCATTCAACAAGTACAAGTTGCTATTGATAGCGATAATGATGTCTTTTTCTTGAGGCTGCTGCAAGATTATGGGGCGGGCAATATTGAAAATATTTTTACCCAGCATCAAGATGCCAATGTTCTGCACTATTTGTTAGAAAGCGAATATAGTGCCAACCGTAAGGCCATGGTAGAATATTGGGTGGCCAGTGAGCAAATTAACATTGATATAACCAACAAGTGGCATAACACGGCTTTAGCCGTGGCCGTGGAAGAAGAAAACGCGGTATGGGCCAATGTTTTGCTGGATATGGGAGCTTCGGTGCATGAAAAATATCATGCTGGTGCCTATGAAACTGAAGATAGTAAGGCAGCACCGGGTAAATTATTGGGATTGGTATTGCAAAACCTTAAAAAAAAGTCGGATACAGAAATTAAGGATATATTGCATGGCCTTTTAGATCGCAGTAAAACCGGTACGCCCTTGTTATTTTTGTTGGCCAATAAACAGTTTATTGGTGCGGATGCTTTATTCCACCGCATGTTGGATTTAGGAGCACCATTTAATGAGCAGGATGAATGGGGGCGTAATATTTTTCATTTGGTGTGTGGCCAACCGCTTGAAACCAATATGGTGCAAAGATTAGCTCATTTATTAGCCATCAGCACCGAAGGTGTGAATCAACTCAGTATGTCGAATGAATACCCTATTATTTTGGCATTTAGTAATAGTTATTTGCCAGATACGCCGGCGGTTAAAATGTTGCTTGATGCCGGTGCCGATATTTTTATGAAGGATAGGCAAGGAATCACATTTTTTGAAAGCCGTTTTGAAAAATTGCGTCATGATGATTATTGGCAAAAACTGGTTTCTTTTTTGCCGTTAAGCTTCACGCAAAGCTTGATATATAGCGATATTTTACCCGCTTTAGCCAATATTTCTTTAGCACGGCAAGAGTTTGAAGAAATTATGGGGAATTTAATTCTTGATGATAGCAGAATGAATTCTTTGTTTTTACAACAGGCAATAGAACAAATATCGACTGAGCTTGATGATAGCAAAAACATGAAGCCCGTTGTTGAAGTGGCTGATTTAATAGAAAGAGGCCTTATTGGGTTGTTGGCGGAATATAATATTCCCAATCCTGATCTTCATGCCTATCTACTGGATTATTTTTTAGCCAGTAAAGACCCCGCTTTTGGTGAAATTATGTCGATGGCTATGCGGGCATTGCCAGATCAATTTTCGCATCCTGCGGCACAAATGCCGTTATATTTTTTTCAGTCTTACCATGAATTATTTATGCTGGTGATGGAAGATATAGAAAATGGCAATCGTTATAGCGATAATCGCATCA
This sequence comes from Alphaproteobacteria bacterium, assembly GCA_049318825.1. Classification (GTDB taxonomy): domain Bacteria; phylum Pseudomonadota; class Alphaproteobacteria; order JBMOFM01; family JBMOFM01; genus JBMOFM01. Next base: position 174,712 of record JBMOFM010000001.1, on the reverse strand, counting down.
ATACAATTTTTACGGCAATAAGGAATTACGGCGGTGAAGATAGCCGTAACCTATTTAATAAATTTATTGGTTTGGGTGCAGAAAAAATTTGTGCGGATATAGGAAAAGAGACCGCTTGGAGTATTATTGAACAGCTACAAAGCATGGAGCACACCAATAAAATTTTTAGCGGTGCTATAAAACTATACCAATTTCTCTACGATCAACGGGATAAGCGTGCCGATAACCCCCCTATTTCTATGGATAATCTGCTTGTTTTCTTAAAAGATGATCCAGAGATAAAAGATATTTTTGATAGTATTGGCCGCTATTTTTTGAATAGAGAAGAACAAGTAATCATCCAACAATTAAAAGAAAACCCACAATTAAGGCAAGAATTAAGCAATATGCGCCTGCCGAAGGTAAGCCCTGAGCGCGATGATTTATTGGCAAGCACGCGGCACGAAATATTGGTGTTAGCTGCGGGGCCTGCGAATGAACCCAGCAATAAAGCTATAGAGCCGTTAAGAACCTATGTTCATCCACGCACCAATCTTACAAGAATTCACGTTGGATTTAGATAGAAACACCTATATTTTAAGCTGTATTTTGGCGATAAACCCTGATTCTTGGTGGCTATCTACCGTGATGGAGCCACCCATATAGTGCGTAAAATAGCCAATAATAACAGTGTTGATGTGCTTTCTTACTTTTTCCACATTAAATTGCTGCTGTTCTTGCTTATATTGCGGAAAAAAATCGGCGAGCGCTTCATGCTTATCATGTTCATTCTTTGTTATAAAACAAGAAGCCTGCAGGCAGATGATGATGTTATCTCCTTCCCTCTGCAAATTAATGGTAAGTGTAGATCCATCATCAATAAAACGGTAACATAGGTAAAGGCTACCCCATATGATGTGCTTTAAGATGGTCTGGTCATAATGCGTCGAAATAATGCTCTCACAATTAATATCAAGGTCGATAGCCCGCCATTCTAACACTGGTTGCAAAATAAATAGGGCCTCTTCAATTAAAAGGGCGATGTCTGTTTTATGGGGTCTCAGGTATAAATGGCCGGATTGATGGCGTGAGATAAGATAAAAACTATTGGCCATAAATTTAAGGTTTTGGGTAACATCTAAAACATTTTCTAAAAACAACTCATCATCGTGAAAATAATTATGCCGAACATTCCCCTGCAAAAACTCATTATAGTGGTGCAATATATGAAATGCTTCTTCCATTTCTGCGCTGGCTGCATCTAAAAAGCTGATTTGCTGCTGGTGTAGATGTTGAATAAAGCGCAGGGCTTGTTCTTGCTCTGTTTGTAGATGTTGATTTTCTGTTTGTAGTTTATCATAAGCGGTGAGTAATTGACCAACAGCATTGGCTTTTTGTTGAATATTGAGGGGATGACATAATGGGGGGCTATAAAATATTCTGTCTGGTAAATCTTCAAAAGAAGCTTTAATTTTTTCTAGCGGTGCTGTAAAAAAAGATTGGTAATAATAATGTAATAAATAAAGCAATAAATTGGCCAGCAATAGGCTAATAATAGCCAGCAATATTGTGCGTTGAATAAATTTTTTATAGGCCAGATGTGAATAAGCCAGTTCAATATGTAAGCCTTCGGTGGTAACTAAATGCTGATCATATAATTGATCTTTTTCTTGAAAATTGCTCCATAGAATTTGCCCATTGGGCATGGTAAGGCGTAGATAAAGTGGCTGGTTTTGGGTTAACTCAGCCATGGCCTCGCGCAAATTTTCTACATCAATAATACTGGCTAAACACCCAAAATATAGCCCATTTTTACCAGCAACCCCCATGGCAATAGCAAAAAAATCACGGCCAGTGATGGAATGAGGGCGGATGGCAGATAAATGGATTGTTTGCGGTTCTCTAATCGCCATTTCTATGTAATCGCGGTGCGATAAATCCACCGCCACATCATTATCAATGATGTTTGTGTCGTCATTGTTTTTGAATATGCCGATAATTGTACCAATACGCAGCATTTTATCTTTATCTGACCACGCAACGCGTAAATCTAAGCCTGCTCTGGTGATACGATTATTAATTAAATGGCGCATTTTTTCAAGATTACCGCCTGTCTCCATGGCTTCACTATAAATATTTTCTAAGGTTGATATGCTTTGGCCAATTTTTTTAGCGGTTATTTCTTGGGTGAGCGCTTTTGTATGTTTCAATAATTGATGGGTGCGTTCTTTTTCTTGAGAAGTTTTTTCAAAAAAATAACCGGCCCCCGCAATGTTAAGCAGCAGCATGGACAGCAAAATGATTATTTGCGGGTGTTTTTTGGGAATCCAAGAATATAAAAATCGTAAGGCCATATTTTTTCAATGCCATATTTTTTCAATGATTAAGAGGAAAGAGCATTAAAATAAAAATAGGGGTGATTTTGCAAAAATTGATTTGAAGTAAGACATACATTCATTGAAGCTTTATTTGTAATTTTTCAACAAAAAAGAAAATAATTAGATAATACAATTACACACTTATAGATTGATATATTGATGTTTACAATTACTTAAGGTTGATATTCGCTTGATTTTTTGCTTTAATATAAAAGCGAAGATGGAGATTGAGTGGGATGAAAAAACAGCAGCAATATCTAGCCGTGGTGTTTGGGCATAATCTGCAATTGTTTCTAGAAAGAAAAGGGCTTACACTAAACGATATGGCTCAGGCTTGCACCATTACCGAAGGATTATTAAGAGATTATATCGATGGAAGGGAATGCCCAGATTTGGTTGATTTGTTAAAACTTGCCCAATTTCTTGCTATCTCCCCTGATATGTTGTTGGAGGGGGCTCCTTCCCTGCTGGCAAGTAATAGTCTCTCACCAGATGCTGAAAAAATTACTGAGCAATTTTTGTTGGTAGAAGGCACTAATCGTGGGAACAGGTTTAAGAACCTCATCAAAAAACTAGACGATGATGCGTCTTGAAGGGTTGGGGTTGAGCATGGTTTCTGCAGAAATAAATTCCTGATGCATGTAGTAGCTTAATTGATGCGATGGCTTGATAATTTTAGTTGTTCCTTGGTTGTTACCATCAATGTTATTGTGGGATTGTTGGATAATAGTAATGGGTTTGGCTTCGGTAAAAACAACCAATTCATGATCATTCAACACCTTGGTTTCTTTGGCCGGACTATTATTATTGCTTTTTAATCGCCAATTTTCAGTTTTAGAGCGCATGCTTAAATCATCAGCAAATAAGAGGTAAACACTACTGAAACAGCCCCGTTGAATGGAACGGTTCAAACGGCAGGTGGCGCCAATATTCAGCGAATAAACCTCAGCCAGAATATCTTTAATCATTTCTCTATCTATTGATTGTGCTACAAGCCATGCCCATAAAGCATTTTGCAATTGCCGCACAAATACCGTGCCATAACTATAAGCAAAAAAATTGAGTTGGGCGGCGGCCTGCTTTATGGCATCCCCTCCTTTTGTTGTGAAATTTTCTAAAAAAGGAAGAATAGCACCATTAAAAAAATTCTGGGCATAGGGGGCTATATAAGTATCCACCGCAGCATTATAGCGGTGCGTATCCGCAAAAAAATGAGCGCGGTGTAAAATGGGATAGGTAATGGCGTAAATATCCACGCCTTTTTTTTCGTAAACCTCTATACCACCCAGCCGTTCTTCTGCCATGTTAATAAAACCAGCCACCGAAAAACCGTGAATTTGTGCAGTGCCACCACAACAAATAATAACCTTGCGACTACTATTAAAATCAATAGCAGAAACACGTTCTAAGCTTAATTGGTCATTCACCCCCAATGATTTTTTCCAAATTTCCACCTCAGTTTTATGGGGGGAGAGATAAACTTCTTGCCCCTTACGGCTGATTGGCAGTTGTAATTGATGAAGAAAATTGCCGATAATTTCAAAAAAACGTGCCATTTCATGGTGAAAAGCTGCTTCTTGCTCTTCACTCATTTCTGGGCGCTGGCGGTTAAGAGGATTAGGGTAATGATTAAGCCCATTAATCCATTCAACCAGCAATAAACCAAAGTTTTTAGGGGAATATAGGGCGGGTAATTTTAGTGTTATGGTCGCATGTCGGCAAAAAAAATCATTGATTTCTTGAAAAAAATGCTCATGAAAAAAAGCTGACGGCTCTGCTGCCTGCCCCTCCAAATAGCTGGATTCAAGCAGTTGTTGTAAGGCTGTGCGCAAAAAAAAGCATTCTTCTTGTAGCAACAATAATACTTACCCTATGTTTTTTTTGAAAAATTAGTTCTTTTTAGTTTTTTCTGGACATCAATATAATTATATTGATAATTTTATCAAGCAAAACTATCACAATAAACAATATCTCATCATGAACCATTCTTTTTCTAATGATTTGGGTGCCTCTTCTACCTATTGGGTGGCGGCATTTTATAAATTTGTTGATTTACCAGATTATGTAGAAAAACGCCAACCATTGCTTGATTTTTGTAAAGATCATGGGGTGAAGGGTTCCATTCTTTTAGCAAAAGAAGGGGTTAATGGCACCATTGCTGGCAGTGAGGCTGGAATTAAGGCGGTATTGGCTTATTTACGCAGCGATGTAAGACTAGCGGATTTAGAGCATAAAGAATCGCAAAGCAGTGCCGCTGTTTTTCCTAGAATGAAGGTGCGATTAAAAAAAGAAATTGTAACATTGGGGGTGGATGGGGTTGATTCTAATCAATGCGTGGGCACTTATGTTGCCGCTGAAGATTGGGATGATTTACTGGCACAAGAAGATGTAACCCTGATTGATACCCGTAATATTTATGAAGTGGGAGTGGGCACTTTTAAGGGCGCGATTGATCCTCATATCGATTCTTTTGGTCAATTTCCAGATTATGTGAGAAAAAATCTAAACCCTGCTACCCACAAAAAAATTGCCATGTTTTGTACTGGTGGCATTCGTTGTGAAAAAGCTTCCAGTTTTATGTTGGCCGAAGGTTTTGAAGAAGTGTACCATTTAGAAGGTGGTATATTAAAATATCTGGAAAAAATACCGCCCGAACAATCTTCATGGGAAGGCGAGTGCTTCGTGTTTGATCACCGTGTGGCCGTTACCCATGGGGTTAAAACTGGTACGCATGTTATGTGTATGGCTTGTGGTCACCCCCTATCGCCAGAAGAACAGGCCCTTCCCTCTTACCAACCCCATGATTCTTGTTGTTATTGCTTGAAAAAGACGGCTTGACATATTGGCAACAATTGTTAGTCTATCATGCGTATTTTGCAGAACAGGGTTGTTTAAATGGCAGTGCTTGAATCCAATTTGGTTGAAGATATTCTAGAAAGTGAAGCCCCTTTTTCAAAAGGTGGGCTTCTGGCTGAAGGCGCATGGATTTACCGTGATATATTATGTTATGTCACCCCTCCTTCAAATAATGAATTAGGGCAGGTGAAAATTTTAGAACCAGCGGCGCATGGCTTTAATCATTTGATGCGTTTTTGGTTTCAAGGGAATGAACATAGCCCATTGATTGAAATTCCACGCGGTGGATTTACGAAGGCTATTGATTTATTTCATCCCCACAGTGCAGAGGCATTATTATATGCTTACCGCGATGCACAAGCGGCAATTAAGCAGAATAAACAGCCAGAACATTTGACCCCTGCCTTGCAGGTCATGTTACAAAATATGGAGCTTTCTGCCATTTTTACCTATAATGAGCTTGATCAGCTCACCGATTTGCAACATGAGGCCAATAAGCCGTTATTCTTAGCAAAAGATGGTTTCGAAATTCTGAGCCGCCTGAATATTAGCCACGATCAATCGGTGATTGAAGGAGAAATTTTGGTAAAAGGTGAGGTGATGGGCGCGCCAATAGCCTCATTGGCCAAAATTTTCAATGGTTTTGCCTATGAAATGGCCACTTGTGTGATGGATTTCAGCATGGGGCAGCAAAAAAATGGCACATATCTTCTGGGTAGCCACCATTATATGGGTGTTTCTCAGGTTTTTGAAACCAAAGAGGAATCCTCTGCTTTTCTCGGCGCCTTTCATGATGCCAGAAAATTATTGCGCCATGAACAAATAGCCGATCTTTTATCGCCCGTTTATCAAATAAAAAATGGCTTCACGGCCATGCCCCAATGGCCAACATATAAACGTGGGTTTTCTTTATAGTTTTTATATCAAAGGATTCAGTCTTGAACGAGAATAATAGAGAAGAAAACCAAGCTGTTCTTATTCCTGAATTTGTTTTATGCGAGATGTTGCGCGTATCTACTTTTCCCAGCAACATTAAAACCTTGGCTCAAGCCGAAGGGCATCAGCTTTTTGTGGAGTTAATTACCACAGAAAATTCGTTGCGGGCCGATGTAAAAATTCTTATCAATCGGCAGGCCATGGATCCACCATCCTTCGTGCCGCCTAAATATCTATCCACCAGCGAATTATTGCAACCCACCCTTAATATTACAGCCAACAGAATTCCTAACACTGGTATGATGGAGATCGTTGCCGGTGGGTTTATTAATAATATCAAATTATCGCGTAAAGCGGCCGCATTTTACTTGTTAGAAAAATTTTCCAGGGCTTTTCGTCATGCTCTGAGAAATGATATTTTACTTTTGGGCGGCGGGGAACAAGCCATGCTAGAAAATATTGAAGTATCTGATCCTATGCCGATGCAGCGTTTTGCATCCTTGGCAGGGTTTAATGACCCCCTTTGTGGAACCGATTCAATTTTTGTGGAAGGAAAATCGCGGCTACTTTATTGTGAAACCACTGAAAGCCGAGGGGTTATTCAATCTTCAATCCGCTTATTAGATGCTAAGGGGGAAGAGGTTAATGGGCGCCATCAACATAATGTGGTAGCGGATATTGCTTTTTTAACTGCCTTTTGTGAACCTTTTGAAGATGCTTGGAAAGCTAAAGAAGTTTCTTTAGTGTATGGCCGTTATATGGGGCAAGAATTGCATAAGGCGCAAGATTTAGAAACATTGGTTGAAATTATTGGTCGTGCCCGTAGAATGGCGGCCATGGGCAGGGTTAACCCGATTGATATTGATTTGGATACGCCCAGCCAACTCTTATCTGGCTTGATGTTTAACCGAGAAATACCCGGTGTGCGCGAGAATTATATTGATATTCCACTATTGGCTAACCCGGATATAAAATTTTATCTAAAAACTAAGCGGCGTATGTTTCAATAATTGAGCTTGTGGCGGTGTAAGCAAGGTGTTATGTAATCTCTGTTAAAATATTTTAGGGTAAAATTAATGCATATTGCGGTTATTATTCCGGCGCGCTATGGTTCCACCCGCTTTATTGGTAAGCCATTAGCGCCTATTGCTGGTATTTCAATGATTGAGCGGATGCACCGCCTTGCTTTGGCAGTAAAAGGCATTACCGAGGTAGTGGTGGCCACCGATGATGAACGCATTATCAACCATGTGGAAAATTTTGGTGGTAGAGCCATCATGACGCCTGAAAATTGTCCTAATGGTACAGAAAGGGCATTGGCTGCCTGCGAGGCCATGAAAACTAAGCCCGATGTGGTGATTAATTTACAAGGCGATGCCGTGCTCACCCCGCCATGGATTATTCAGCCTTTAGTGGATGTGTTCAGTGATGCAGCCGTACAGATGGCCACGCCCATGGTGCGCTATACAGCAGCGCAATATGAAACCCTAAAAAAATCAAAAGAAAATGGGGTGGTGGGCGGCACCACGGTTACCTTTAATCATCAAAAAGATGCGTTATATTTTTCTAAATCAATCATTCCCTTTATTCGGGGAACTATAGAAAATCCACCCATTTATCGCCATATTGGTTTATATGCCTATCGTTTTTCTACCCTTGCCCGTTATGTAACCTTAAAGCAAGGCCCTTTTGAAGCGGTGGAACAATTAGAACAATTGCGGGCACTAGAACATGGCATCCCCATTCGCATGGTGGAAGTAGATTATCGAGGAAGAATGCATTGGGCGGTGGATAGCCCTGCCGATGTGGCGATTGTGGAAGAGATTATTGCCCGTGAAGGAGAATTGTGGGATGCTTGATCTATTCCTTATCCGTCATGGCAATACTTTTACCGCGGATCAAACGCCCATATGGGTAGGGGCGGCTGAAGATTTACCGCTGGTGGATAAGGGGAGAGAACAGGCAAAAGCTATTGGGGCTGCTTTTTTACAAGCAGGAATCACCCCTGCCCGTGCAATCACTGGCCCGCTACAGCGCACCAGAGAAACCGCTTCTATGATTATGGAGCTGGCAGCCAATGGCCGTGATTATGAGGTGGATCAGCGGCTCACGGAAATTCATTATGGTGCATGGGGGGGGCGTAATGATGAAGAAATCATTGCCCAATATGGTAAGGAAGTGCTTGATTTATGGAATAAAAAAAGCCTATTTCCACCACAAGCTGGCTGGGCTCCTGATATAAGCACCATCCATGCCCGCATTCATGCTATAGCTGCAGAAATAGTAGCACAACCGCACTCCCCTACCCTGATAATCAGCAGCAATGGCATATTACGTTTTTTTTTGGAATTAATACCCAATGCTTTTGCCAAAGCTGTTGAAGAACAGCAATTCAAAATGAAAACTGGCCATGTATCGTGGTTGCAATATAACGGCCAAGATTGGCACATAAAGCAATGGAATGTGCCACCTTCGCTAATTTTTGTAAAATAATTGCAAAAATATTTGTTTTGTTAATAAAAAATTTCTTGACTGAATGCCGCATTATGTGTCTTATATAGCACAATAATTTGGGGTGGGCAGTTGATGGTTATTAGCCAAAAGAAAGAAGAGATACTATCAGCTGAATCTGTTCAGGTTGCAGCTTCTTTGCAATCTTCCTTGCCTATCTATTTTCATGATAAACCATTGGCTGAATCTCTATCCGAGATAGAGCAAGCCTCGGTGCGTTTGGCCTCTGTTATATTAGAAACCCCTTTATTGCAATCGCGGGATCTTAATGATCGTGTGGGGGCAAAAATTTATGTAAAATCAGAACAATTTCAGCATAGTGGCAGTTTTAAGTACCGCGGGGCATTTTATTGGTTGCTGCGTATGCCACAATCGGATCGCCGCAAGGGTGTTGTGTGTTTTTCTTCTGGCAGTTTAGGCATAGCGATTGCAGCTGCCGCGCAGATGATGGGGGTAAAAGCTGTTATTTTTATGCCGGCTTTTGCTCCAGAAATTAAAGCAATGGCTGCTCGCCGTTATAGTGCTGATGTGGTTGTATTGGATGTTACAGCAGAAGAATTGGGCATAAAAGCTGAGCAATATGCTAAAGAAAATGGCCATATTTTTTTACATGCTTACGATACCCCAGATATTATTACAGCGCATGGAACGGTGGGGCTTGAACTTATTCGGCAGATGGCAAGGCTAAAGGTACGGCCAGATATGGTGCTTATTCCTTGTGGTGGTGGTGCGCTTACTAGTGGTGTATCGCTGGCAATGGCGGGGTTATCGCCAGAAACAAGAGTAATGGCGGTGGAGCCTTATGGTTTTGATGATACCTTGCGTTCGTTGCATTTTAGCACAAGATTAGGGGTGAACCCAAGGGCAACCTCTATTTGTGAAGGGCTCACTACCCCTATGCCGGGAAAAATGACCATTGAAATTATGCGCCATTATTTAAGCGGCAGCGTAACAGTGAATGATGATGAGGTAAAACAGGCCATGAAATTTGCTTTTCATCACATGAAAACCGTATTAGAGCCCAGTGGCGCGGCAGCTTTAGCGGCTATATTATCGGGCGCTATTGATGTGAGAGGCTTGAATATTGCCATTATCACCACGGGTGGTAATGTTGAACATGGTTTTTTTTCGTCATGCCTTGCTTAAAAATCAGGGTTGTCGTAGAAAATGGGCAGTAATATTTATTCATAAAAGCTCATTGTAAAAACATGCCTTATTTACTTGCCTTATTCATATTATTGGTTGCCAGTACAATTGCTGAGGCCAAGCAACCCATTCATCGTCCGGCAGTAGAAACGCCGCTCCCGCTTGCACAAACGGCAGAAAGTAATTTCGCCCAATTTTTACAAAAAGCACAGCAGGGTAATGTAGAAGCCCAAGTGAAAATTGCACGAATGTATCAACAAGGGGAAGGTGTGGGGCAGAATAAAGCCGCCGCTTTTCGCTGGTGGCGACAAGCCGCCGAAAGCGGTGATAGAGGTGCACAAACCGTGCTGGCCGATCTTTACAAAAATGGTGATGGCGTAGCGGTGGATGAAAAAGAAGCGCTGCATTGGCAACAAAAAGCAGCCATGGCGGGGGTTTCTTCAGCGCAACTGGCTTTGGGGGAAGCCTTATGGGCTGGGCGGGTTATCGGCCAATCTCGCCCGCAAGCTTTTGCATGGCTTATGTTGGCCGCGGGCGCAAAACAGGAAATTATTCAACGAATGGCCGTTGAAAAAGTACGGCTGTTATTAGAAGATCCCAATTTTAAGAATGAAGATTTGGCGATGGGGGCACAGCAATTGGCTGCGCTTATTCATAAACAAAAAACTGTTCCATGACGGGCACTTCCTTAACCTTGCATCTGCACCCGCGCGCGCGCGCTATCACATGGATGTGGTTGGGTGTGGTGGTAGTGTTGGCCATTTTATTATTACTGGACAAATACCGGCTGTTGGCGATGCCATTTACCCTACCTCAGCGTTATTGCGTTATGGCCGTAACATTATATGGTTTTACCCAGCTCAGGCGTTGGTTTTTTTATGGTAGGCTTTCTCAATGGGGGGCAAGGCCGCTATTGTGGTGGGATGAAAAAAATATACATGCCCTTATGCCCAATGGCAAAATTCATCCCATTGCGTGGCAAGAAATAACCAATATTCAAAGTTCAGCGCACTTTTTTTGGCAACAACCTGTGTTGCGCATAAAAACAGGCAATATTCTAGCCTTTAAGTTACCATTATTAATAGCTGAAACCAGAGATGCCGATCAATTGTTACGGGCCTTAGAACAAGCTTATCAAGAATTTTCGTTGCATAATAAGTCAGAAGATAGAAGGCAATGTGAAATAGATGGCATATTAAAACACCACATTCAGCGTCTTGTGTGGCTAGGTCATGCCGTGATCGGGGGGGTAATTATTGCATTGATGACCCTTATCATGAAAAAGAATCTTGATTTAACCATGGTTGGTGTAATAATAGCTATTTATAGTGCTGTTTTTTTTATAAGGGGCTGGAAAAAGCTGCAACACATCCTAAATGATAGAGGTGTGGGCAAGAATAATTAGAGGGGTAGATGTTAAACAATGAGGTTATTCCCATTTCTCCTATTATTGTTTTTGTATAACGGCGTCAGCAAAGCTGAAGAAATAAACCAAAAGCAATATTCCCCAAAGATGGCGCCTGAAATTGCGGCTTATTTTGGTAATAAGCCGCCACTGGCTATTGGTGATTATAGCTGGTTTTTTATTGGCAAGATCTATGATTATCAATTATGGAGTGCCGAGCAGGTTTGGTCATGGAATAGTAGATTTGCTTTGCGGTTGGTATATCATATTGATGCAGATGTTAGCGAAATTGTAGAGACATCACTGAGTGAAATGAATAGCCTCAGCGCTCTTAATAGCTTAGAAAAAAATAATTATGGCGACATATTAAAAAAATTATTGGTGGATGTAAAAAGCGGCGACTCTATTACCGCTTTATATCAACCATCCGAATATCTCAGTTTTTATCACAATGGTCATTTGATTGGAAAAACCAGCAACATGATGTTTGCCAAACGGTTTTTGGATATATGGTTTAACCCCAAAAATATTAATGGCGATATGCGTTGCCAACTTCTGAAAGATTGCCAAAAAACATAAAATAAGAGCAACTTATATTTTGCTTACTTATCGTACATTTTCACCCAATTATCTAAAATATTTTTTATTTTTTTCAATGTCGGCTCAAAATCAATTGATTTTTGAATGTGGGCAGGGGCAACCTTTTCGTAGATGCCCCCCCCATAAACCCCATTTGCCGATTATTGCCCTGACGGCCGACGTGCTGCAAAGCGATAAAGAAAAATGCACCGCTGCTGGTATGGATGATTATCTTCACAAACCAGTAAAACCACAGAAAATAAAGGAAAAGCTGGCAAAAATAGTGCCGTTTTCTGTGTGAAATCTCCTCATATTCTACAAAATTATGTTATTTGCTGTTGCACAGTAACCATATGGCGTATTGGCCACATAATTGCTATTGTAGAAGAATGGCTCATATGCGAGAGATAAAGCATGAAACAATTAAACGAGTTACATAACAATCTATCCACCAGTGGAGAAAGAATGAATATACGTTCGGTATGTGTGTATTGCGGTTCCTCCAACAGGGCTGCAGAAGAATATAAACAAGCAGCCAGAGATTGCGGCCGCCTATTGGCAGAAAATGGTATTCGCCTAGTATATGGCGGCGGTGCCTCTGGCCTGATGGGGATAGTGGCGGATGGCGCCCTAGCCGCCGGTGGCTTAGTCACGGGTATTATTCCCTACCACCTGAAAAGGCGAGAAGTAGGGCATGATGGCGTTACCGAATTGCTGACGGTTGATTCGATGCACACCAGAAAAAGATTAATGGCCGATCAAGCCGATGCTTTTGTGGTGTTGCCGGGTGGCTTTGGCACCATGGATGAAACCTTTGAGGTGCTAACATGGAAACAGCTTGATTTGCATGATCTGCCGATTGTGTTGGTGAATATTAATGGCTATTGGGATAAGTTTCTGGCCTTAGTGGATGACATTATTGAACAGAAATTTGCCGCTTCTACCAACCGCCAATTATTTACGGTGGTAAAAAGGGTGGAAGATATTTTACCCGCTTTGGCCAAAGCACCTTTACCAATGGTGGATGTGCAGCAAGGCCAATTATAATATAGGCAATTCTTTTGGTTGAGAAATTATCTATGGCCTTGCTGAGGGTGTTATATTGCACGGATAGGTTTTTTCCTATTTTTCTACCCTCCCCTCTTTCCTTCTCTTTTTTGAGAAGGATGAGGGGCAAGCAAGGGCTTGTTTGTTGCCATAAGCAATTGAGAGTTTGATGATGTGCGCGCGGATGATTGAATACGCACAGTCTGTGCTGGTAAATGAAGAAAAAATTCAAGCGGCGTGGCTGATTGGTAGTTATGCGCGCGGTGATAATGACCAATATAGTGATGTTGATTGCTGCGCTTACAGCGAAATAACTGCAGATGCAGACCAAGCTTTTTTTAATATTCAGCAGCTGGTGGCTAGAAACCCTGCGATTATTTTTTCCAAAAAATTACCATTAGGCAGAACATTAAATATTATCACCCAAGATTGGCACCGCCTTGATATTACAATCATTGATCGGCTTCAAATAAAAAATATCTCTTTCAATGAAAGTAAATTTCTTTTTGGTGAAGAAAAAATCACCCCCTATTTAGGACAACATCATCATTCTGCGCCGCTCAACAGCCAAGAAATAGATTCTATTGTTCATGAATTTATTCGTGTATTGGGGCTTTTGCCAGTGGTTATTGGTCGGCAAGATTATGTGCTGGGGCAAACAGGGGCACAATTATTACGAGATATGTTGATAAAGCTGATGCTGATAGAAAATGCTGATGGCGTTGTGCGTGGTGTTCTTTCAATAAAAAAATCGCTCATGCCTGAGCAATATAAAATTCTTCAGGAAATTCCATCCATTGCCGCCAATAAAGAATATGTTATAAAAACCTATCAATATATAGCCATGGATTTTTTTGCATGCGCAAGGTTGATCTATAAAACAAAAAACATGGTATGGCCAACGCGTTTTGAAGAAGCTACTCTACAACATTTGCATCAAAAAATTGGCTGGGTTTTGTAGCCTTTTTGTTTCATCGAGATAATTGCGGTTCCTTAAAATCCCTTTTCAACATTATTTTGGGGTAACATGAAGATGTTTTTTAACTGTTTGAGAAACAATTCAGAAAGTTATACAAGCTAAGTATTCAATATTTTATCGATAAATATTTATATACCAAGGCATATTAAGTGATGGTTAGGCAAGAACATTGGAATTTATATTGGGTAGAATCTGATGGATTAGAGGATTGCTTTATTATTGCTAAAAATAGCCAAAGCGCATGTCGTATTGAAACACAACAAAATGGGTTTGAAATCGGCTTTACTAAGGCTACTAAAGTGATGTCTATTCCTGAATTCACTCAAATCCAATATAAAAAACTAGATATTTACAAGCAATATGGTTGGCCATGGTATGCCTTTGGCAAAGAGTTTTTTGAGAATATAGGTGCTGAATTCAGAATATTAGGTAAACAAGAGGAAATGTTGTTAGAAGATGTTGTTTATGAGATTGATGCATGGGAACCACTTGTAACTCTTAGTTGTTACAGTGTAGGAAGCAAAGGAATTAAAGACTTTAAGAGAAATAATTTTACTATAGAGCAGTATCTATATGAGCAAAACGACGTAGTTGATGCTTCTAGAATGCCACTTATGAGTATGCTTGGCAAGATGTCATGAAATTGAGCATGCTCTGACTAATTCATTCATATTTGTTGCAATTCTGAATAATCAGAAAAATAAAAGCCTTACTATTAGTGATTTAAAAAAGAGCTGGAAACGTAAGACTTTTGGACAAATGATGCAGCTTATTGAAGAAGGGTGGGATATTGAACCAACAATCAAGGTCGCACTAGATGGCTATAAGCAAATGCGAAATTTATTGGCTCATAGTTTAGTTATAGAAGAAAGGTATGATATTAATACAGCTTGGGGTTGCAAAGAGCTTGCATTGTTTCTATCATCATTCGATTTGTATTCGCGTTTAATTAAACGAGTATTTCAAGGTAGCTTTTATGCGAGCATTGATTTAGCTGCTAGTTATTTGAAGACACCTAAAGATATAAAAAATATGGTTAACGAGGTTTTAGGAGAGCATGAGAAAGAATTAATCAGTCTTTTTTTTCATGCCTTTATACCTAAAATGTAAACTACCTAATTCTTCTTCCATATTTCAGCGTTGCATTGTTTGAATTCGCTTTTATTGCCATGATAGGGTTGGCAGGGATCTTCTGTGAGGCCATCAATTGCATTAATGCCTGAACAAGATTTTTGTTCACCATTTTTCTCTATTATATAACGCCATTGATGGCCATCCGTACATTCGGCGGTTTTTTGCCAGCCTTCTGTTATTAAATCCTGCCCACATATGGGGTTACATCTTCTCGCTTTTTTGGCGGCTTCAATCATTTGAGCGTTTTTAGCTTCTGCTTCTGCATGCCATTGTTTTCTTTTGATTGTTTCAGCGGCAGCATCCGCCTTAAATAATTCCAGATTGCCCCCATAGCTTACGCAGGTTGAAGGACCAGGTTCGCTGCAAATAAACCGTTCGCCATTTTTTTCCCAAATGGTGATGTAGGGTGATGTCGCATCGTAATGTTGCTCGGCTAGTTTGTTCCACCCCTTACAATCAGAAGATGAACCACAAGGCGATGACGCCGCTACCACCGAAGATAAAGGCACAAGAAACATTGCAACCATGCTGCCTATCATTATTAAGCTGTCGTTGATTTTTTTCATGCTTTTTGCTCCACGATTTTTGTTTTATTTCAAGAAAATAGATGGCTATATAAAATATCAAAAACACAAATATTACATTAATAGCTCAAAGCGGGGTAGAAAATCCATGATCATTATTTATATAATCGGTGGAATTATTGGCATTTTTTTAGCCGTTATTGCCCTGCAGCCCAATAATTTTCGGGTTACGCGCTCGCTTAGCATGTCTGCACCACCTTCAGCAATATTTCCGCATGTTAATAATCTGCACAACTTTAATGAATGGAACCCTTGGGCGGCAATCGATCCCCATGCCAACAATGTATTTGAGGGGGCGAGTGAAGGTGTTGGGGCTGTGATGCGCTGGGAAGGCAATAATAAGGTGGGTTCTGGCAGTATGATCAATACACAAAGCCGCCAGAATGAGTTTATTCAGTTCAAAATGGAGTTTATAAAACCCATGCAAGCCACGCATATCGCAGAATTTACCTTTACCCCCCAAGGAGAGCAAACCACCGTTACTTGGTCGATGTATGGCAGCAATAATTTTATGGGTAAGGCGCTGGGTTTAATCATGAATTGCGATAAAATGATTGGCGATCAATTTGAAAAAGGATTGCTGAACTTAAAAGCAATTATTGAGAAAAAATAGGTTGAAAAATAAAAAGCCCCGCCCCCTGATTGGAGAGCGTGGCTTTTTATCATAGATTAGCACTAACTAGAGCGATAACCTGCTGCGTGAAATTTTAGGTTGCTGGCTTGTTGTAGATTCTGGCGCGGCAGCGTTAAAACCATCACTTAAACTTTGGGAGGATGGCGAAACATCTAAAGTAAAATTTGGTTTTTCTGCTGGTATTGAAGCCGAAAATTCAATGATTTTTTCAGCCACTTGTTGTAAGGCAGATGTTCTATCGAGCAAACAACCAATTCCTTGAGGCTGAGGAAAAAGCGGCTTATCAAAGAATGTAGGATGACCATAACAATCGCCCGCTTGTACCAGATACACTGAATCACCGCGTTGATTAATTAACTGTTGCGATAGCGCTGCTGCGCTAATGGGGGAGTGTTCTTGCCCAGCTTCCGTAACAAAGGTGGCGTCTTTCCACTCCTTATAAGCAGGGGATATCATCAGCACCACAACATCGGCAGCATTAACTTTGGTTTGAAATTGTGTGTTAAGATTTTCACCTTTCTTATCTATATGATCTTCATCCCAAGCAACAACGGAGCAGCCGTGATATTTGGTAAGAAAACCCTCTAATGGTATTTCCATGAACACATCGCTATGGTGCGAAATAATTAAAATAGATGGTTTTTTCTCGCTTACTTCTGTTGCTTCACTCATTCTCTCATCTTTCTCAATGTTTTTGGCTCAATTTTTTGGCCAGTGCAAAATAATCTCAATAAAACACGAAAAATATAGCATATTTTACCACAAAAGCAATGTATTTTTCTGTGTAAAATTTGGTTGCGGGATCCTGATTTGAACTGACAAGCTTCAGCTAATGGAGTTTTATGGGAGAATAGCGTATAATATAATAGTAGCCCTAGTATAAAAATAATTGCTGGGCAACAATAGAGGGAAAATAAATTGTGTAGCCTAAAGGCATTGTAAAATTTGGTTGCGGGGGCCAGATTTGAACTGACGACCTTCAGGTTATGAGCCTGACGAGCTACCGGGCTGCTCCACCCCGCGACAATATTCTAACTTTCATAAGCTAACCGCAGCTACGGTAGCTCGTTTTACTTTTCAACGGTTTAGCTAGGCGAAACCTTGGCGGGCTGCTCTACCCCCCCGATATACTCTAACTTCTATAAGCTAACCGCAGCTACGGTAAGCTTGTTTTTGGTTTTAACGTTGTGATTTTTCAAGCAATCAAAACAGAGCTAAGATATAGGTGCTAATCCAATAACCCGCAATGTGACGTGTTGACTGTTACAGAACGTTTTTTGTTGGCCTAGGGTTTAGGAGAAGGGGAAGGAGAAGGCGTTTGAACTGGCGTTGCCGGTGCGCTGTTGGCAGGAAAAAGGCTTTTCAATTCTTTTGGGGTGGCACAAATAGCGGCTGGAGAACTGCCATCATGGGTGATAATACGGTCGGAATTATTGGCTCCTTGCTCTGGGCTTATTGCGCTTAAAGGGGCGCATGCTATTGGTCTATTATTGCTTGCTGTAAAATTATAGATACCGGTAAGGCCATCTTTTTGTGCAAAAAAAGGGCGTTCCAGATCTGCTACGGTGGTGTTAGCTGTACCGATTTTAGCAACCCCATCCGCAAGATTCTCCCCCATATTTTTATTTTGTATAAAGTAATTACCACCGTAAACTACAACCACAGCAACAATACCAGCAAAAAAACGACGATTATGTTTTTTATCAATGGCATCGCCTGCTCTAAACATAGCGAATGTGCCAGATGCACTAAGACAGGCAATCGACCAAAGAAGTTGGATCAAATCCACACCAATTTTGCGAAAAGCCGCGCCATGATCAACGGATAATACATCAGTATTCGTTGATTGTGAAGTTTTTAGACGATTGTCTTGAGGTAGTTTTTGGCGATTATTATTAGCAGCAGATATAGAAACATTGGGCTGCTGATTAATATGAAGTGTAGGTAAATTTATAGTATTAGTATTAGAATTAGATGCTTTATCCGTAGATTGAGCATGATGTTGTTTTACTAAAAACGAAGGGACACTTAATAAGGCATTGATTTTTTTCTCACCTTTTTCCAAAAAATCAGGCAAAGTTGTGGTGAAAAAATCTTGCTGAAATTGCAATGTATCTACAGCACAAAACACTATATAATAGTGTGTTTCTCCGCCATCTTCTTCAGTCACCACATCAATAGCTTTGTTGTTAGCAGCATCGATAGGAGTAGTAAGGTTTTTTATAAAAAAATCGCTTAAGGCATTGGCCTTTGCTTCATCGGTTAATTGGATGAAAAGAACGCCCTGATTTTCACCAATAGCATAGGGTGACGTCTCACCTTTTTCTTGCAATGCAGCAGCATAATCTGCAAAAACCTGCTTTAGTACAGTGCTTTGCAATGGGGGCTGGTTCTTGGAAAGAAAGCTAGGAGCTGCCACTTATTTTTTCCTTAATCTATCGATATGGCTTTGTTATATATAAAATTTAGCAATAATCAAGTATTTGTGTGGGGCGGCCAAAAAGATTTCAGGGTTTGATAATCAATTTTACCCGACCCTAATAAGGGAATATGGGCTAATAATAGAATTTTTTCAGGCAAATATAGGCTGCTGACACCCAAATTTTTATAATGCTGCAATAGGGTTTCCCGCGTGATTTCTGGTGCATTGGTGAACAGAATGATCTGCTCCCCCTTTTTTTCATGGGGCATGGCCAATACTGCATGTTGTGCGTTTGGCCAATGTGCTTGCAGCACCTCTTCTATAGTGGCTAGCGATACCATTTCCCCCGCTATTTTCGCAAAGCGTTTAGCCCTACCTTTAATGGTAATAAAACCATGCGAATCGATGGTGACAATATCGCCTGTATCGTACCAGCCATCTTGCAAGGGGTGTATTCTACCATCATGCCAATAGCCTTGCATGATATTAGGCCCTTTTACATGCAGTACCCCGCCCTCTTCTATGCCTTCTACGGGCTGTAATTGCCAACTAATACCCGGTAATAACCGCCCCACCGAGCCTTTTTTATGTTGCATGGCGGTGTTGAGGCATAAAACCGGTGAGGTTTCGGTGGTGCCATAGCCTTCCAGTACCCGCACCCCAAATTTTTCCATTAATAAATTATTGGTTTCTGGTTTTAACCGTTCAGCCCCTGCAAATACATAACGCAGCCGGTGAAAATCATAAGGGTGGGCATATTTTGCATAATTGCCTAAAAAACTATCCGTCCCAAATAAAATGCTGGCACCCGTATCGTACAACATTTCAGGAATAAGCCGATAATGGAGCGGCGTGGGATAAAAAAACACGGGAATGCCAGATAATATCGGCAATAAGCTGCCCACCATCAAGCCGAAGGAATGAAAAACAGGCAAGCAATTAAACAGCTTATCTTGCGGGTTAAAATCTACCCGCGCGGCTATTTGAAAACGGTTAGCTTGAATATTAGCATGGCTAAGCGCCACCACTTTGGGCACACCACTAGAGCCAGAAGTAAACATTAACACCGCGGTTTGCTGTGCATTGGCAGGCTTATAGCATAATTGTGGGAAAAAAGCGGCTACCCCAGCCCTTATTTTAGCCCCCAGCGTAAGGGTTGGTTTTATATCTTCCAACCAGATCATATTAACCCCAGCTTGGGTAAGGCTTTCAATTAATTTTTCCAGCCTTGCCGTTTCAATAAATTGGCGAGAGCTGATAATATCACTAATGTCAGCTGCTTTTATAGCTTGTAATAAAGGCTGCAAACCCGTGCTAAAATTAAGCATCGCAGGGATGTGATGCAACTGCTGCAGCGCGAAAAATACCACCATGGAAGCCACCGAAGATGGCAGCAGCACACCAATATGTTGCGGCTGCTGTTTTTTATTTTCCTGTATTGGCGGCCAAGCCTGCTGCCAATGATGGGCCAGTAAAAAACAGCGACTGAAAAATTGGCGATAACTCAGCGGTTCGCGTTTTACATCTTCCACAATCATTGCCCCGCCCCCATGATGTTGCATGGCGTCAATCAGTGAAGAAAAAAGCGGTTTTTGCCAGTTGCTGCTAAAAAATATGGCATCTGTCATAATATTTTCTAATTGATGTGCCGCTAACAACCGTTTTTCTCTACCCGTTACCTGCGTGGGCAAGTCCAAACTCATCGCGGGCATAATGGTAAGGGTAATACGGGGAAACCAGCGAAGGCGCATCTTTCCTTTCATGTGAGAAAAAGGGGTGTATTGCGCACCATCAATGCGAATGGGCAGTAATTGTGCCCCCGCGCGATTGGCCACTAACCCAGGTCCATCATATAATTTCATCAGCGAGCCCGTGGTGGTAATACGCCCTTCAGGAAAAATCATGCACGGTGCTTTTTTCCCTAATTGTGGTTGTTTTAAGCGATCAATCAGCAATTTAATCGCCATGGGCTTAGTGGGATCAAGCGGCAAGGCTTCTACTACCCACAGCATGGGCTTAATCCACCATTTTTTAGCTACTTGCGTATTAATGGCAAAAGTAATGCGGTCTGGCAGAGCGGCGGCAATTAAAGCCGCATCCAGATAAGATACATGATTACTGACCAGCAATAACGGCCCTTTGGCTTGGTGGTAATGCTCTAACCCCTTTATTTTCAAGCCGTAGCACAGCTTGAAAATTCCCAATATCACCATGCGTATAGTGCTATGAGGCATTAATATTACCAAGGCCAAGATAAGGGCAATATTACTGCCAGCCACCAGCCATAATATTTGTGGTAGGCTACAACCCAGCAGCAGTAATAATACCACCACTAATGAAGATAGTACCATAAAACTGGCATTCAGCACATTACAAGCCGCCATTAAACGGGCAGCTTGGCTTTTATCGCCATCTTGCTGAATAATGGTGTAAAGCGGCAAAATATAAATACCGCCACTCATGGCCAGCAGCAGTAAATCCAGCATCATGCGCAGGCCCTGCCCATTAGCCATAAAACCGAATAATGATTGGGTGCTGCCAGTTTCTACTGCAGGAAAATGCGTGGCCATATGGGCAAAATCTAGCCCCGTAATGGCCATCAATAGCAGCATTACCACGCTATATTGCGCTGTAGCCTTGCCTTTTAGTAATTTATTGCCCAACATGGAGCCGATAGCAATACCCACAGAAAAAAGCGTGAGAAATATTGTTACCAACTCAGGGCTGGTGTGGAGATAGTTTTTTACCAATGGTGGAAATTGTGAAAGATAGGTAGCCCCCAATAGCCAAAACCAAGAAATACCCAGCATGGCCATAAAAACCCGTGAATTTTGCCGTGCCAATTGAATAATATGAATGGTTTCAGCAAAAATATTGCGGTTAAGCTTTAATTGCGGCATGGGGGCTGGGGCTGCAGGAATGCGGCGGCTGGATAGATAACCAGCTACCGCCACCAATAACAAAATTCCGCACACCAATATTTTGCCATCAATACCCAGCACTGAATGCAGAATTAGCAATCCGCCAAATATTGTGCCCAGTAAAATGGCCAAAAACATCCCTGCTTCCATTGCAGCATTGGCTGGCAATAATTCGCTTGGTGATAAATGTTGGGGTAATAACGCATATTTCACTGGCCCAAAAAAGGTGGAATGCACCCCCAATAAAAACAACACCAGTAACATTAAGGGCAAATAGCCAGAAAAAATGGCCGGAATGGCCAATAGCATAATAGCAATTTCTACCAGCTTCACCGAACGGCTAATCAATGCTCTATCCAGCTTATCGGCCAATTGGCCAGCAAAGGCTGAAAATAAGAAAAAAGGCAGAATAAAAACCGCTGAGGCAATGGCAACAATGCCAGATTGCCCTGATAATTGATAGGTAATCAGCATCAATAAAGCATTTTTATAGAAATTATCGTTAAACGCCCCCAATAATTGGGTGATAAAAAGTGGTAAAAATCGTTGTGAGCGGTAATCCATGGGCCACCTTGATTATCTTTATTTCTATTTACACTCTATAATATATTGAACAATGTTCAATATATTTTGTGGTTGCGCCCAAAAAACAACTAAAAATAATATTTTTATCTTTACTTAAACCCAAGGTTGTAATAATCCACAAGTAGAAGCGGATGATTAAGAGGAAAGATAAAAAATTGGCGCGTTTATTATTGATTGATGATTGTGAGAATTTTCGATTTGTAGCACGCATGATGCTGGAGGAAGCGGGGCATGAAGTGTTGGAAACTAAAAATGGCGCCGATGCTTTATCGCTGCTGCAAGAACAATCCATCGATATTGTGTTCACCGATTTATTTATGCCGGGGAAGGATGGTTTTGCAACCATTAAAGAAATCTGCAAAATACAACCTCAGCAAAAAATAGTGGCCGTGACTGGCGGTGGCCTTGGTTGGGGAGAAAATTGGCAAGAATATTTAAGCCGTGAATTTGGCTTTGACGCCGTGTTGCTAAAACCCTTTGAATGGGGGGATATGTTGAGAATGGTGGATATATTGACAAAAAACAACATACGCCCTTCCCATCCCGCCCTGCAGATTGGCTGCAACGATTAGCGTTGGTGCCAATTTAGGCTACCAATACCACCCGATAACGCGCTTTTCCCGCATGTAAATGCTGTAAAGCCTTATTTATCTCTTGCATTGGGTAGGTTTCAATAACAGGGGCTATTGCATGGCGCGCACAAAATTCTAACATATCGCTGATGGTGGCAGGGCTGCCTAAAGGGGAGCCTGAAACGCTTTTCTGGCCAGTGATTAATGAAAAAGCAGGGATGGCCATGGGCTCTAATACTGCCCCTACATTGTGAAATTTACCCAATGGTTTAAGCGCGCTGAGATAGGCATTCCAATCTAATGTAACATTGGTAGTATTGAGAATAAAATCATAAGAATTGGCCAATTTAGACATGGCAGCACTATCGGTGGAATTAACCACATGATGAGCGCCCAGTTTCTTGGCTTCATTGGCTTTGCTATTACTGGAAGTGAAAGCAGTGACCTCGCAGCCCCATTTGTTCAAAAATTGAAGAGCCAGGTGCCCTAACCCACCGATACCAATAACCCCCACGCGGTTCGTGGGTAAAACATTACATTGAATAATGGGATTAAACACCGTGATACCGCCACAAAATAAAGGCCCAGCAGATTCAGCCGCTAAATGATCTGGCAATGGGAACGCCCATTCTTGATGGCAACGTACCCTATCCGCAAAGCCACCATGACGACCCACCACTGTTTGTTCTGCGGTTGCGCATAAATTATGATGACCCGACATACAGCTATAGCAATGCATGCAGCTACCGCTAAACCAGCCTAAACCAACGCGTTGTCCAACTTTTAAGCCTTTAACATGTTCTCCTACCGCTTCTACGATGCCAATCACCTCATGGCCAGCAATTAATGGATATTGACTCATGCCCCAGTCATTACTCAACATGCTTAAATCAGAATGGCAGATTCCACAATATTCTACCTTTATATCCAGCTGCTCGGGTTCTAAAGCCGGTAAATGATAGTTATAAGGAGTAAGAGATAAGCCAGCCTCTAGCGCCGCATAAGCCGAAACATTAGTCATGTAAGTCCTCGCCATTCCTTAAAAAAAAACGCTATCTGTATTGCAAAAACAGATAGCGCCCTTAACCGTCAACAAACAGATAAAATTAGCCGTTAACTTCGTCTTTTAAGCCTTTGCCAACGCTGAACTTAACTTGCTTAGACGCTTTAATGATAATTTTTTCACCAGTGCGTGGGTTACGGCCTTCAGTTTGTTTACGTTCTCCAACAGAAAACGTACCAAACCCAACAAGCCGTACTTCACCACCAGCTTTAAGAGTTTTTGTCACGCCGCTAATAAAAGCATCCAGAGCCTTGCCAGCATCAGTTTTAGTTAGGCCCGCTTCTGTTGCGATGTGGGTTACCAGATCATTTTTGTTCACACTCGCCCCCTATGGTCGATCAATAATATCAGTTAAAACTTACTGTTACAGAGCGTATTATTGCTGAAGTAACAACTCAAGTCCTAGGTAATTGGGTAACGCGAAAAAGCCATTCGGTCAAATGGAACATGGTTAATAAGGGCGGTTTTTTGATGCTTATAGGCTGTTTGCGCCATAACCATGGCAAATTTATCACTAGAATTGCGGTGAAAGCACATCAGGATAACGAGATTGTAACCGAGCAATGCTTAAAGCTGATAAGCGCACGGTGCAATACACCCCTGTTTCATCATCATGGCGTTTAATCACTTCCCCTGCTTGATAGAGCGCGGATAAAATATCCCCTTGGTTATGCTGTAAAATAAGCTCATGAATTTCTGTGGCTTCCATCCGCCATTCATGTAATGCTGATAACAGCGTGGCTATCCCCTCTCCAGTGGTGGCAGAAATCAGAAAATTACGTTTGCCATCACTTTTATCGGCCAACAGCATCTGCATGGTGTCTTGTTCTGCTTCGGAAAGCTTATCGGCTTTGTTCCAAATATTCCATAAAGGCCGCTCGCTGCCAATATTGAGCTGCTGCAATACCTCGATAACATCTCGTTGCTGCGCATCGTGCATGGGGTGGCTAATATCTTGCACATGCAGCAATAAATCTGCCTCTACCACTTCTTCTAAGGTGGCTTGAAATGCTGCCACCAGCTGATGCGGTAAATCCGCAATAAAGCCCACCGTATCCGACAGCATCACATCGCTTAATTGAGAGTGATGTGATTGCTGAACATCCAAACGAATCCGTCTTAAAGTAGGATCCAGTGTCGCAAAAAGCTGATCCGCTGCATATACGCCCGATGTTGTTAAGCGGTTAAACAGGGTGGATTTACCCGCATTGGTATAGCCAACCAACGCAATCACGGGAAAAGGAACATCCCGACGGGCAGAGCGGTGCAAACCACGGGTACGCCGCACAGATTGCAATTCCTGTTCTAAGCTGGCAATGCGATCTGAAATAATCCGTCGGTCGATTTCCAGCTGCGATTCTCCCGGCCCGCCCAAAAAGCCAAAACCACCGCGTTGGCGTTCAAGATGGGTCCATGAACGCACAAGACGAGAACGCTGAAATTGTAAGGCCGCCATTTCTACTTGTAATTGCCCTTCCCGCGTGCGGGCTCTGGCGCCAAAAATTTCTAGAATTAAACCCGTACGGTCAATAACCTTAGCTTTCCAGCATTTTTCCAAATTTCGTTGCTGGACAGGGGTGAGATGATGATCCACAATCACCAGCAGTTGCTGTTGGTCGCCATCGCTAGCTTTTTGTATAGCTTCTTCTACTTTTAGTAGGCCGCCTTCTGGCAACAAAGTGGCGGGTTTCCAAGCAGAAACAGGCAGTAAAATGGATTCTTCGACAGTCAAGCCAATAGAGAAAGCCAAACTCACCGCTTCAGCCAGCTTTTCTTCTGGAGTCCAAAAACTAATTTTTTCATGGGGAGAGCTTTTCCGCAAAAACGGGCAAACCACCACACAGTGATGCGATACTTTATGTTCAGCCACTATAATTTTTACGCCTGTTCACTAGCAGAATCGGGTGTATCATAAAGCTGCACTGGATTAGTGGGCATGATGGTGGAAATAGCGTGCTTATACACCAGTTGCACCTGCGAATCACGGCGCAGCAACATGGAAAAATTATCAAACCATGTGATAATACCCTGCAATTTTACGCCATTAATCAAAAAAACCGTGACTGGATTTTTGGTTTTACGCAAGGTGTTCAAAAAAACATCTTGTACATTCTGGCTTTTTTCTTTCTCGGACATTGTTATTTTCCTTATTTTTGTTTTCCGAAACAAGGAATAATAACCAAATTCAGTTGCAATGCAATATGGCTTATTAATCAATGAGGTTTTAGCTTATTGGCAGCGGGCAAATAAGGCCTTAGCCCTGCTTTTCTATCGTCAACAGATACATCACGGCCCAATAACTGTGAAATATTTTGCAGATCATTGGCGGGAAGATGGCTTAAATGCTGCAATGTTGCTAATGGGTTTGCCCCTTCATTAAATATGGCCGTCAGGGGTTTATTAAAATAGCGATCCCCCAATAGAGTTAATGCTTCGGGGCTGGTGGATTTTCCCAGTTCTATGCCTTCTTGCACACTTAACCAATTTCTAACAATAAACTCAGAAATTGGATCTTTTAGCGCAACAATATCCTCAGGAACAAGAGCGATGGCCTCATTTACGCTCAATTTTTTTGCCACCAATAAATCCATCACATCGTGATTGGCAATAATTGCCGTTTGTTCTAATGTTAAGGGTAATAGCTCATCCATGGTTACAGCCTTTGTGGCAATGGCATTATGGGCTAATGAAACAATTTTTCTTTTCTCCACCGGCAGTTCTGTTAATTGCGCAATACTGACCTCACCAGACCCAATAATATGGCGTAAGCCAAAATCTGCAATCACTTGCAGATTCTCAGCGCTTAAATTCACCGCATCATCTAATTTTAACCGAAATTTATTACCAGTACTGTTGCCCATTAAATAGATGACGTCTTTATTTTCAAAAACTCTTTTCCCCTGCTCAACGGTCAATTCATAAGCCCTAGCTATTGTTAACCAACTATGATAAATTCGCTCGGCAAAATATTGTAATTTTTGTTGTTTTTCTGGCTCTAAAGCCAAATAATCTTCTAATGTAATCGTTCTTTCTGATTCTTGCGTATGCTCATAGCGCAGCAAATAGTTTAATTTAGGGTTTTCTAACAAGGCAGTCTCATGTCTTGTTAATCTTAAGGCTCTATCCAAACTTAGCCGTGCAGAATGCTGACTATAATTTCCCTTCACTATAGCTTTATCATTTTTTCTCGATGAAACACCCAGTAAATCGGTAATGTGCGGGCTATCAAGAATATCGAACTGTTGTCGATTTAATGTAAGAAATTGCTCAACATGCAGTAAACCCGCATCCATCACAGCGTGCACGCCGGAACGGTTTAATTGCAAGGCCATGTCAGGGTCTAATAAATTCAAGGCATTATTTAGTGATTGCTGTTGGCGTCTATAAAGAAGCTCTTCTTTAATAATTTGCCCGCGGGTTGTGCCAAATGGATATCGGCGGGTATCACGGTTCAAATTTTCCTGAAAAATCAAGGCTTTATCGCTTTCCAACAGCTGCAAAGCTTCATCTTCTGCTGTGGTAAGCAAATTTCCCCTGATGATAATATTATTAATATAAGGCAAATCAATGATATAAACCTGTTCAGGGGATAGGGTTAATGCACGCTCTACACTCAACAACTGATCTTGAATTTTAGGTGCCTGCCGTTGTAATAACGCCCTTTTTTCATCGGATAAGGACAAATATTTCCCTAAACTAAGACAGGGCTGTTTTTTAGGGCATGTCTCATTTAGCAATAGTTCTTTTATTTCTTTTGGCTTTAAGGCCTTAATATCTCTCGGTGTTAATAAAACAGCATCAGCCACTGATAATATTTTGTGACTGATAAAAAAATTAATATGGTCTTGATTAAGGATCTCAACCTGAGCTGGTGTTAGCTTTTGCAATTCATCTAATGCCAACTCCCCCCCACTCATTAAAATATTGGGAAAGGTTTTTTGTAAATGATGGAATGTTTGTTTATCCAATTCTAAGGCATGATGCAACGAGGCTTGCTGCTTTTCTTTATAAGTTAAGCTAGCATTTCGCTGGGCACGGGTGAGTAAAACCCCTGCTGTTATTAAAGTTTGAATGGAATAATGGCTTAACTTATCCTGTTGAAAATTATCATAATCTGCAAATTGCTTGGCACTTATATTGATGCTTTGCAAAAAGAAATTTAAGTTGGAATTCATTATTCTATTCTCTCAAAAAAAATCACACTCAATAAATATCTGTTGGGGTAGCTACATTTTTAGCTTTATAGCGGCTGGCGATGTTCTATTTATAGGGGTAAAATGCCCTAAAGAAAGAGCTTGTTGATAACAATCAGATAATGATTCAACCACCACCCTACCATCAACTTTTTCAGAATATCGCTTATCAAAATATTGAATAATTTCCATGGAACTACCAAGCCAACGCTCTTGTGGCATGGGGTTAAGTAATAACACTTCTTTGCCTGTTACATTGTTTAATTCCATAAACATTTGCGCCATTCCTTGAATTCGCCTTGGTTCTCTAAAACCCCTAGCAGCACCGCTATCACTCATCACTATTGCGGTATCAATATCATTATTGAATAGATCATTTTTTTTTACGGGGGCGGTGAGATGAGAATTCTTGTGAACATGCTCATAAATCACATTGAAAAAATACCCTATTTTCAGCTTATCCCCCATGATGTGTTGGGCATTTTTAATGGCGGCATCAGCAATCCAATCAAAAGGGGTCATTGATCCAACCCTATCCACCAATAATAATCTGGTGCTTGTACCATCCCAATCTTTTGTAATTTCTTGTGCCCAAATCGCCGCTTCCACTGGCTCGGGGAATTTTTCTTGCGTGGCTATTTCCCTAAAAACAGCCTGCAGACCAGGGCTTACTGCAAGAGTATGAGCATAATCTTGAATAAAAGCATGGGGGCGATATTGGTGGTAACCAGAGGGATTAAAACGATGGAGACCAGCCAACATCACATCCACTTCTGCGATGGCGGATATTTCTGGCAACAAGGTTTCACGCAAAGCACGGATATTTTCTGGCGTAATCGATATATTTTCTTGATTGCAGAACTGCGCGGCATAGACCATTAACAAGCCGTGGTTTTCAGAAAACCTTTTTGAAAACCATCGCACTTCATCCGCGCCAAATTCGGCATAATTTTCTTCTCTTGCCATGAATTATATCCTGCTATCAATGCCTGTATATGAATTGGAATTATATAAAATATACTGCATTAAGGCAAGATAATTGTATAAAAAGCTAGATTTTTGATTATTTTTGGCCTTTTTCGCGCGCCAGCACGGCATTGCCTAGGCGTTGAAAGGCTTGTTGTAATTCATCGGGCAAATTGGGGGCTAGGTTTGTGAGCAAGGCCGTGGTTTTGCCCGTATAGGTTGGGGCTTTTTCTTCCCAAGTTGTTGGCCATTGTGGGCGATTATCCTCTTCAATTACCCCATGTACCAGTTTTATCTGGGTAATGGCTTGAAAACCAAAATAGGCATTAACCCGTTGTAACAGCATGGGAAGCTGCATTTGTAATTGAGGGATAGCCGCACTGGATGCTTCTAATATCAGGGTAACGGGTGGCTTGCCACCGCCCATGCTGCGGCCTTTATCCAATTTTTTAGGCCGGCATTCTTTGGCAATTTCCGCCCCTGCTATATCAAACCAATAAATAAATACCGCCCCCAAACCAGCCGCTTTTTTGCCCACGGCCTTGCCCACCAATTTGGGGGCTAATATAGCCATATTCACCATAGAATATCGCCGTTCATGAGAAAATTTTACCGCGGTCGATTTTTTGTCGCCAGATGGCGGTAATTTTTTTTCAGTCACAACTTATGCTCGTTTTATTGAATGGGTCTATTGAGTGGCAGCTATAGAAATAATTTATGGGGATGCAGGGCTTGCCAAATTTTGCCGCTCAGCACAAAATCTGGCTCAGCCTTCGCCCTCACCTCTTCCACCTTACCTTCTGCTTGCAATAATTGCCAGCTATCATGTACCGATTGTTGCAGATCAGGGGCAATTTCTCCCAACATCCAAATCGGTAAAAAACCAGCTTTTTCTTTTTCTTGCAGTAATTGATACGCGGCTGGATAATCAACAGCATCAGGGTAAAAAATTTGCCTCGCCAAGGGCAACGCGATTATTCGGCTAACATCCACCCTAGAATTGGCGGCCATGCGCGGCAAGCCAAGCTCTAATTGGCTGGCTAGGGGCAAAGAAGGCAAGGATGCAAGCGAAAAAGAAAAACGCGGGGCATGGGCAGGGCGTAACAAGCTTTCTGGTTGGTGGTGGCTAAAAGAACGAATAGCAAAACCCAGCAGGGCTTGTGGTTCTGCCTCCCGTTTTATACCACCCACCAACAATACAGGCCGCCATTTAGGTGGGGTTTTATTACGGTGATGATGACTTGTTGGGGCGCGAAAACCAGCATGAACACTATGGGGGGTATAAGCCATAAAAACCATACCAAAAAAAAGCGGCACAGCACAGCAATCAGCAAAAACCTGACTGCCCACTGCGGCCGCTTTTAATTGTGGTGGTGGTATCACCCCTAAAATCTACGGCTGATTAAGCAGCTTGTAGGGTGTTTTCACCTTTTTGCCAGTTGCATGGGCATAACTCATCGGTTTGCAAGGCATCGAGTACCCGCAACACTTCTTGAGTGTTACGACCAACAGAAAGACCATTTACCGATACAAATTGCACCACATTTTGTGGATCAACAATAAAAGTAGCCCGCAAAGCCACGCCTTCATTTCTATCTAATATTCCCAAAGCCTGAGATAATTCACGCTTAATATCAGAAAGCATGGCAAAGGGCAGATCTTTCAAATCGGCATGGTTTTGGCGCCAAGCAAGGTGCACAAATTCACTATCGGTGCTTACACCATAAATAACAGCATCGCGATCCTTGAATTCAGCATTCAACTTACCAAAGCTGGCAATTTCTGTGGGGCACACAAATGTAAAATCTTTAGGCCAAAAGAAAAAAACTTTCCATTTGCCTTGATCGCTATCACGGCTTACTTGGGTAAACGAATCTTTAGGGTTGCTGGAAACAACGGCTTTTAATGAAAAATATGGAAATACATCGCCCACGGTCAACATTAGTAACAACTCCTGTTATGGTTAAATCATGCAGCAATATATGGCCTATTTATACAAAATAACAAGAGCCGATAACAAAAATTATCTCCAAGAAAAAACATGTTATATCATCAGCATATTTTTAACGGTTAGAACGATGCAAGGGGGTAGGAATAGGCGGCTGTACCTCGTGACGTTTTTTTTCACTGGCCATTTCAATTTCTATACGGGCAATTACCTTACGCAGCTCATGCAAAGCATCGCTTAACGGCACAGAGGCTGGGTCAATTATGGCTTCATCCCCACCGCGCCAGCTTCTATACGCATTACTACAACGCAATAACGCCTCTTCAAAGCGCGCATGAACTGGATCAACCGCCGCTGCCACTATTTTTTGTGGTAATAATAAATCTACAGAAGTTTTTTCTGTTTTTATATTCGTTACTATTGTTTCTTTTTCATGGGTAGCAGTAGGTAGCACCAGCGGAGCGGGGGGAGGTGATTCTTTGTTGCCCTCAACTTTACTTAAGGCCTCAACTTTACTTAAAGATAAGGTTGACTCAGTAATAGGATTATTGGCTAACGTAAGGGTTGTGCGTTCTGGTACTGGCGCATGGGTTACTTCTTGAAAGCCGGATGGTTTTTGCTCTTTCACACCTTCATCCTCAGCTTTTTTGATCACATAAAAAATAGCACTGGGGGTACAATTATAATCTTTACCAATGGCCGAAAGCGTATCGCCATGCCGGTAGCGATATAATACAAAAGGCCAATCTCCATGGGGTACTCTACCCCTTTTTCTGGCAGATTTTTCATTATCTGAAGAAAGATTATCATTATCTATGCTATTCATGGGGTCATTCATTGGTTGAACCATTCGTGTGTAATTAAAGTTTATCTGTGTAATAACCGTATCGCGGCGTAATTTTCACTTGTATAATATATTATGATGATATTTTATTTTAACTCAATATATTTTTAAAATATTAGTAATAGAGTTCAGTTCAACATAATGGCGCAGCAGTAACAGAATGGATAAATTTGAATGATCTGTTCTTCATGTTAACTGTGTAAGTAATCACTTATCAAAATTTTATAACCATCAGGAAAAAACGTGAAAAATTTTTGCTTACTTGCTAAAAAAATTGGATTATTAGGCTGCTGTTTGTTGATAGCAACAAGTCATGATGCATGGGCGGCTAATACTAATGTTGCTAGCAATAAAGGCACCACTACCCGCAAAGGGGATCATTGTTTAGATATAAATGGCCTTGAAGCTTTGCAAGGGCTAAGATATCGTAATTATTTAATGGTGGTTGGTCTCACTTGTCAGGGGCTTTATCCGCAGGCCAGTTATTATAGTCAATATTTGCGGTTTTCAGATAATAATAGCGCCATGTTTGATGAATATCTCAAAACT
Source organism: Alphaproteobacteria bacterium (assembly GCA_049318825.1). Classification (GTDB taxonomy): domain Bacteria; phylum Pseudomonadota; class Alphaproteobacteria; order JBMOFM01; family JBMOFM01; genus JBMOFM01. The sequence continues at coordinate 142,481 of JBMOFM010000001.1, read as the reverse complement.
ATTGTACAACAATGGCCTGTAATGGGTAAAAATTTTACCGCGGAAGGGCTGAAAAATCTGGAAACCGAAATAGCCAATAATGTTTCTAAAGTAGCTGCGGTTAATTCTTCTTTCGCTTTTTGTACAGCCAATAAAAATAAAATTGCTGAAGCCGTGGCCTTAAATACAAAACAATTGCGGGCTGGTTTTGTAAAAGGGGCAGAAAAAGATAAAAAACAAATCATTCCTTGCCGTTGAGCGCCTATTCTCTGCGCTGACGACCTATGCCTAATAGCATGGGGTATGGGAGTTTATAGGGGATTCTTCAATAATTCTGTTAGATGAATTTTCTATATGCAACGCCATTGTTGATGGCATTGCCTATAATTATAAAGTTTTACGGGGTTCTTGCCCCACAGCGGGAGTCGCCACTGATATAGAAAGCTCTTCAAAAGATATATTTGAAGCGCTTTCTATAGTAAAATATTACTCTCCAGCAGCAACACTTAAATTCACGAGAGTGGCTCCATCTGCCAACCCTGCCCCACCATGCATTTCTGCGGCCATTTCCATTTGCACCTGATTGCGGCCAGAATTTTTAGCCCGATAAAGAGCCGTATCCGCACGGTGTAGCATGTCATCTATCGATTCATTTTTATTATTGGCCAAGGTGCAACCAATAGAAGTAGTAACAGATAAAGGCTGCGGCGAGTTACTCACCCCTATGGGCTCATCACAAATCAAACGACGCAGACGTTCTGCCACATCCTTGATAATATCAATATCGGTATCTGGCAGCACGGCAACAAATTCTTCTCCGCCTACCCTAGCAATAAGGTCAAACCCTCTTAAAGAGCGGCTGATGCGTGCCGAAAACTCTTTGAGTACTTCATCCCCTGCTTGGTGGCCATGGTTATCGTTAATCTTCTTGAAGAAATCTATATCAAAGACAATAATGCCAATGCTTTTTTTGCTTTCATCCAGTTTTTCTAATAGTTTTTCTATGTGCGCCATCAAATAGCGGCGGTTAAATAAACCTGTTAATGGATCAGTGAGTGCTAAGGATAAGTTGGCCTCATAATTGGCCAATAATCTATCCTGATAACGCTTCTGGCGTACCTGACTGCGCACCCGTGCCAGCAATTCGTTACGATCCAACGGCCGCATTAAATAATCATTGGCGCCCAGTTCTAAACCTTTAGCGGTGCGCTTAAGATCAGCATCTTCAGCCAGTAAAATAATGGGGATCTGTCTAGTGGTTTCATAGGAACGTAGTTGAGAACAAAGCCTTAAGCCATCTTCTTCATTTAAGGTAAGGCTTACCATAATAAGATCAAAATTATCAGATAAAGCCCGATCAAGTGCCGCTTTGCAGGTTGGGCACTGAATAACAGTATCACGGTCGCGCGCTAGCGTAGAAGAAACGCGGTCGGCATCCACAATTGAATCTTCAACCAATAAAATACGGGCTTGATCAGCAGCTTCACGGCGGGGTGAGTTGTTGGTTTTCAGCATTCCCAACTGGCCAGAAGTATTTTCCCGCAGGCGCCATTGATCAATAGTCATTTTTAAGCGCACTAAAGAGCGCACGCGGGCGAACAGGGCAACATCATTCACGGGTTTGGTTAAAAAATCATCCGCACCCGCTTCCAAACCGCGCACCCGATTTTCAGCATCTGAAAGGGCTGTAATCATGACTACTGGAATATGCTGTGTCTGTGGATCAGACTTTAGGCGTTCACACACCTCAAAACCATCCATTCCCGGCATCATTACATCCAACAGCACCAAATCCGGCGCTTCTTTCTGGCACTTTTCAATGGCCTGCAAGCCATTAAAAGCGGTGATCACCTCAAAATACTCGCTACCAAGCTTAGCAGCTAGCAATTTGACGTTTGGTAGGAGGTCATCCACAACAAGTATTCTGGCTGACATCAGCCCTCCTTTTCACAATTTCCCATTAGTCGAGATATTTCTGAACAGTTTGTAAAAATTTTATGACGGATATGGGCTTTGAAATATAATCTTGACAGCCGCCTTCCCTGATTTTTTCTTCATCCCCCTTCATAGCAAAGGCCGTGACCGCTATAATGGGAATGGATTTCAGTTCTTCGTCTTGTTTGAGCCAACGCGTGATGTCTAGGCCAGAGACCTCGGGCAATTGTATGTCCATAATAATCAGATCTGGTCGATGGTCGCGCGCAGACTTCAGGGCTTCAATCCCTTCCCGAGCCTGTATCACCTCATAACCATGAGCTTCTAGCAGATCGTTAAACAGTTTCATGTTTAACTCATTGTCCTCAACAATCAGTACCTTCTTGGACATTCAATCGCCTTGGTGTTGTTTGTGATGAATAAAACCAGCTTATTTTTTCTCAGACCTAAAACCCTAAAGATGTACCCCTTACGGATAATGACCGAATGAAGCACATACCTACTAAACCACAAATTGGCGACAGCTTCAAAATACTTTCTTCCCCCCTCACCTATCAATTTTCTACTCCGTCATCCTTAAGGAACAGTTAGCCATGTTACAAAAAAAGCACAAATGTTAAAATATTTTTGGAACAATGGCTGGGAGCTGCAGAAAAGCTTATTTTTTACAATTCGTTCAATGTTTTATATTCATCCAATAAATTATAAGAAACAGCAGCAGAAAAACCAGCCATGGCCAGTTTTTGTAAAAATTTACGGGTACCATTTTCGGGATTAAGCAACAAATTCCCTAGTTTTTTGCGGTTTACAAAGCGCCTAGCCGCACTTATTTCACTATCTTCTTCCTCCTCTTCCAACAATAATCCTATTTCTGTGTTATTAATGCCCTGATGTTGTAATTTTTCTTTGATATATTGGCGGGATTTTCCAGCTAGACGCCATTGCTCTAATCGTTTTTCAGCCAGTAATTGGTCATTAAGCCAGTTTCTGCTGATAGCATCCTGAATGAGTCGGTTGAGTTCTACCTCATAATGTGCTGGTTCTAAATTTTTTCGACGTAAATAGCGATAACAGGCTTGCCGCAATTGACCTGTGGTTGCCGCATAACGTTTCAGGTAATTCATCAACCATTGCTGTAAGAAATCAGAACTATTAGGCTGTTCCATGGAAAGGATTCGATTGCGATGCTATATAATAAAACATGGTTTACTGGCTTTTATACTCTTTATCAAAAAGAGGTACAGCGTTTTTTTAAGGTTTGGATGCAAACACTGGCCACCCCCATGATTACCGCCTTGCTTTATTATACAGTGTTTTCCTTATCTTTTCCGCATGATCATCAAGGAGAGAATGCAACGCCCTACATTCAATTTCTGGCTCCTGGGCTGATGATGATGGCCATGATGCAAAATGCTTTTGCTAATACCTCATCCTCGCTGATTATTGCCAAGGTTCAAGGCACAATTGTTGATTTACTGATGACCCCCCTTACCCCATTCCAAATTAGTACGGCCATGGGCATGGCGGCCTTAACAAGAGCAGTGGTGGTGGGCTTGGCCTCTGCCGTTATTCTGCTACCAGCTTCTGGGCTTGGTATTGCCAGCCCGTGGGTGATGCTTTATTTTTTATTGGTGAGCGGGCTTTTTATGGGGTTTATTGGTTTACTGGCTGGTATTTGGGCCGAAAAATTTGATCAGATTGCAACGATTACCAATTTTGTGATTATTCCGATGTCCTTTCTCTCTGGTACTTTTTATCGCGCCGAATCACTGCCAGAACCATGGCCCTTCATTATTCATCTTAACCCATTTTTTTACCTGATTGATGGTTTTCGCCATGGTTTTACTGGTCATGGTGAAGCCCCCTTATCGGTGGGCATATTGCTTACCGCAACACTGACCGCGTTTTTTTGGTGGCTGAGCTGCTTTTTATTGGATAGAGGCTGGAAGTTGCGACAATAAAGGTAAATAAGCGCCCCTTGCTAGTCTTTACATGGGCTATCACCTCATTTTATGATAAAATTTCATATTTATAGTGAGGTATAAGCCATGTTTCCAGCCGTTTTACCAGTATATAGCCGGATTGATTTGCCTTTTGAGCGCGGTGAAGGCTGCTATTTATACACCACAAATGGTGAGCGTTACCTCGATTTTGCTAGTGGTATTGCGGTGAATGCTTTGGGGCACTCCCACCCTTATCTGGTGAATGCCCTAAAAGCACAGGCTGAAAAACTTTGGCATGTTTCCAACCTTTTTAATATACCGCTTCAGCAGCAATTGGCCGAGCGTTTAGTAGCCCATAGCTTTGCCGATACAGTTTTTTTCTGTAATTCTGGTGCAGAAGCATGGGAATGTGGGGTTAAAATTGTAAGACGGCATTTTTATGCTAAGGGAGAACCACACCGTCACGATATTATTGTGATAGAAGGAAATTTTCATGGCCGCACCATGGGGGCTATTTCTGCTTCTGAAAAAGAAAAAATGATCACTGGATTTGCCCCTTTATTGCCCGGCTTTCCACGCGTACCTTTTGATGATATTGCCGCTTTAAGAGCAGCGATTACCCCACAAACGGCTGGTATTTGTATGGAGCCAGTGCTAGGCGAAGGGGGCGTAAAGGCGGCTAGTGTGGAATATTTACAAGCATTACGCGCCGTGGCCGATGAGTTTGGTTTGTTGCTGTTTTTGGATGAAGTGCAATGTGGAATGGGGCGCACTGGTAAATTATTTGCCCATGAATGGGCGGGTATTGTGCCGGATGTTATGTCTACAGCAAAAGCAATTGGGGGTGGTTTTCCATTAGGTGCTTGTTTAGCCACCGCCCATGCAGCCAGTGGTATGGTGGCAGGTACACATGGCTCTACTTATGGCGGCAACCCTTTGGCTATGGCCGTGGGTCATGCGGTACTGGATGTGATGCTGCAGGATAATTTCATGCCGCATGTTTTAGACATGGCCACATATCTGAACCAACAGCTTGCTGATTTAGTTGTACATTTTCCCAACGTATTGAAAGAACTGCGCGGCAAAGGCTTAATGGCGGGGGTACAGTTGCAACCTAATATCGACCAGATGGGCTTTATTGCAGAACTGCGTAAAAACCACCTGTTAGCGGTGCAAGCGGCGGATCATGCTGTGCGGTTGTTTCCGGCACTTATTATTGAAAAACCGCAGATTGATGAAGCCATCACAGCATTAAAACAGGCTTGTTTGACATTTGCTGCTTAATAATTGAAACATGGTATTTTTTAAGTGATTGAAAATAGTGATAATGCCCCGCCCGTGGGCCGTGATGATATGGTGCAGCCTTTTCAACTGGATGTAAGCCAGCTGCGGGGGCGTTTGGTGCGGCTTGATAAAGAGTTACAGGAAATTCTCAACCGCCATGCCTACCCTAAAGCTGTAGCGCAGCTATTGGCTGAAGCGGTAACCGTGGCCAGCCTATTGGCCAGCTTATTAAAATATCAAGGCGTATTTACCCTACAAATAAAGGGGGATGGTCTTATTCCCATGCTGGTGGTGGATGTGACATCCCGCGGGGATATGCGTGGCTATGCCCGCTTTGCTGAAGAAAATTTACCCACCTTGCATGCTTTACCCATTTCATCGCCGATTGGAGAATTATTGGGTAAGGGATATTTGGCGTTTACCGTGGATCAAGGTGAAAATAGCGAGCGCTATCAAGGTATTGTTGAGTTGGAAGGCCAGAAGATCAGCGATTGCTTGCTGCATTATTTTAACCAATCTGAACAACTGAAAACGGCCTTGAAAATAGAGGCAGAATTGCGCGAAACAGGATGGCGTTCGGCTGGTTTTTTGCTGCAAACCTTACCTTTAGAAGGGGCTGATCGTGGAGTGAGGAGCGATAGTTCAGCTGAGGCTGAAGAGCATTGGCAACGCACCATGTTGTTGTTGGCCACTTGTACAGCGCAGGAAATGCTGGATTGGTCGATCGAGCCCAATGATTTATTGTTCCGTTTGTTTCATGAAGAAAAGGTGCGTGTCTATAGCCCCGCAGGCTTACGCCAAGGTTGCCGCTGCTCACGCCAACGGGTAGAAAATGTCTTAAAAAGCCTATCGGTTGAAGAAATACAGCATTTATTGGTGGATGGTAAGGTTTCAGCCACCTGTGAATTTTGTAATGATACCTATTCTTTTAAGGAAAATGAAGTTAAAGCCTTAAAAACTAATGCCGAAAATTAGGATTATGGCTGGATTCGTGTGAAAGTAGCCATTTTTTTATATCTATACCGCCAGCATAGCCAGATAAATCGCCACTTTTAGCAATAACCCGATGGCAGGGAATAATGATAGAAATGGGGTTTTGACTATTAGCCAAGCCAACCGCCCTATATGCTTTAGGTTTAGACATATAATTGGCTACTTGTTGATAGCTTTGGGTTAAACCATAGGGAACTAATAATAGTTTTTCCCATACTTGCTGCTGAAATTCAGTGCCTTGAGGTTTTAGCGGTAAATCAAAAACATACCGTGTGCCTGCAAAATATTCTTGCAACTGCTGACGTGCTGTTAGAAAAACAGCATCATCCAGTTTTCTTTTGTGTTGCATTGTTGCGTAACACACATGTCTATTGGTATATAAACCAGTTATTTCCCCGCCACCATTAGCGGTAAGCAACATATTACCCAATGGGCACGGCATTATGCTATAAAACACGTCTCATTCCCATTGTTATTGTATGATTAAGGATCGATATATTGGCAAGATTGCCGTGTTTGGCCAGCAACAATTTTATCAAATAAAATCATTTCACGTTGTATAAGCGGTTGCACATCTTCTTCTAGTAAAAAACCTGAGCGCTGCATATTGAGGGCAGCGTCTTTTAGTTTTTCTTCATAGGCGGCACGCTTTCCATATAATTCCATTAAGCTTGGTCTTGGATCTTTTAATTGTTCTTTTTCTTGTGGTGTTTTTGCAAAAGGAATAAAACTGCCTATAATCGGTGAGATCATATCGGCTGCCCCAGCAGCATTCATGCGCATATTCCAACCCGTATAAGAGCCAAGTGGCACTTGTATTTGCGGCATGACGATACCGGAAATTTCATTGCCTAAATTATTGGTAATTGGCACCCTAGTTGCCAACTTACCTCGAGTAATTTCAGGTGGGTTGCGCATCATGATGCCCTTATTATCGAAATCATTACCAAAATCTTGAATAGTTGGCACATAATTATAAGGAGGCAAACGGTCTGGAATCTTAGGAAACACGCTTAAAAATTGTTGTGAAGCCACTAAAGATTGTCCAGAAAAGCTAGGAATCAGGCTTAAGGGGGGGTGGATAGCATTATTCACCCAACCATCGAGCCTCATGAGTAATGCCCGTAATACAGGCCTGTAATCAAGAGGGTTCGGGCATTGTTCAAACACTTTTCTATCGGCCGCGTGTGCACCTGGCTCTGTGGCTGAACCAGCTATATGGTAAATACGCGATTCTGGATCAATTTTTACATCCTGTGTCGAGCCTGTATCGGTATGAAGTAACGAGGCCCCGCGTGACCAATAATCCGAGCTGCTATTCACAAAGAAAATCAGGGGTACAATTTTATCTACCCTAGTGCGCAATAACAAGCTACCAGCCCCACCGCTTAATGGATCTGGCAAGGTAGTGGTTGCAAAGGGAAAGCTATCGCCTGGATAGATGGTATCTAAATATTGTCCAGGCGTTCTTTCAGGCAAATTGAACCGTGTATGCAGCATGGTTCTACCAGCCCCGCCACCTAAGATGTAGAGAGCATCAAAAACTTTATTCCCAGCATCGTCAAACAACATCGATTCAGCAAGCAACTGCTTCAGCATTCTGGCACCATGATTCTGACCAAAGGCAATCACGGTTAAGGGTTTTATGCTTTTAACAGAAGAGAGAGGGTTCAGATTCCCTTGCCTATCGCTGCGTTCATAGCGAAAGAAAGAAACGCCATCCCTTACAGCAACCAAACCCAAAGCAGCCACGAATGGATCGCTGGCTAAATATTGCATTTCATAGATACGGCCGGGTTCAAAATAAGGCTCCATTGAAATCAACCCTGGTGCATCATCAAACGACCAAAAATTACGCCTAATCTCAACTCTTTTGCTGTAAGGACCATCGCGCACCATCAAGCGAGCAAAAGGATCATTCTTCTGCATTAAATCATAGCCCAACGTACCAGATGGAATAAAACTCACCTGTTTTGCTGGCTGATCCACCATAAATTCATAGACAACTGGCCCCACAATTTGATTTTTAGAATCAGTTCGGGGCAATTTGGTAAGTAAACGGTTGTTAGAGGGTAATAAATCCCAACTCCAACCAATGGATAGAATGCTGTAACCTTGGCGCATGAGGAAACCATTGCCAACATCGGCCTTATTAATGGGGCGGTTACTAGGGGGGGCATTATTGAAAAGCTGTAATGCATTCATGTTGCCCTTATCGGGGGCATCAAAAAATATAACGCCATTACCTTTTTCTAGTTCAACTGGCTTTAACAGAGAAAAATCGGCCACAAATTCTATTTGTCCTGTTTTATTAGTGGCTACCAGCGATAACCCTAGAACCTTTGCATTATTCGGTGCATCAGCGCGTACTACAAAATGTATTTTCCCCCGCACATATTCATAAGCACCTACTTTACCAAAATATTCTCCTCCTGCTACAGGTTGGCGCTCCGTCACTTCCAAGCGATCAACCGCAATTTGACTAGCTATTCTGGTCATTCCCCTATTCGATTGCGCTATACTTTGCCTAATTTGTGCCGTTGCGGTGGTGGCTACACCTACCAATGCCATCAACAAGGCCATAAAACCCAATAAGGAACGTTTCATGAATTTTTCTACGATCAATTAATGCGGGATAATCCATCTATTGTTAAATTAAATACCAAAATACTCAAGTTTTGTTTTTTAAGATTATACAAATACAGGATTATCCACCAATTTTAGCATGGCTTCATCGTGCGGGCGGTTGCCATAGCCCCAACTATTAGGAAAAGGGCCATGTTGGGCAATATATTGCTTCATGCGCTCTGCTTTGTGGGCGCGCACACAATTGCCGCCCAGTATTTTTCCGGTAAGTATGCCAGCTTGCACCTCCATTTCGGTAGAAATGAGATCATCATACCCCACATCTGCCAATAAAGTGGGCACATAAACATTAAGAGCCCCAGTGATGATGATAATTTTTGTGCCTTCACGGCGGTGTTGATGAAGTTTTTCTAGTAATGGCGGGTTCCAAATGATTGTAGATGCCAGTTTTCTGCCAGCCTCGGCGGCTTCTTTTTCGCTTACCCCAACCAATATTTTTTCTAATAAAGCAGCCTTAAAACCACCACGATAATCTGGCGGGCTACTGGGTGCAGAGGCTGTAATGGCTGCTTGAAATAAAGCCTTGGCCACCGGAAAATATCCCTTCAAGGTACTTAGCCACGGCAATAAACTGTCCTGTTTGGTTAAGGTATTATCAAGATCAAAAAAAGCAGCGCTGGTCATTTTTTTCTCATATTGCTCTAAAGATAAATGTTGTATAGCCTTCTTACTTTATAAAAAAATATACAAGGGTTTTGTATATTAATGTGGGAGTTTTGTTTATAATATGGCCAGCTATCAATATGTTTATGTGATGAAAAATCTCACCCGTGCTTATCCGGGTGGTAAAAAAGTGCTCGATAATATTCATTTAAGCTTCTTTCCGGGGGCTAAAATTGGTGTGTTGGGGCCTAATGGTTCAGGTAAATCCACATTGCTTAAAATTATGGCTGGCCTCGATAATGATTATACTGGCGAGGCATGGGCTGCAGAGGGCGTAAAAATTGGCTATTTACAGCAAGAGCCACAGCTCGACCCCAATAAAACCGTGCATGAAAATGTGATGGAAGGCTTGGCCGAGGTAAAAGGCTATCTGGATGCTTTTGAAGCAGTAAGCATGAAGTTAGGCGAGGTCACGGATAACGATGAAATGATGGCCCTAATTGAAGAACAGGCCAGTTTACAAGAAAAAATTGAAGCCGCAGATGGTTGGGAAATAGATCGCCATGTAGAAATAGCCATGGATGCGTTGCGTTGTCCTGCGGGTGATTCTAGTGTAACACAATTATCGGGTGGGGAAAGAAGACGGGTGGCTTTATGCCGTTTATTATTAGAAAAACCCGATTTATTATTGCTGGATGAGCCAACCAACCATTTGGATGCCGAATCGGTGGCATGGCTAGAGCATTTCCTGAAAGAATATAGCGGCACCGTGGTAATGGTTACCCACGACCGCTATTTCCTTGATAATGTGACAGGCTGGATTCTGGAGCTTGACCGTGGGCAGGGTATTCCTTATGAGGGCAATTATTCTGCATGGCTGGAACAAAAGCAAAAACGTCTTTTGCAAGAATCGCGTGAGGAAACAGCCCTGCAACGACAATTGCGTGAAGAAGCAAAATGGGTGCAAGCCTCTCCTAAGGCCAGACAAGCCAAAAGCAAAGCACGGCTTAATGCCTATAATGAATTGCTGGAAAAAAGTAAGGATAGCGCACCCGATAGCGCACAAATTATTATCCCAACCCCACCCCGTTTAGGCGATGTGGTGATTGAAGCAAAGGGGCTTACTAAGGGCTATGGAGATCGTTTATTGATAGATCACCTTGATTTTAGCTTGCCACCGGGTGGCATTGTGGGCGTTATTGGCGCCAATGGCGCTGGTAAAACCACTAGTTTCCGCCTCATTACAGGCCAAGACACCCCGGATGAAGGCAGCATCAGAATAGGCGATACCGTGGTATTGGGCTATGTGGATCAATCGCGCGATGCGTTGGATGGCAAAAAAAATGTGTGGGAAGAAATTTCTGATGGCAAGGATGTTATTGAACTCGGGAAAAGATCTATGCCAAGCCGCGCTTATGTAGCCGCTTTCAATTTTAAGGGCGGCGATCAACAGAAAAAAGTGGGGCAACTCTCAGGGGGAGAGCGCAACCGCGTGCATTTGGCCAAAATGCTGAAAAGCGGTGCCAACGTGCTATTATTGGATGAACCCACCAACGATTTAGATGTGGATACATTGCGGGCACTAGAAGAAGCATTGTTGAATTTCCCCGGCTGTGCCGTGGTTATTTCGCACGATCGCTGGTTTTTAGACCGCATTGCCACCCATATTCTCGCCTTTGAGGGCAATAGTCAGGTGGTTTGGTTTCAAGGAAATTATGAAGAATATGAAGCCGATCGCCGCCACCGTTTAGGGGCTGAGGCAGATCAACCACATCGGTTAAAATATCGCCCGATTGCCAGAGAGTAAGGGGCTGGCTTATTTTGGTTATTACGGCTATAGTGTGCATTCACTGAAAAATTGCAGCGGTTTTTGATCAGCAAAGGGTCTTCAATGGGAATGCCTGCCTTACAGGAACAGATAATGGGATCGGATGATCGCACAACACCCGTGGATTGGGTGCAGAAAGATTGGGATAATATTTCCACGCGCTTGCGGCAGGAATTGGGAGAGGCTGCCTTCAGAAGTTGGCTTGTGCCATTGAAGGTAGCTGCTGGTGGGCAGCCGCATGTTATTACCATTAAAGCGCCCACGCGTTTTTTGCGGGATTGGGTGGCCAGCCATTATGCCGATAGAATCAGAACATTATGGTGCGCTGAAAACACCAATATCAGTGATATAGAGATTATTATCGAAGCCGTATTGCGCAGCGAATCACGCCCCTCTTCCCTGCCGGTGCGTGCGGTTGCTACCCCTGTTATCGATTCGCCTACTATTGAGATTATTAAGCGTGAGGAAGAAGCTGATCCCAATGTTATGCTGTTTGCTGATCCTGAAGCGCATTTGGCTTCACTGGATGAGCGATTTACTTTTGAAAATTTTGTGGTGGGCAAACCGAATGAATTGGCGCATGCAGCAGCGCGGCGGGTAGCAGAATCAAGTATTGTGCCCTTTAACCCTTTGTTTTTATATGGCGGGGTGGGGCTTGGCAAAACCCACTTGATGCATGCTATTGCTTGGGCTATTCACCGCCGCACCCCAGAACGGCAGGTGATTTACCTATCCGCAGAAAAATTCATGTATCAATTTGTTAAAGCCTTACGGTTTAAGGATGTGATGGCATTTAAGGAGCAGTTTCGCTCGGTTGATGTATTGATGATTGATGATATTCAATTCATTTGCGGTAAAGACTCCACGCAAGAAGAATTTTTCCATACGTTTAATGCCTTGGTGGATCAAAATCGACAAATTATTATTTCTGCTGATAAAAGCCCTTCTGATTTGGAAGGCATGGAAGAGCGGTTACGTTCTCGCCTTGGTTGGGGGTTAGTGGCGGATATTCACCCCACCACCTATGAGTTGCGCCTTGGTATTTTGCAAATGAAGTGCGAAGTATTGCAAAAAACTATTCCTCAAAAAGTGTTAGAATATTTGGCCCATCGCATCAGTTCTAATGTTCGGGAATTAGAGGGGGCATTAAACCGAATTGTGGCGCATGCTGAACTGGTGGGCAGGCCAGTAACATTGGAAACATGCCAAGAAGTATTGCGGGACTTATTGCGCGCTAATGATCGCCGTCTATCCATTGATGAAATTCAGCGAAAAGTGGCCGAGCATTATAATATTCGGGTAGCGGATATGTTTTCTGAACGTCGCTCGCGGGCTATTGCTCGTCCACGGCAAATTGCAATGTATTTATGCAAAATGTTAACCGCTAAATCATTGCCAGAAATCGGACGAAAATTTGGTGGGCGGGATCACACCACGGTGATGCATGCGGTACGCAAAATTGAAGAGTTGATGGAAAGTGAAGCCGGCGTTGCGGAAGATGTTGAATTATTGCGCCGTGCTTTGGGTTAGGGTCAGAACTCACAGAATTGAGATTTTAACGATTGCCTTTTTGCGAAAGCAAGGTTAGAAAAAAACAGATATATTTATAGAGGTTATAGTATTATGAAACTTCGTGTGGATCGCGCTGCTTTGTTGAAGGCATTATCGCATATTCAAAGTGTTGTAGAACGGCGCAATACTATTCCTATTCTTTCTAACGTGTTGCTGGATGCCACGGATGGGCAGCTCAAGCTTAGTGCTACCGATATGGATGTGGAGATTGTGGGCAGCATTAATGCTGACATTGAAGAATCGGGCGCAACCACTGCCCCTGCCCATATGTTATATGATATTATCCGTAAATTGCCGGATGATCGGCCTGTTGAGCTTGAAAAACAAGCCAGTAGCCCGCAATTGCAGGTAAAATCTGGCCGCTCCAATTTCAAAATTGGTGCCCTGCCGGTAGAAGATTTTCCTCAATTATCGGCTGGGGAACTGCCCACCAGTTTTACCTTACCCACACTAACGCTCAAACAGATTTTTGATCGGGTAAAATTTGCAGTTTCCACGGAAGAAACCCGTTATTATCTCAATGGTATTTATTTGCATGTACCAACCCTTTCTTCAGGGGCAGTGCTGCGGGCGGTGGCTACGGATGGACATCGCCTAGCAAGGGTGGATGTAGCCTTGCCGGAGGGCGCAGCCAATATGCCGGGGGTTATTATTCCCCGTAAAACCATTGCTGAGGTACGCAAATTAATGGATGAAGGCGATGAACAGGTAACTGTTTCCTTATCTGGCAATAAGGTGCGTTTTTCTATTGGCGCCGTGGTGCTGACCTCTAAATTAATCGATGGGACATTCCCTGATTATGAACGGGTGATTCCAACCGGTAATAACCGCGTGATGGAAGTTGATTCTAAAATATTTGCCAGTGTGGTGGATAGGGTTTCAACAATCTCCACTGAAAAAACCAGAGCCGTAAAACTGGCTTTGCATGAAGGTGGCATTACGGTTTCAGCTCATTCTGCTGAAGCAGGCAGTGCCGTGGAAGAAATTGAAGCCAGCTATACCGATGCCCCCATGGAAATAGGATTTAATTCACGCTATCTGTTAGACATTGCCGCCCAGCTTGATGGTGGCGGTTGCCGTTTTTCAATGTCTGATTCGGGTTCGCCCACAGTGATTGGCGCGGCTAATGATGAAAGCGCGCTGTATGTGTTAATGCCTATGCGGGTTTGAGGTAGAGCCCCTGCCCTATTTGTTACTGGATGAATAACTCAACATGAATAAGCAACCCGTCATTACTATTCACCCAGTAACCACCGAAGAACAGATGCAGCAATGCTGGTATATTCGCGCTGAGGTGTTTATTAAAGGCCAAGCGGTACCACCAGAAGATGAGGTGGATGGTAAGGATGACCAGTGTCAGCATTATTTATTATTGTTGAATGAGCAGCCCGCCGCCACGGCAAGGGTAATGTTTTACGAGGGCAAGGCAAAAATTCAACGGGTAGCGGTATTATCCGAATTTCAGGGTAAAGGCTTGGGTAAAAGCCTGATGCAATTTATTCTGGGGGACATTCATAACATTACCCTGCCGCCAGCCTTGGCCATATTAAGCGCGCAAACCCATGCGTTGAATTTTTATGAAAAGCTTGGTTTTGAGGTATGCAGTGATGAATATCTCGATTCTAACATCCCCCACCGCGATATGAAAAAAACACTCTCCCCACAGCTTCAGTTTTCGCCTTGATTACCGCGTTACAATTCAATTATTTTCGTTCTTATATTGAATTTTCGCTTCTCACCCCTAACGCGGCGGCAGTGGTCATTACTGGTGCCAATGGCATGGGCAAAACCAATATTTTAGAAGGCATTAGCTTGTTTTCACCCGGCAAGGGGCTGCGCAATGCTTCGCTGGCTGAATTTGAGCACCATTCTTATCAACGCCCCAATCAACCGCCTACGGGTTGGGGGATACAGGCGCATATTCAGGTTAATGGTCAAGATTTAGAGGTAAAAACTGGCATTCAGGCGGGCGGTGGGCGGCGGCGGTTGATTATTAATGATAAAGAAAATGCCAGTTTAGGGCAATTGGCGCACTCAGTGCCGATTTGCTGGATAACCCCCGCCATGGATAGGCTATTTGTTGAGCCTGCAAGCGTAAGGAGGCGTTTTTTTGATCGGTTATGTTTTCACCTAAACCCCGACCATGCAAGCCAGATGGCGCGTTATGAACACGCTATGAAAGAACGTGCTGCCCTTTTAGAAAACAGTCAATATGAACCATTTTGGCTAGAGGGCTTAGAGCGGGTAATGGTAGAAAACACCATTGCCTTGGCTGGCACCCGCTTACAACTGGCGCATTTATTACAACAGCACATGTTGGCGGAGGATGATTCTTTTCCCCTGCCCGAGATAAAATTGCATGGCATGGCAGAAAATTTATTACAAGAATGTCCCGCCATAGAGGCTGAACAACAATTAATGGCCAAGTTAAAGCAGCAACGCAGCCAACAATATTTGCCTCTAGCAGGCCCGCAACGAGCTGATTGGCAGATCACCTACCAACAGAAAAAGATGAAAGCAGAACAATGTTCTACCGGCGAGCAAAAAGCTTTATTGCTCTCCATGATGTTGGCGCATGCAAGAATGTTAAAGCATACCCGCAAAACCCCACCTATTTTGTTGCTGGATGAGGTCGCCGCACATTTTGATGCGAAAAGACGTGCTTCAGCCTTGCAACAATTCATGGCACTTGCTATGCAGATATGGTTAACTGGTGTGGATGAACAGGATTTCGCTGCCCTGCGGGGAAATGCCCAATTTGTGAAATTGGGTTATGTAGAAGTGCCAGATCAGGTTATACTATCGTCTGCAATGTAATTATTTAGAAAATTATCAGAAAAAAAATATGAAAACCGCCGAAGAACTCAAAATAGTACCGCAAGATTATACTAAAACCGCCACACAGGAAGCCGCCGATGATTATGGCGCTAATTCCATTAAGGTGTTGAAGGGGTTGGATGCCGTGCGTAAACGCCCCGGTATGTATATTGGCGATACCGATGATGGTAGCGGCCTGCACCACATGGTGTATGAGGTGGTGGATAATGCGGTGGATGAAGCCTTGGCTGGCCATTGCGATCAGGTGGATGTGGTGCTTAATGCCGATGGTTCGGCCACCGTGCGCGATAATGGTCGCGGTATTCCAGTGGATATGCACGAAGAAGAAGGCGTTTCAGCTGCCGAAGTTATCATGACCCAGCTGCATGCGGGTGGTAAGTTCGATCAAAATTCCTATAAGGTTTCGGGCGGTTTGCACGGTGTGGGTGTATCGGTGGTGAATGCTCTTTCCTCATGGTTGGAACTGCGCATTTGGCGGGAGAACCGCGAATGGGGCATGCGTTTTATTCACGGCGTGGCAGAAGCCCCATTGGCCGCCCGCCATTTAGTGCCGGGTAAAAGCGGCACGGAAATTACTTTTTTGCCTTCTTCTGAAACATTTACCAAAACAGTTTTTGATTATGGCACCTTAGAACATCGCCTACGCGAGCTGGCTTTTTTGAACTCTGGGGTGAAAATTTCTCTCACCGATCAACGCGGCAAAGAAGAAAAGCGGCTGGATTTACAGTTTCGCGGTGGCTTGCAGGAATATGTTGCATGGCTTGATCGTTCCAAGCAATCCATTCATAAAAACTCTTTGTTTCTGGAAGGCGAAAAAGACGGCATTGTGGTGCAAATTGCCCTGCAATGGAATGATTCCTACCATGAAAACATGCTGTGTTTTACCAATAACATTCCTCAACGCGATGGTGGAACCCATTTAGCGGGCTTTCGTAGTGCCCTTACCCGCTCAATGAATGCCTATGTGCAAGAAAATAACCTTATTAAAAAGGAAAAAGTGCAATTATCGGGCGATGATATGCGCGAAGGGCTTACCTGTGTGTTATCGGTAAAAGTGCCAGATCCTAAATTTTCTAGCCAAACCAAAGATAAGCTGGTTTCTTCTGAAGTGCGGCCGGTGGTTGAGCAAGTGACCATGGAAGCTTTATCCACATGGTTGGGGGAAAACCCAGCCGATGCCAAAAAAATTGTTTCCAAAATGGTGGAAGCCGCAGCCGCTAGAGAAGCAGCCCGCCGCGCTAGAGAAATGACACGGCGCAAAGGCCCGCTGGATTCAGCTGCCCTGCCCGGTAAATTGGCCGATTGTGAAGAACGTGACCCCAGTAATGCTGAATTATTTCTGGTTGAGGGAGATTCGGCGGGTGGTACAGCAAAATCCGGCCGTAACCGCCGTTTTCAAGCTATTTTACCCTTACGAGGAAAAATTTTGAATGTGGAGCGCGCTCGTTTTGATAAAATGCTAGGCTCCAGTGAGATTACCGCGATTATTGCGGCCTTGGGCACCAATATTGGGGCAGAAGATTTTGATTTGAATAAATTGCGTTATCATAAAATCATTATCATGACCGATGCTGACGTGGATGGCAGTCACATCCGCACTTTGTTACTCACCTTTTTCTACCGCCAAATGCCGGCCTTAATTGAAAACGGCCATTTATATATCGCTCAGCCGCCACTATATCTGGTGAAGAAGGGGAAAACATCGCTTTATTTGAAAGATGATCGCCAATTGCAAGAGCATCTGACCCGCACGGGTTTAGAAGAAACTGTATTAGTAAAAGCGGATGGCGTACAGCTGGCTGGTAAAGATTTGGAGCGCATGCTGAAAGAAGCCCGCCAAGTAAAGAATTTATTGGAAGCCGTGGTGGCGCGCCCTGAACATTTACCGCTGATTGAAAAAGCAGCCATCATTGGCATGTTGGATGAAAAACTGCTCGACGATCATGAAACAGCCATAAAACTGGCTGAACAATTACAAGAACGCCTCAACCACCCGCAGGAAAATCTGGGTGGAGTATGGGAAGTTACCCATGAAAATGGTGATGGCTTCCGGATTTTGCACCATCATTTGGGGGTAGATCAGGAAGTAAAATTGGGAGCAGAACTCCTCACTACGCCAGAAATTCGTCGTCTTAATAGCCTGCATGAGCAATTGGTTGAATATAATGCTCTATCGGGTTGGCTGCAACATCAAGGCAAGGATTTGGTAAAAATTTCTGGCCCCTTATCGCTGGCGGATGGTATTATGGAAACAGGCCGCCGCGGCCTTACTATTCAGCGTTATAAAGGGTTGGGTGAAATGAACCCTGGGCAATTGGCTGAAACCACGCTTGATCCGAATGCGCGCTCATTATTGCAGGTAAAAGTGAGCCACGGCGATCAGGCGGATGATATTTTCTCTACCCTGATGGGCGATGTGGTAGAACCACGCCGCCAATTTATTCAAGATCACGCGCTAGAGGTAAAAAATCTGGACGTATAAATAACTTGATTAATTTTAACAATAATTATATATGTTGGCATAATTATTGTTAGGGGTAAGTATAATGCTTGATTCTTCTTTGGTTGCTGGCTTTAATGGTGCTGCTAGCGATGCCTTTGTGCCTTTTGTGCTATTATTTGCTCAAAAAAAAACCTAGAGAGTTTATGGAGTTATTTGCTGGCCGTGGCCGCAATGCTTTAGAAAAAGAAATTATTGTGCACAGGGTTATTCAGGCTGTAGCACAACATATTTTGGCGGGTGAAAAACCCGTATGGGTAAAAGACCTTCCCCAAGATTGCCGTATAACCGATTATTATAGTGGTTACGCAGCAGCGTTTCGAGCACTAGTAAAAGATGATTTTCTGATCCTAAATCCAGAAAATAATGAAGTAACGATTGCTCCTAAATTGGTGGCGACGTTAATTGGCCATTTTGCAAAAGACTTGAGCAACCAACCAGCGGTGGGCATGGCCACATTCCAACTAGCTACTGTACAAAAACCTCTTAAAAGTGCAGCACCTTAAAAAAAATGCCTAGAAAATGTTCTGTTTTCTAGGCTAGTTTTTGGGGGAGTAAAGAAAATATGATTATTATCACCACTCCCATGATGCCCTACTAGCTAGAGCAAGTGAAAACAGCATACAAAAATTTATTTCAATGTTTTCAATCTCATACATTAATATAATCATATTTCTCTACTACCCTAAGACTAGTGCGGAACTTTCCAAAAACAAGCTGTATTGCAAAATAAAATTACAAAATATGTTGATTGTTAGCCTGAAACCACAATCTGATTAATGTGGTCACTGCTTCTGGTTGTTCAATGGGTGATAAATGACCGCAATTTTCCAGCAATGCCAAACGGCTATTGCCAATACCATCGGCAATTTCTTGTAGATGTGCTAATGGGGTGATTTGATCTTCACGCCCAGCAATTACTAAAGTAGGGCAGCCAATATCCGCCAAGGTAGAACGGCTATCGCTACGGTTAATTACCGCCAATTGTTGGCGTATAAATGCATCTTTACCCATGCGCTCTGCCATGGCCATAATTTTTTGCCCTGCTATTTTCTTTTCCAGAGAATGGGCAGAAATCATCATGGGCAATAAACGTGGGGTAATACCCTTAAATTCTCCCATTTCGGCTAAATTCATCAAACCATGGCGCCGTTCCAATTGCTCATGGCTATCCATACCGGCTCTGGTGTTCATCAAGCAAAGCCGCTCTACCCGTTGCGGCGCGCGGCGCATTATCTCAAAAGCAATATAGCCCCCCATGGAAAGGCCTGCCAATGAAAATTGCGGTGGTGCTTGCTCTAATACTAATTGCGCCATTGCATCAATGCTATCAGCGGTACTGAAATCAATTACTTTTATGTCGGCAATATCCTGCAGATGCTGTATTTGCGCGCCATATAATTCTGCATCACACAATAAACCGGGGAGTAAAATTAGGGATTTTTTTTGACGCATACCATGACACTCTGCAAGAAACTATAAATATAGAGTGTTCCTTATAATGCGTATAGAAATAATTTCAAATAAAATGAGCACGAATAGATTGTAGGTAAAGAAAAAATGGCCATCATTACAAAAGAAAAAATCATTCCTTATGCGGATATCCCCCCTGAATTGTTAATTGAAGCGGCAGAGCTTATTGAAAAAAGGCTGGCACAAGCGTCTTCTTCATCCCCCCAACCCACACTCATTCATTTATGCGGCGTGCCGGGTAGTGGTAAAACCACTTATGCTAAAAAATTTATTACCCAGCATACAGAATTTTGCCATATCCATTTTGATGGTGTAATGGAATCTTTAAGGGGTTATAACCAAGATAAAGAAAAATTAGGCTTAATTCAGGCTTTTTCACTATGGGAATTACCAGCCAGAGCGATTGGCTACCATTTATTTCAAGCCATGACTGAACATCACCAATCTATTTTATTTGATCATAGCGCGGCTTTTCGCGATCATATCACGCTCATCCAACAACTAAAATCCCAAGGCTATAGGGTAGAAATGCACCATTTGGATTGCCCGCCAGCAATTGCCTGTCAACGAGTGAAAGAGCGCGAAAAAATCATTCAACGCCATACCCCAGAACAACTAATATGGGATAGGCATATATTGTTACAAGAATTGATACCCATCTATCAAGAATTGGTGGATCAATGGGTTACCATTTCCACTCAATAGCCTGCTTAAAAGCCAATTATTAATACTCATTCAACCAATATGCCCTGCAAATCATAGGCATCGGTTTTCGTAATCTTTACCTGTACAATATCCCCTGCTTGCAATTGGCGGGTGGTTTTCACCTTAACCATACCGTCAATTTCGGGTGCATCGCCCATGCTGCGGCCAACAGCTGATTTTTTACTAGCCTCATCGATCAACACCGCCATGGTTTTACCAATTTTGGCCTGCAAGCGTGCTTCGCTGATATGATGCTGGTGCGCCATTAACCGCTCCCAGCGTTCATTAATAACTTCTTGCGGTACAAATTGGCCAATCTCATTAGCCGCAGCTCCTGCTACGGCTTCATACTTAAAGCAGCCCAAGCGGTCAATCTTTGCTTCACTCAGCCAATCCAATAAAAATTGGAAATCTTCTTCTGTTTCCCCAGGGAAACCCACAATAAAGCTAGAACGAATAGTAAGTTCTGGGCAAATAGACCGCCATTTTTCTAACCGCGCTAAAGTTTTTTCCTGATGCGCAGGTCGGCGCATGGCTTTTAATACATTAGGGGCAGCATGTTGAAAGGGAATGTCTAAATAGGGCAAAATTAAACCTTCTGCCATCAATGGGATAGCTGCATCCACATGGGGATAGGGGTACACATAATGCAAGCGCACCCACGCCCCTTTTTCTTGAGCCATCTTGCCGAGTTCAGTGCATAAATCAAGAAAACGACTTTGCACTTTTCTGCCCTGCCATTCGCCTTCTTGATATTTCAAATCCAAACCATAAGCACTGGTATCTTGAGAAATCACCAACAGCTCTTTTACCCCAGCCTTTAATAATTTATCGGCTTCGCGCAATATTTCAGGTAAAGGGCGGCTTACCAAATCGCCCCGTAAATGGGGAATAATACAAAAACTGCAACGGTTGTTACAGCCTTCTGAAATTTTGAGATAAGCATAATGGCGCGGTGTCAGGCGAATGCCTTGCGGCGGCACTAAATCCAATAAGGGGTTATGCACGGGGGGCACCGCCTCATGCACGGCCTGCACCACGCTTTCATATTGCTGAGGGCCTGTTACCGCTAATACTTTGGGGTGAATTTTTCTAATTTCTTCAGGTTCTGCCCCCATACAGCCGGTTACAATCACTCGGCCATTAGCGGCAATCGCCTCGCCAATCGCCTCTAGCGATTCTTGACGGGCACTATCCAAAAACCCGCAAGTATTAACAATCACCACATCCGCGCCCTCATAAGAGCCAGAAAAACGGTAACCTTCAGCGCGCAACTGCGTGATAATACGTTCCGAATCGACCAGTGCTTTTGGGCAACCAAGGCTAACAACCCCAATGGTGGGGATAGAAGGAGGGGAAGAATGAGACAAAACAAAATCCATCGGTAAAATTTTTTTTTACCTTAAACCATTAGCTTCCCTGCAACAATAGGCCAAAAGGTTCATCATCGCGTCTTATCTCAATCAGTTCTTAATAACTTTTAAGATGCAATGAATAATATTCACTGAAATTGGCTGTCCTTACCATGAAACATCACTATAAAGCTTATAAAAAGTTTCAGGCACTTTCACCCCAACCCAACATGGTGCCAACAAAAGGCCATATATATAGAACATCATTCGTGCTGGCAGCCTTGTTATTCAATATTCACAGCGTTGCAGCAGAAGAAAAAAAAGCCGTACCCTTGCCACCGCCGCCGCCATTAAACATGAACGAGCTGGTGCAAGAAAGCGTGCATGACAAAGGCTTAGCTGAAAAAGCTTCCACCGGCCATTTATTGGTAGCGGTGAATAAGGGGGAGCCTATTCGCTTACCAGAGCCAGCCTCTTCGGTTTTTGTATCCGATCCTAAGGTGGCGGATGTGCAGGTGCTTGCACCAACCATGGTGGTGGTTTATGGGCGTTCGGCTGGTGAAACCACGGTGTTTGCTGTTTCTGAAGATCAACGGGTTATCTTAAACCGCACCGTGGAGGTACGCCCCAACACTGCCGCTCAACAAATAACCAAGGATCGGTTATTTGATTTGGTTACCCAGCGTTTTCCCGGCTTAAAATTAAAAATTGAACCAGAAGGTGATGGTATTGCCGTAATTGGGGAAGTGCCAAGCCCCCGCGAAGCGGCGGATGTGATAGCTTCTACCGAGCTATATTTAGGTGGTACGGGAAAGGTGATTAATCGCTTGAAAATCACTGGCTCCACGCAGGTGAATTTACGCGTGCGCATGGCAGAAATTCGCCGCAATGTGGTTAAAGATTTGGGTTTTCGGTGGGATATAGGCATGAACCGTAATGGTACAGCCAATAATCGCTTCAGCTTTGGCACCCAAACTGGTACTGGCGTTGGCAGTGGTTCAGAATTTGTGCGCCTGATTACTGGCCTTGGCCGCTTCGACCTTACCGGATTTTTAGATATGTTGGCAGAAGATGGGCTGGTTTCTATTTTAGCCGAACCTAACCTGACCGCTATGTCTGGTGAAACGGCCAGTTTTCTGGCTGGTGGTGAAATCCCCATTCCTGTACCCAACCAAAATGGTATTGTGATTGAATGGCGCAAATATGGGGTATCTTTAGCTTTTTCACCCACGGTGATTGACGAAAACCGTATCAACCTAAAAGTACGACCAGAGGTAAGTTTGCTTGATCGCAGCAACGAGGTGGTGATTGTACAAGGGCAAGCCGGTATTCCAGCCATTACCACCCGATGGGCAGAAACCACGGTAGAGCTTTCCAGCGGCCAAAGTTTTGCCATTGCTGGTTTATTATCCGATTTGGTTAATCAACGGGTGGAAAAATTTCCCTATTTAGAACAATTACCAGTATTAGGGCCATTATTTCGCTCTAATTCTTTCCGCCGTGAAGAAAGCGAACTGGTTATTCTGGTAACGCCTTATTTGGTTAATCCAGTACCCGCAGGGCAAATGGAAACCCCGTTGGATAAATTTTCAGCCCCTAATGATCTGGTGCGTTTATTAGATGGTAAAATGTTGGGTGAGATAGAAAAAACAAGCGAGCAAGCTGCCTTACAGCAGCCTCTTGGTCAACATGGCTTCATGTTACCACAGCCTGTGGTGGCTACCCCTCTCCTGCCCATTGCCGCTTCTCATAAAAGCAATAACCAAGGTAATTACCAAGAAGGAAAAAAATAATGCGTTTATCCCCTTCCCTTCATTTATTTTTACTGGTGTTATTATTAACCGCTTGCGATTCTCTTCCTACCCCCGATAAATTGGCCGGTACAAAGCAGCATGAAGCGTGGAAAGCAACCGCCATAAAATCAGCCAATGGTGATTATGTGCGTTTTCCCGAACATTGCCCAAGCCTCACCAACCCAGCTGAAACACACCCCTTAAGTAATAATCAGCTAGAGCCATTAGGCTGTTTCAATGCCCGTAATCTGGCCTTAATGGTGCATAATCCACAAGATTTAGCGGGCGGCAGAAATGTAGGGCCAGCTGATGCCGTGGCTGCAGTGCGGGCGGTAAATACCTACCGTGAAGGCAAGGTTGCTCCATTAATTGAAACCAAAACCACCAAATAACCCCCTCATAACGGAGAAAAATTTGCGTATCGTCGCCGTTTCCACTGATCCTGATTTTCAAACCTTGTTGCAGCAAACAGGGTTGGAGCTTGGCACCGCGGTAGAGCTACTTTCTGGTGGTTTTTCAGCCTTAGCGGCAGGTTATGCTGGCGAGCAGGCCGGTATTTTTGTGGTGGATATTGACGGCGTTACCGATCCGGGCAATCAGGTGGTGACATTATTAAAAAAAATCCCCGCTGGTGGGCGAGTAGTAGTGGTAGCCAGTACTAACGATATTAATATGTATCGCCGTTTTATTACGGCAGGGGTGGAAGAATATTTACTAAAACCGCTTTCATCTACTACTCTTTCTAATGTTATTCGCACCATGGCGGGGCCAAAATCTGGTGGCCAAACCATCCGCAAACATGTGATTGTGGTCATGGGCATGCGCGGCGGTATTGGCACCACCACGCTGGCGGTTAATTTAGCATGGATGCTGGCCAATAGCTTTGGCTTAAACACGGTGTTGCTGGATTTAGACTTACGCTTCAGCACGGCTGGCCTCGCCTTGGATACTGAAACTGGCCCCGGCCTGCGTGAAGCGTTAGAACGACCAGATCAGCTGGATGATTTATTGCTGGGCAGCACCTTAGTGCGGGTGAATGAGCATTTACAATTGCTGAGTGCAGAAGAAAATCTGGATCAACCCTTTGGCTTTTCTGAGGTTGGCGTTTCTAATTTATTGCGCCGATTAAAGGATAGATTTGAGGTGGTGGTGATGGAAATGCCCCGCCATTTGGCAGGCACGCACCGCAATGTGCTGGCCGAGGCAGAAAAATTACTGATGGTGCTGGATCTATCGCTGGTGAGTATTCGCGATTATGGCCGCCTGAAAAATATTATTGGTAAAGATAGCCATTTAGTGCCAGTGATTGGCCGCTTTCCTCCCTTAAAACCTGGGCAATTTCCCCTGCCCTTAGAGGCCATGGAAAAAAGCCTGCAAACCCGCATTCCTTTCCAAATTCCTGAAGATTATAAGCTGGTGGCAGAAGCCGCTAATCAGGGCAAGCCCTTAGCGCAGCTTTCGCCCAATGCACCAGTCACCATTGTGATTAGGGATATTGCCCGCAGCTTACTGGGCATAGAAGAGCAAAAGCCACCAGAAAAAAAACTATTCCCTAATTTATTCAGCAAACCGTCCAAATAACATTTGGGCTACTCAATTGCCTTTTCTAAATCGGCGATCAGGTCGGCTTGGTTTTCTATGCCCGCAGAAATACGAATTAACCCATCGGCAATACCAATTTTGTGGCGAATTGCGGCGGGAATAGAAGCATGAGTCATGGTAGTGGGGTGTTCAATCAGGCTTTCAACACCCCCAAGGCTTTCTGCGAGTGTAAATACTTGCACCTTTTTTAACAAATGCACAGCAGCATCCTGCCCGCCTTTAAGGATAGCAGAAACCATACCGCCGCCATTGTGCATTTGCCTGAGCGCAAGCGTATATTGTGGGTGGCTTGGTAAGTATGGGTAGTAAACGCGCTCTACCGCGGGATGAGCCTCCAACCACTTGGCAACGGCCAATGCATTGCTGCTATGGCGTTCCATGCGTATGCCTAATGTTTTTAACCCGCGATGAATCAAAAAACTATCAAAGGGGCTAGCAATAGCCCCGATGGAATTTTGTAAAAAACCTAACTTTTCTGCCAGTTCTTTATTATTTCCTACCACGGCTACACCACCGATAACATCCGAATGGCCATTAATATATTTAGTGGCTGAATGCAGCACAATATCAAAACCCAACTCTAATGGCCGCTGTAAATAAGGTGTAGCAAAAGTATTATCTGCCACGGTGATAAAGCCGTGTTTCTGGGCAATACTGGCAAGCGCTGGCAAATCCACCAGCTTCAGCAGCGGGTTGGTGGGTGTTTCCACCCATAGCATTTTAGTATTGGGCTGAATTGCTGCCGCCAGTGCTTCTGGATCACTCAGATCAACATAAGAAACACTGAGCTTGGCTGAATATTTACGCACCCGTTCAAATAAACGGTAGGTGCCACCATAAAGATCATCGGTCGCAACAATATGTGAGCCAGCTTCCAGCAATTCCAGCACCGTTGATGCTGCAGCTAAACCTGAAGCAAAAGCAAAACCTGCACTGCCTCCTTCAAGGTTGGCAACAGCACGCTCATAGGCAAAACGTGTAGGATTCTGGCTGCGGCCATAATCAAAGCCTTTATGCTCTCCGGGTGCTAGTTGAGCATAGGTAGAGGTGGCATAAATTGGGGTGATAACCGCCCCTGTTGTTTCGTCAAAATCCTGATCGGCATGAATAGCACGGGTATCAAAATGCCATGAATTATTGTTTTTTCTGCTCATCTCAGGCGTGTCCTATTTGTTTGCGTAAATATTGAAGTAAATCGATGGGCGTGATAAGGCCAAGAAAATTGCTGTTGTCCATCACAATCACTACAAGGCCTCTTTCAAAAATTGGGAGTAAATCGGTAAGGCTTGTATTAACAGATACTGTTACAAGATTTTTTGTCATCGCATCCGCCACGCATAGGCTAAACCCATCAGGGTTTCCCATTACCGCAACCAGAATATCCATTTCCGATATAATGCCCAAAAGCTTTCCATTTTCCATCACCGGCATTTGCGATACATCATACATTTTCATTTTGCGATAGGCCGCTTGCAAATTTTCGGAGGGTAGCACGGTAATAGAATTTTTAGCAGTATGAGGACGGGTGATAACATCGCGCAAATCATTGGTTGGTTCGCGCTCAATAAACCCCTGATCATCCAGCCAATAGCTATTATAGATTTTCGAGAGATATTTGTTGCCGCTATCGCATACCAACGTTACAACCCGTTTGGGAGTGGTTTGGGCACGGCAATAGCGCAAGGCCGCCGCGATGAGTGTGCCAGAAGAAGAGCCACAGATAATCCCTTCATGCTTTAATACATCACGCGCGGTGGCAATGCTTTCGGCATCGGTAATGGTGTAAGCCTTGGCCACAAAATCGAGGTTACAATTGGTGGGAACAAAATCCTCGCCAATCCCTTCCACTAACCAGCTTCCCGCTTCAATGGTAATGCCCTCATTCACCAATGGGGCAAGAATAGAGCCTTTAGGATCGGCCAATATCATTTCGGTATGGGGCGATACTTTACGAAAATAACGGCCTAGGCCAGTTAAGGTTCCACCCGAGCCAACCCCCACCACCATGGCATCAATCCGCTGTTCTAGCTGCTGCCATATTTCTGGTCCGGTGCTACGCTCATGGGTTAATGGGTTGTTGATGTTCTCAAATTGGTTCACATAAAAACCGCCGCGTTCAGATGCTATGCGCCTAGCCATATCCTGATAATATTCAAGATGACCAATCCCCACATCCGAGCGGGTGATAACCACCTCTACGCCCAGTGCCTTGAGATGATTTATTTTCTCCTGACTCATTTTATCAGGAATAACCAGCACCAATTTATAACCCTTCTGGCTGGCAACCAAAGCTAGCCCTAAGCCTGTATTTCCAGCTGTGGCTTCCACCAATGTGCCACCCGGTTTTAGCTGGCCATCGCGTTCGGCTGCTTCAATCATCGATAAGGCAATCCTATCTTTAATCGAGCCGGCTGGGTTATGGCTTTCCAATTTCAAAAATAACGTGCATGGCCCCGTATCAAGGTGATTTACCCTTACCATTGGCGTGTTGCCAATAAGCTCTAGAATATTTTTTATTGTATGCATGATTTTTTATGCGGTGTTATTTAGCGTGAAGACCCATAAAAACGGGCGAAAATTAGGGCGGGGGGAAATTAAGCAGGGGCTAACGTATCACGCAGCAACAAGCACACCCGCAACAGGATAAAAAGCACTGAAAAGGCTTAACTGAACTATTGAATTTCATCATCACAGCCACCATTCTAAGTTACCCCTAACATCATGTAAAGCTAAATTTATAGCAATAAAATATATCATTTAACTTAACAGCACTAAGCTGGGGGCTTTTTAAGCGGGGTCATCATCATCGCGCTCTTTTTCATCGTCAGTGTCGCACATGGGAGAAAGGGCCAGTTGAAAATAAATGTCGAAGCCATTTTTTTGTCGTACCATGGCTTTTTGAATAGCTTCTCTCTCAACGCCTTTTTTGAAAAGATCTCCGAAACTGGTACCTTCTTCTTGTGAACGCATACGACCCTCTGTTGAGATTTCTTTGAAAAAAATTTTATGCACCAATTCCAACGCGTTGGGGTTAATGGTGGGGTCTTTTTTTAATTCCTGATAATATTCAGGCAGAACGTAATAATAATCATTATCTTTTAACTGTACCAATTTTTTCTGCTTAATCGCTTGGTAAATAGTGGGGGCATAAATTCTTAATGTTTGCACAATCAAAAAATCATATAAATAGGCCTGCTCTTTTACCAAGGGGTAAATGGCCTGCATGGTATTGAGCAGGCGAATGCGGTGACGCGGGGTTTTCAGCAAAGCCCAAATCAAGGGTAGCTCTTGCTGCTTGAATTCCTCAACCATCTCCCCCTTTTTTATAACGGTCGTTTCAATATCTTGTAAATCTGGTTCAAGTGCTAATATGTCGTTGGAAAATTTTTCCATAGCAGACATAAATAGGGGGTGTTCAAAAGGCTCTGGCACTTCCAGTTCCAATTGCACAATTTTTTCTAAAAAGCGGCGGCCATCTTCTATTCTTTTTTCAGTGGTTTTTTCTAAGGGGTTGCCCAAAGCATCGGCCACCCTATCCTGTTCACAGGCCAGTAAAAAAACCATGTTGGGAAAATCACACACCGCTTTAATCATGCGCATCAAATCCCGAATTTCTTGCGGAAATAAGCGATCCACATCATCCACCATCACCAATATTTTATGGGGCTGCTTCTGCATTGCCTCAATAATTTTTTGCCGTTGGCCATGAATATCCAACTGCATGGCTTCCGCCTCATCATTAAGGGCAGATTTAGCGGCTTTTAATTGGTCAATAAGAGTGGAAATGATAGGAATTTTTGATAAAAAAGGCTGTGCTATTGTAAGACCTGTTTCCAGCCGCCCCATCCATTGCACGGCTTTTTTTAATATTTCAACCCCATCGGCGATTTTTAATACCAGCTGCAGCTGCTCAAAAAAATGCGCCACTATTTTCTCTGAGGAAGAAAACATCCAAGGATTAAAACGCAGCACCACCACTCGTTTATAATGATGGGTTTTATTATGCTCTGTTATGTGATGCTCAACAAAATTAAGAATGGTGCTTTTACCCACGCCCCATTCGCCGTACAGCCCATACACAAAACCAGCATCTACTTTTAGCTTGATGATGCTATCCGCCAATAGTTTGGCAAATTCAGTACGGCCAAGGCCATCATCTTGTGGTACAATTTTGGGTGCATCCCCCTCCATTATCAAATGCCCCCTACCCTTTTTTAAGAACGGCCCAAGCCTGCCGGCAATAGCCGGTACCCGTTATGATGGTTAAGGCCACCGCCGCTAATAAAACCAGATTGGCCGCCAGCATCACTATAGTCTGCGTGGCTAATATGGGCCAACCGCCAAGGGCAATAAAAAAACCAAGGGCCACCATTTGAATGGTGGCTTTCCAGCGGGCTAAGGGAGTAATGGGCAAGGGCACATTTAAGGGGGCTAAAAATTCCCGCAGGCCAGAAATCAATAATTCCCGCATCACCATAATGGCTGCTGCCAATATCTGCCAGCCCTTGAAATAGCCAAACCCCACCAGCATTACCAAAGTAGAAGCCACCAACAGCTTATCGCCAATTGAATCCATCACCTTACCAATCAGGGTAAATTGCTGTAATTTGCGGGCTAAAAATCCATCCAACCAATCAGAAATAGAAGCCACGGCATATAGGCCAAAGGCCAATTGCATGGCCCACGCATCGCCCACATAAAATAGCCCAATAATCGGGATAATAGCCACAAAGCGAATGAGGGTGAAAAAATTGGGCCAATTCATCATGGCGATGTCCTTTTATCTTTTTCCTGTTATCTTTTTCCTGTTTTTAGGGCCACCAAGCCCAGCTCTGCGGCTTCTAATTTTCTTAATTGATCGCGCAGGCGCGCCGCCTCTTCAAATTCTAAATTGGCCGCCGCCGCCCGCATTTTTTCTTCTAGCTGCTTAATGGTTGCACGGTTAGCAATGAGATTGGCCTCCTTCACTTCCTTGCTTTCTTGCTTTTCGCCCATGCTTTCCAGCATATCGTTAATCTTCTTTTCCACGCCCTTAGGGGTAATACCATGCAGCGCATTATATTCCAGCTGTTTTTGCCGCCTTCTGGCGGTTTCATCCAACGCTTCTTGCATAGAGCGGGTGATTTTATCGGCATATAATATAGCCCGCCCTTCTAAATGGCGAGCAGCGCGGCCAATGGTTTGAATAAGGGCGGTGCGCCCGCGTAAAAACCCTTCTTTATCCGCATCCAATATGGCAACCAGCGCACATTCGGGTATATCCAGCCCTTCGCGCAGCAGGTTAATGCCCACCAATACATCAAAATTGCCAAGGCGTAAATCTTGGATAATTTGAATGCGCTCCAATGTTTCTACATCCGAGTGCATATAACGGGTTTTTACCCCTGCTTCCCCCAGATAATCGGTAAGAGATTCAGCCATTTTTTTGGTAAGAGTGGTAACCAACACCCGCTGCCCCTTAGCCACCAACTCCTTACATTCAGCAATTAAATCATCCACTTGATGTTGGGTCGGGCGAATAATAACCGTGGGGTCAATCAAACCGGTGGGGCGCACCACCTGTTCAACAAACTCGCCGGCGGTGCGTTCCAATTCCCAAGCCCCTGGGGTAGCAGAAACATGGATGGTTTGCGGGCGCATTCGCTCCCATTCTTCAAATTTTAAGGGGCGGTTATCCTTACAAGAAGGCAAGCGAAAGCCATGCTCGGAAAGGGTGGTTTTGCGCTGAAAATCGCCCTTATACATGGCCCCCAATTGCGGGATTGTAACGTGCGATTCATCCAAAAACAGTAGCGCATCAGCGGGCAGATATTCAAATAAAGTGGGGGGTGGCTCCCCCGAAGCGCGCCCTGTGAGATAGCGGGAATAATTTTCAATGCCATTACACACGCCGGTGGCTTGCAGCATTTCTATATCAAATTGCGTGCGTTCCCGAATGCGCTGCGCCTCCAGCAATTTGCCAGCCTCTTCAAATTCCTGCAAACGCTGTTTTAATTCCGCCTGAATATGCTTGATAGCCTGTTCAATAGTGGGGCGCGGGGTTACATAATGGCTATTGGCAAAAATTTTCACCGCTTCTAATTTTTTAATGCGCTCGCCAGTTAGCGGGTCAAATTCGGTGATTGTTTCCACATCATCGCCAAATAGTGAAAAACGCCACGCCGCCCCTTCCATATGGGCGGGGTATAAATCAATATTATCACCGCGCGCCCTAAATGTACCGCGGGTGAAACTTATATCATTGCGTTTATATTGCAAATCCACTAATTGGGTTAATAATTGCTGGCGGCCAATTTTATCCCCCACGGCTATTTTTATTACCATTCCCCCATAAGAATCAGGCGAGCCGATACCATAAATACAAGAAACCGAAGCCACCACAATAGAATCCCGCCGCTCTAATAATGAACGGGTAGCCGCGTGACGCATTCTATCTATTTGTTCGTTAATCGATGATTCTTTTTCAATATAAGTATCGGTACGGGGTACATAGGCTTCTGGCTGATAATAATCATAATAAGAAACAAAATATTCCACCGCATTATGGGGAAATAAGGCTTTCATTTCACCATAAAGCTGGGCAGCCAAGGTTTTATTGGGCGCTAAAATAAGGGCTGGCCGTTGCATCGCAGCGATGACATGGGCGGCGGTAAAGGTTTTACCTGAACCCGTGACCCCCAATAATACCTGATCGCGGGCACCTTTTTGTAACCCAGCCACCAATTGGCGAATGGCTTGCGGTTGATCGCCCGCGGGTTGAAACGGGCTGCTAATAGTAAAAGGCTGGCTATCGTTACTCATGAATAAAGATTTATACTGGCCATGGCTGCTTGACAATGCATAAAATTCACTTTTTCTGCCCCTAGCAACTAAATTGTACCAAAACGCTCTTCCATTATGTCATTAATTTCAAGCAGCTGATATTGCCCCAACGGTGAAGAGGCCATGGGCAATTGCACATGCACGCTATCACGCATTTTCCAATAATGGCCGGCAGTTAAACCCAATTTAATGGCTTCAGCGGCATACACATCGTAAGCCATGCCTTGCCAGATTGCCTTGCCTTCAGCGCTAATATGCACGCAATCCACGGCTTGCCCCCAATTATGCCAACTAAGGCCAGGTAAGGCGTTGGTTACCACGCCATGCTTATGATCGGGCTGCGCCCCTACTTTTTCCAAACAACCGGCTAAATATGTAGCTTTTTTTCCCCGCAAATCGCGAATGGTTGCGCTAATTTCTTCAATAGAACGCGATTGTCGCCACAAAGCCGCTTGCTGTAACGGTGTGCGCACAGCAAAAAATGGGCGCATAGCAAAACCATGCGCCCCACATCGATCCAATAATAATATCAGCTTTTTTTGTAGCTGCGTGTCTAGTGATAAAAGATTAATAGTCATGAAAATGGCTCCTTATTGTATTTTTTTGAACATCATGGTCAATCCACCTGCGACATTCATGTCACATGGATTTATGCGGTGATTTTTTGTAAAAAAAGGGGAAATTTTATATGGAGATTGCTTGATCATGCAGCCAAAACCTGTTCTTATCTCTCTGCCATTCGATGAAGGCAGAACCGACTATTCTCAAGCAGATTTAAGAGGGGTAATATTTCCTCCACGCGCCCCTTTATGGGAATGCAATTTTTCAAAGGCATTGCTAGCTTTTGCTAGATTATCTGGTGCTAAATTAACTGGTGCCAATATGCATGGTGCAGATTTATTTGGCGCACATCTCAATGGTGCAGATTTATTTAAGGCCAATCTTTCTTTTGCTAATTTGGCTGGGGCTCAATTAGATCAAGCTTTGTTACGAGATGCTAATTTAGTGGGGGCAGATATTACCGGCGCCAGTTTAATAGGTGCGGATATGCGCGGGGTAGATATTAGCCAGATTATTGGTTTGGATAACCCAGAAACCAACCTATACGGCGTTAATTTGCAAGGGGCTCAATTGGCTGGCGCCTTGTTAAGCAAGGCTAATTTACAATGGGTTGATTTAAGGGGTGCAGATTTAAGGGGTGCTGATTTGCGCTACGCCAATTTAGATTACGCCGATTTAAGAGGTGCTGATTTAACTGGTGCCGATTTAACCGGCGTTAATCTGCAATATATTGTTCGTTGGGGAGATGAAAGCATCATCACTACTGATGCCATTATCGGTGGTTATCCCAATACCAATATTCGGTCTGTCAATGAGAATAGCAAATCGCCCAAGCGAAACTTTTCTTAGGTAGTACTGTTATTGCTTGGCCTTACCAAAATTAAAGGCCAGCAATTCTATAATTTTATAAGCCTTGCCCAAAACACTATCCGTGGGCGGGGTGGGTGTGCCAGCACATATTACGCTGGCCACTGCTATAGCCGTAGTAATACTGTTTAGCCAGTTATTATCGCTGCTCAGCCAGTTCATTACGTCATTCATGGTACGTTCCTTTCTTTATTTGCATAAGGTAAATGTTCGATTATGTAACTCATTTGCCGTTGCAGGCTTTCAATGCCCTTTTCCAAATTTTTTAACCGCTCATCCACACGGCCAGCCTGTTCCCGCTCGGCATTATCTTTTAGTTGATCGGCTTCTAAGTGGCTCACGCGGCTTTCCAAATTGCCCATATAGCTACTAAAAAATATGGCCTGTGCTAACAGGCCAATAAATACGGTAATATTCAAGGTTTTATCTATATGCCACCCATCGGGTGGGTGTTTTCTGTTGCTGGTAATTTGTTCCATGAAACTGCCTCAAAAAAATTGTAAAAAAAAGGCTGATATAAAACCAGCCTTTCACGTTTTTTGATGATATGGGTAAGATTTTAAGGAGTTAATTTCCTTTTTTTACCCTTGTGAATAGCTGGAGCAACTAGCATTCCAGCAGCAAGAATAACACCAAGCCACTGATCTCCAATTGGTACTGGCTTGACTGAGGGGTTGGGAGGAGTATCTGGAATATGCGTTGTAGGCGGTAATATCTCTGAAGGAGGCAACACAGGATTAGAGGGGGGTATAGCAGGAAATGGAGGAACAAACAGAAAACCGCCTCCGCCGTTAAAGCCACCACCATTGCCATTAAGGCCACCGCCTCCGCCGTTAAAGCCACCACCATTGCCATTAGGGCTGCCGCCGCCACCACCAAATAACCATGGCGTACCACCCCCCCACCATTAAATCCGCCGCCACCGCCGTTAAAGCCCCTGCCGCCGCCATTACGGGGGGGTCTTTCACGATCGCGCCCCGGCGGTGAAGGTGGTTGAAAAGAATTACATAATGGGTCATTAAATACCGTAATGGCTGTAAATGGCTGCACATAACTGATTGATTCAGCGCTAATACCAGCCTGAGTAGCCAATTTACTGAATATAGACCATGTAGCCGGTTGTGCAGGATTACCTAAGTCGGGCGTGTTTTTTATAGTAGTTAACACATTATTGTAAAACCCAGCTTTCAATAAATGCATTTTTTGTCGACTGGCCGTAGATACAAAATCTAATGCTGTCTCCTTGCCAGTTAAGACCACATTCTGTTGAGCCGCCAATATTTGGGCAACGTTTTCTATATTATAAGTTCTTTCACCACGCCCATTATTCCCCACATATAAATCGGTGAATTCCAAGGCTGAAGCAGAAGTCCAGCTTATTTTTCCACCCAGTAATGGCATTTCTCGGTTAAATAAATCAACCAACCCTTGCAAATGCTGCGGGGTTACAGCATCCCCAGCCTTAAATTGTGTGAGAAGCGCATCATCTTTAGGGGCAGCCATTTTTTGCGCTGCAAGAATAAGGTGAGTGGCTTGAATATTTCCCATTTCTTTTTGTATGGAAGGATCAGCAAAGCTGACCTCAAATTTTTGTTTATTGTGCTGTAAATTATTTACCGCTAACCCTAAGCGGTAAATATCTATCAATTTACATACACCGCCCTGCGTTTGAAAGGTAACACCTGCCACCTGCATTGTACCATCATTGGCTTCACGACCAACAGCACAATTACCGGTTGGAATAGTTCCCGCATCATCCGCCACGGCACCCAATACCAATGGCGTTACCGCAGGAGAGAGAAACACATCTTCTGGTTTATAACCTATTTTTAACAGCACGCTTTCAGCAGCTTGTTGTTGCTGTTTAGGGTCAGTAATTTTTAGGGCATTAGCGGCATCTGCACTTATTTTCGCGTTATGCAAAGCATCCGTGAAATCAGTTACAAAAGGATCGTTAGGATATTGCAAGGCAGCTTCCTCTAGTGCCTGTAAATCTGGGTAAGCCGCCTGATTAAAAATTGGTGCGATTAATGATTGATAAGTAATAACAAGAGTGCTCAAAGCTGCCGCGCCTAATAAGCCCTGCCCCATAACATTTGCAGTTATTGAAGCAAAATCTGCGGTTGAATCTCGATCATCTCGTTGATTTGAGCTACTAGCCCCCAATACCATTTTATGCCTCCAGCCGATTACCTATATTTTACATATAATTAGGTGTAACATAATGATAAATTATATCAATAATAACTTATATTGATATAATTTTTAATCTTAAAAAAGTAATTTTTTTCTTGACAAAAAATATAGCTATGCAAAATTTACATGCCTTATACAATTTTAACGCATAAATGGAAAAAAAATGACTAATTCTGTACAGCAAGCTGATGATGGACAGCCTTTTGACCTGAGTAACCTAGAGCAGCTATTAGAAGCTGGACGAGCAATCACGCCCCAAGCCCCTACTCAAAAAACAGTCATTAATACTGTGCAAGAAGCAGCTAAAAGACTTGCTGATCTGAAAAAACAATTTGGCACAGATGATGCTGGTTTTCAACGGTCAATTAGGCAATTGTATAATCAAGCTGCTAAAGGCACGCCCCGTGCGCCAGAAGCCGTTATTCGATATTTCGATAGTATCACAACAAATTTTGCCCATAAAAGTGGGCCTCAACCGTAAAAAAATATTACAAACATACTACCCAGTATTCATCATAATTAATCTTCGTGTTAACATCAAATTTTACTAGAGGAAAAAATGTCAGCAACATTGTCTATCCCTACTCAATTTGAAACCCTTGATGAAGTGGTTGACACAGCAAGAAATATTTGTTTGCTCTATGATGGTAGTGTAAAAGATATATTGCGAGAGCTAAAGTCTTTATATGACAGGTTGCCAGAACCACAAAAAACATCTGACGAGCTTTATTATGCTCGCACTTATGTTAAGGAAATGGTGCGTAATATTACGGACAAGGGAGATGTGCTTATTGCTCCCTATTCTGGCATTACGTCCAATACTAAGGTTGGCGATATTGGGGCAGCGGTCACCTATGCTCAAGCCATACATTATCGTGACAAACTGGGCTTGGTAGATAGACTTGAAAAAATTTTTAATCGTTGTTCACAACAGAATGTTGAGGCTGAGACATTAAGATATTTAGCAATACCAATTGAAGTAGCAAGTGGCACGAAATTTACACCAAAATTCTGATTTTAATTGAAGGATAGAAGAAATTTTTCTTCTATCCTTCTCATAATTCTACAACACAACAACTGAATTGAGCGTAATCCAGCTATTACCAACAGCATAATACACCTTTACATCACCATTGGTTTCTATTTTTAATGTGCACGCACTGCCAGTGCCGGTTCCGTTATTAAAAGCAAAGGCAGCAACATGTTGTGTTTGCGCTGGTCTGTAACCGGTGGGCAGATTAAAAACAATGGTACCATCCGTTACCGTACCGCTGCGAATCATACCGGTCATATAAATAAAATTACCATAGCGCGCTACTTTAGGGTCGCCAAACCCACTACCATAAGCCACCCAGCTATTTTGAAGCGTGGGTGTGCTTTGGGCAATAATCGCGCCAAAATCATTCCATGCTCCACCCGCCCATACGGCTCCTATATGGTTGCCAGCATTGGGGGCACTGTACCAATGGTGGGAACCATAGGGCGAGAACCAGAGGCAGGAGTGGTGCTGCCGTAGGTTATCTCCCGTTTTGTAGCCCCCGGTAAATACAGACCAATCACGGTTTGATCCACGCTTTCAGCACCTGTGCTATCATTAAATAAGCAACGGCCATTCAAACTATTAAATGTAAGGGTGCCACCAATATTGGCGTAATAAAGGCCATCATTTTGTGATGTTGCTGCAATATTCACATTACCAGTAATGCTGCCACCATAAATATGCACCCCCTTGTTGGATGCACCATTATTGGTCACAGAAACATTACCGCTAATATCACAATTCACAATATCAGCACGGCCTGCATTGTAATCAATTGTAATATCGCCCAGAATATTACAATTCACTAATTTCTTAAAACCACCCATGGCTGTATAGGAAATACCATTAAGCTGACTATTGGCAATGTTTAATTGATAGGTTGTATTGGCCTCGGCATGTACAAATTTAGCACCCCGAATAATATTACTCATATAGCTACCACCATAACCAGTAGCCCGCACCAATGTATCAAATTGCGAAACTCTTAACCCAACAAGGTGATGATCGCTACCATCATCTTTCAACCAAATACCAATAGGGGCACTGGCCGCCAGCACATTAGTGCGATGCTCGCTATGAATATTATAAAAATAAATTTCAATAGCCCCCTGGTCATTAATCCAAATATTGGGGGCTACCTTATTGGCCTCAATTTGGCCGCCATAAAATTTTAGTGAATTACAGTGATCGCCGCCCCATGTAGAAATAAAATGTAAAGGCGCATGCGAAACGTTACTATGGGTGGAAACATCACTCACATTGCTGTAACTGCCCGTTGCAATACGCCCACAATCTTGAATCTGCACATCATGAAACGAGGCATCTTGGCATTTATCCAATAATAATCCACAACCATAAAACCCTTCAATAATAACATTACGCCAGTTGGCTAAATAACAATATTGTAAATACACACCATGGCAGGTGCTATTATTGCCTTTTATATGAATGTTTTCTAAATCAAATGCCGCATAATTGGGGTTACTTGTATTGGTAGCCGCATAATGAAAAACCCCTTTATCAGGGGTTGCTACCCCTAAATTAGCGGTAATAACACTGGCGCCATTAACGCCGCCCGCTCCCATTAATTTTATACCACTATTCACGGGCACGGTAATATAAGAATTAACACGGTAATATTTGGGTTGCACCATAATCGTGGCATGAGGGTTAGCATTCAAACAAGCTTGAATAGCGGCACTATCATCGGTTACGCCATCCCCCACTGCGCCATAATCTTCAAAAGTAATATATTGGCGTAAAATTTGCGTCAGTGGCCGCTGTACAGCCCCCGTTCCCTTGGGTAAATGGGTGGCATGTTGTTGTAATTCAAACTGCACCCCATCATAAATTAAGGTGGAAATAACGCCCGCTATAATTTCCCCGCCTTTTAAGGGCGCACCGCCCGCATAAATATTTTTTACCCCAAGCCCATTAATGTTAATGGTAGAAGCACCGCTATTATTGTTAGCAGGGTTAAAACGCACCACCATGCCACTGCTATAGTTGGCTAAATTGGGGGTTAAAGCAACCACATAAGCATTCGCACTGCCACTATCGCTATTGGCATAAGCAAAAGCTCCTTTTTGTGCCTGAGCCAAACTGGTATATTCATTAGCCTGTACGCCATCAGCCACATTGGTATGACGAAATCCACCCATGGGTATATGGGCAGTAGCTGGGGATTGACCATCACGGGTAACACAATTAGAAAGAGCGGTGGCTATGCCGTCCATTTCGGCATCCATACGGCTGGCCTGAATTTTTATTCCATTTGATTTATCTTGAACCCAATTATATAAACGCGCAAAGGCGCCCGCACCATTAAATGGCATGTTAAGTCTCCTTGTAATACGATGATGTTGATTAAAAAATTTGAAAAAAATAAAAGGCTGAAATGATGGAAGAAAAAAATATTAAAAAACCCAAGGGTATCCTGAAATTAATCAAAGCCGCCGGCTATTCGTTAGAAGGGCTGCAATCGGCTATTGCAACCGAAGAAGCCTTTCGCCTAGAATTAATATTGCTTGTTATCGGTACAATATTGGCTTTTTTCTTAGATATTGCAGCCATTGAGCGGGCGTTGATGATTGCCAGCTTAATGCTGATTTTAATTGTAGAAATTGTAAACACGGCTTTTGAAGTGACCATAGAACGTATCTCCAGCGATCGACATGCCCTTTCCAAACGCGCTAAAGATTTAGGCAGCGCCGCGGTTTTTCTGGCTGTACTCAATGCTCTGATGGTTTGGGCGATTATTTTATTGGGTTAATCTTGGGCTTCATGAAAAGCGAAGATTACAGGAACTCTCCCCAACATAATTTTTCTTGATATTAACCAGCATGTTATATAAAATTAGCCAAAAATAACAGAGATTAAGCAATGCCTTATATTTTAAAGAGATTAAGCAATGCCTTATATTTTAAGAAGCAACACAGCAGCAGAACAACCATTAAATCTCACCCCCCAACAGCTTTTTGAAAGTTTGGGCATTTCTCCTCTACCCAGTCCAGAACAGGCAGAAATTCTCAATTATCCGCGTATTTTGCATTTAGTGAGCAATGGAAAAATAACAGCTGAAACTTGGCAGAATATGTCGCCAGAATTGGCCAGCGCTTATAATGGCCTTGGCGTTTGGGCGGTTTTAGAGGCTGGTTTGATAAGCGATACAGAGTTATTATCCCTTACGCAGCAACAATTGGAAACCTTAAACACCAAAGGAGCTATGAACCTGCTGGGCATAAAAATCCACAGTTGGGATATAGATGTAGGCAATTATTTTAGCTTTAGTAATGGGCGGGTGGGTTTAGGCGTAGAATTTTCATCATTGAATAATAAAAACGAAATTCCCAATATTCTTGATGATTTATTGTCCATGCTTCCTGAGCAAACCATCAATTTTGAGCAGGATATAGCACACCCGCTCGTTCATTTAGGCATTTGTTACCCTTTTGAGGTCAGCCGTTTTTCTGTTGAAGAGATGGAAATTCTTTCTCGCCCTAACATTAGGGGTGCCCTTATTGCACATGCAAGGCCTTATGATGCGCCAACAGGCTACAGAGAAGAGGTGGATAACGACCCATTTTATCTCACCCCCTATCAAGCTATTGAATTACTCAATG
This sequence comes from Alphaproteobacteria bacterium, assembly GCA_049318825.1. GTDB lineage: Bacteria > Pseudomonadota > Alphaproteobacteria > JBMOFM01 > JBMOFM01 > JBMOFM01. The sequence goes on along the minus strand of JBMOFM010000001.1, from coordinate 102,327 downwards.
GCACGGATTCAACAATTGATCCCTTGCCCATCTACAGGCTTTTGTCGGTGGAATGCCATCCCCATAGCCGTCTTCTTATAACTGAAGCAAAATATTTAATAAGCATTAATTTTCAAAAATATTTGGAAGATGATCGTCTATTAAAGATGTTATTAAAAAGAGATATAACAATCGGAAGGTTACTGAACTACAAAGATAACCCAGAAGCCTTAAAAAATATTGCCGATAATCATGAAGCAATAGCCAAAGAACTTATAACTCTTGAGCAAGCCGCCTCTCTTCCTTCCCAGCAGCAAGTAAAAATCCAACACTCACTTGAAGACTTAAAGAAAGAACAGCGCAAAGAAGAAATCATCAAAAAATCAGGACGGCTCATCCAAGCAGGTTCTATAACTAAGGAACAAGCCACAGAGCTTATTAACCTTAACCCAGATTTTGCTGAATATATCGTTGATGCAGGGCGTAGAACAAAATTAGCAATGATTTTATTTCCAGAAATCCATCTATCATTTTTTCCAAAAGTCATTGAGGGCTTACAACTGACCAAAGAACAACGCTGGGAAATTTTGCAAAATCTTTGTCACGCAATCAACAATGATAGTAAAATATGGAAGAACTTGCAGACATTACAAATTCCAACTCCAGAACACCGCGCCATTAATGCCGTTGAAATGGAGGATTTACTCACACAGCGTTTTCTCAATATCCCACCGCAACCAGAATATATCCCTGCCAGTTTTGCTGAAGTTCTTTCAAATGCTCCCCAACCTTCTATTCACACGCCCTCAACAAACCACTATAAAAATTCCATGTAACATTATAATAGCAATTTCTTCTGAGGTTAAAACCTTCTTTTCCCCCTCTCCCCCATAATTAAATAAACGGGGAGAGGGTAAGGGTGAGGGGAAAAAGTGGGTAAAATCATTTGCCAAATAGCTACTGGCTCCTTAAAATCAATTGTGTTTTTACGTTTATCCCACAAGAAAAATCATGCGCTTATTGTTCACCATTGCACTAGTATTTTTTGTAAACCTAACAACTCTAGTACAAGCCGGCGAATATAATCTTAAATCTATCAGTTCAGAAGATTACGCTAAACTTGTGGACGATGCTTGTCAAAAACCCGCTGTATCATATTGGAAGAGTGGTATTACCTCAGAGATGAGAGAAGGTAATGACATATATAATGCATGTTTATACAAACATATTAAGCTAATGATGAAGGATTATTTTTCTGCCAAAAGTAAATTTAATGCTAAAAAATCAGATATGATGATTAGAAAAATCACAGAAATGTATCAAGATTTAAACGTAGGTTTCATAATAGGAGAAAAATCCTGTTATCTGGACGGAAATACAGGATGTTATGGCACTATGTTTGATGTTGAAGTTGATACAAACTCAACGCCAATTTATTTGATGATCATCAAAGAATTAGCACTTGGAATGCGCAGAGGGGAAAGAGAACTCCCTCCCCCTCCTACACCTTAATTCAGTCTGGAAAATACTTCTTAGTAATGTTGCCCTATAAAAAAGTAAAAACCATTTGCTCAACGGCCCTTAGCTAAATAGAATAAGCGGTCATTTACTTTTATCCAAGCAGTAAAACCATGCGCTTATTGTTCATCATTGCACTAATATTTTTTGCAAACCTAACCGTTCAGGCACAAGCTGCGGAGTATAATTTAAAATCTATCAGTTCAGAAAATTATGCTAAACTGATAGACGAGGCTTGTCGAAAACCTTCCCAACCTTATTGGGATCATGGTGGGCTTAGTATGTCATTAGAAGGAACAGCAAAGTACAAAAATTGTTTATATAAACATATTCAGGTTATGACAAAAAATTATTTTTATAAAACCATGAGCAAAGAATATTCCTACCATAAAAGCAATTTTGATACTCAAAAAGCAAATCTTTTTGTTCAGAAAATTGCCAAAAATTATAAAGAATTAAAAGATGGTGTACTAACAAAAGAAAAATCTTGTGCTGATGGACGTTGCTATGGTTTCGATTTAGACTCTGAAATAGAACTTAGTGAATCCAGCATATATCTTCTAGTGATTAAAGATTTAGCATTAGGAATGATTAGAGGAGAAAAAGAACTCCCCCCCCCTCCTGCATTATAATTTAGTCTGGAAAATATTTCTTAGTAATGTTGTTCTCTAAACTATCCAATCTAGAATTCCAACCTTTAATATTTGTTTTTCTATTATCTTCACCTATATTTTTATTATTATTCAAGTAATGACTACGTCCTGTTAAATAAGCATTCACCCATTCTCTGGTTCTTCCCTCTCTGGCTATGCGGTTAAGGGCAGCAATATGCTTACTACCAATCACGTTATTAGCCCCCATATCCATACTGGGATACATTGATTTGATTGCGGCATCTGATATTTGGGGTGCCACTTCTGGATTACTCATAATAAAGCTGTTAAACAATAAGTGACGCATGGCGGGGTGTTCTATTTCATGCAGCCTTTTACCATAATAAAATTCATTGCGGTAAATATCATTCTGCTGCTCTGGCGATAATTGCGTAACGCTGGCTGGCCAACCCTCTGCTCTTACATCAGGCCGCTTTCGCCAATCATTATAAAGCTTAGTACTAATTCCATCTTTTGTTAAACCACCAGGGTCATGCTTGTGATTATTGAAGCCACCTTCCTCTTTTTTCTCATAAGCAATTTTATCATTAAAATCGGTTTCTTGCTTCATGGAAGGGTGGTAACCACTGCGTGTGCGCGGTGGATAAAACATATTAAACTGCACAGGCGGCAAGCCCATGCCCGCTTGCTGGGCAATCGGCGATTGAGGATCACTGAAAACATTCGATATTGCCGAACCATTATTTTCCACTGGTTTTGTCCAATTTCCATTATAATTCACATTCCCCAAATCGGTAGCGGTGGGCGGAAAAAAATCCCGCTGATATGGGTGGCCAGTGGTTTTATAGCGGTGATACGCTTCCTGATTGGCATTAATCACCCTATTATAGTAATTTTGATAGGGCTCTGTTTCCAATGGCTTAGGTATCTCACCCAAAAATGGCTTTTTACGCTGCATTTCCTGCACAGTTCCAAACAGCTTGTTTTTCTCCATTTTATGAACTTCACGAGTAACAATGCTATCCAATGATGTTGAATTTGTCTCTGGTAAATCGGGCATATCATCATAATCAAATTCTTGCAGGGCTCTTTTATAGCCAATGTTTTTGTGATCATATGGATCATATTCATTATCCATGTTCTACTCCAATATTTAATTATTTGAAAAAAATATTATCCCCCCTCTCCCAGAGGGAGAGGGCAAGGGTGAGGGTATAAATTACTTCAGTAAATAAGCAGAAAGCCCAGAACCAGCCAAACCAAACAAACCACCAGCGGTGTTATTGCGGGCATTCATTTGCTGATTATATTGGTTCATCTGCCCTTCATATTGCTGTGCGTAAAGGCCTGAAACATTAACAGGGGCTACCGATGTAGTGGGGGTATTAAATGTTTGAGGTTGTTGCACCTGCCCCGTGCCAAGCAAGGCAGCAATTTCATTAATGGGCTGGCTGCGTTGTTGTAATGCTTCGTTAATTGCACGCTGCCGTTGATCGCTCATCAAATTATAAATGCGGTTTTGTTCTTGGCCACCTTGTTGCAATACTTGCATCCATGCATCATTTTCCCCTTGGTTCAAATTTTGCTGCGCCCTATCATAAGCTTCACTCCCGGGGGTAATACCGCTATTATATAAACGCTGTAATTCGGCTTCACGGCGGCGTTGCATCTGCGGTTTCAGGCGGCTCATCATGGCTTGCTCTACGGCCTCGCGTGAAGCAGCGCCACTATTCATATCAGGGGCAGCTGGCATTCCATTATAATTAAAGCTTGAACCCAAAATATCTTGCAACCGATTAGCCCCCTGCAAGGCTAAATTATTCATGCTTTTATCAACCCCCATTTGCTGATTCAGCAAATCCTGATATTCAGGCGTATAGGTTAAATCCACACGATATTTATCAGGTGCATATTCAAAATAACGCAATTGGGAATAGGGCGTATATTGATCCATGGTATTCAAGCGCATATTCAACCGCGCTGTATCCCCATTAGACTGTGCCTGCTGCGAAGCCACATAAGCAGGATCTGGGGCGGTTGGAGCTTTAGGTTTAGATTTACTCATCTCTTTTCTCCTTATTAAAAAATTTGAAAATTTTCTTGATTGAACTTTGGGCATAAAAAAAGCCCCATTGAAATAGGGCTTAGATCTGATTTTTTTCATTAGATTGAAAAACGCGTACATAACGCATCAAATTCGCGGCGTAGCAGGCCAAGTAAAATCGCATCTTCAGTGCCAAAGCCTTCCCGCAGCACGCCTTCTTTTTCAAAGCCAATTCCTTGTAAAAAGCGTAAACACATTATATTAGAAGCAGCCACGGTGGCGGTAACACGGCGGCATTGCAATTGCAAAAAAGGGTAGCGCAACAACCCCACTATATTACCACGCACCGCCCAGCGTGGATGCGCGGCCGCCAAGGTCATGGAAATATTACCCGTATCAGCGTGAAAATCGTGATAAAGAGCAGCGGCTAATATCTGCCCCGATTTTCCAGCGATACCAATCATCTCACCATCGGGCAATTCGGCAGGCAAATCATAAAAATCGGCCATAAATTGGCGCAGCAAACTGTTTTGAGAAAAAATAAATCTCATGATAAAAAACTCTTAACTAAAGAAAATTTTTGAGGTACGAATTTTATTCTTGAATATTCAACAATAAAGTATTTTAATATAATATATTCTTGTTTTTACTGAATAGGGTGATGCTTTGGTTAGTTTACGAGGAGCGTTTAGTTTACTAAAATCTTTCAATCAGGTAGCATCAATTCTTAAAATGGACTATGTGCCTCTTGATGGTTGGTCCATAGAACAGACATTTCCAAAACATAACAGTGAACCCGTTGCCACGGACAGGGTTTGTCGATTTTTTGAAAACAAACAAGATGCCAGAGATGCCGTTGAAGATATGCGACATAACGGCATAAAATCAGCCACCATTGAGTTATCTGATAACAAAAAAAATGCTTATGTTTATGCGAATAAACAGGAATTTCAGACCGCATATCCCCAAATTCGTGTTTATGAAGGCGTAGAAAAAAAACCCCCTAGCATTACCCCTGCTCTCGCACCAAAATCCTTAAAATTTCTAGCAATATAAATACTATCTATACCAATCCACCCGGTTCATAAATAGGCAGAAATTGCCGCCTCCAGCGATGAAGTTTGCAAGCGCAACCTTAAAGAAACAGCGTACCCCAAACCATTAATCGCCAACCAATTACGGGCTGTTTCAGCAAGTCCAGCCCAATCGGCAATATCCCAATTCACATTATCCCAACTGGCGGTACCAGTTGCCGAAGGCGAAGAAAAAACCGATAAGGAGGTTGAATCATCAAAATCCACCTGTGCATCCAAACTAAAAGAAGGGTTACCATCACTGCTCAATAAAGGGCGGCATAGGGTAAAACGCTTCAGCTTTTGGCGCGGCGGGGCATAATTAAAGGCGGTTTTCATATCCCCCATAATGGCTGCACCATTATCATGGTAGCCATTATCGGCTAAATATACGCGCCCATCCATACCCCCAAAATATAGCTTATCTTCAAAAATTGTCCAACAAGCAGCATTCATACCAGTAAATCTACACCAAGCACCGCTTAAACTATTCATCACATATTGCTGGCTTTCAATCCCTTCACGGGTGGGGATATTAAATAATAACATATGCCCCCGTGGGTAGGGCACCGCTTGCCAACCAAAATTTCCTTTATAAAGGCGCACGGCTTCGTTCAAATTATTGGTAATAGCCGAAGAAATAGCAAGTTTCTGCGCCACCCCGCGGTCATAGGGCAATACTTGATTCAGTGGCAGAAAACCATCTTCCACAATCACTCCCAAATCACCACCGGCTTTGATTAAACAACGTCGCCCCACCGGTGCCCCCACGCGAAACACACCAATTAAGCTCCAATCGGTTGCAGAAGAAGGATCAGCACCATCATATAATAACACCTCGCCCCTATCGGTAATAAAAACGATAATATCATCCGCCCCATCACCACCATCTCTTGTCCATGTGCCAATGGCTTGTAAACTCCCCCCTAAACGGCACATAAAAGAAAGATCAAAAGAAACCGCCGTACCAGCAATAGCATTAACCGGCAAATACCAAAATTTAAGCGAGTTTTGCTGCGTGAAATATAAACGCCCCTTGAATAAATTTACCCCTATTAAAGAAGAAACACTGAGGCCACTGCCCGTAATACTCATGGCACTCAAACTGGTGCCATCATAAATTTGTGGGGCATCCACACCATTCACCATAATCAAGCGATTATTCACATTCACATGCTGCCAGCGGTTACTACTAAAACCACTGGCCAATTCAACCACACTACCATTGGTAATATCATAAATTTTACCATTAGCAGCGGCCAATAATTTACGGCTGCCGCCAGCCGCATAATCCATCAGGGCTTCCACCGCCGCTGTTCCTAGGCCGGTGGCATACACATTATAACCACGGCGCAATCGCACACGGTCAGTTTCAGGAAACCAATTATCCAAACGAATAGCAGAAGCAGCGTTCATGGCGGCAATATTTTCTGAATCCATCCAGCCTTTTACCGGGGCAGAAACAGTTAAGCTTAATGCGTGTTGGCGCATGGATATACCCATCATGCCCAGCCTCCATCAGTGATATGTTGATAACCAATACCATGCTCAACCGCACTATTTTTTGCTAAATTACGGCTCACCATGCCGCCATCCCTTGCCAGTTCTTGACGCAAAACATTGCTATATTCTTGGTAATGCGCGCCATAATCCATGCCCACATCGCGTAAAAATCGCCAGCGCAGCCCTAAGGCTAATAAAAATTCGGGTAACAGAGAAACATCACTATCTGCCACAAAATTATTGCTCAAACTGCCATCAAGGGCTTTACACCAATAAGAGCTGCGATATTCCAACGAAACAATCTCGCCAGAACTGGCTGGCAAAGGCGAGAGCAACAACACATTATTACCACTGGTTGCAGAGCGCATCACTCGCCCCTGCTTTCCCACCAACTGCGTTATATCGCCGGCTTTCACCTCTGCCCACAAAGCAGGATTAATAGGAAAATTCACAGGGCGACGGCCAGTTTTATCCCACATGGTATTATCGATGAAAGATAAAAAATCATTGGGCAAATTATATTCTTCTTGGCCAGCAACAGTTGTAAAATTATATATTTTTTGTTGTGCTGCCCACCCGCCTTTGGGGTGTGGGTAACGGGCTAAAGCATCTCCTTCTTCATTGGCCAAAGCCAGCAGGCGACGCACGGTTTGATCGGCGTTAGCAATAATATAAGCAGGTCTGGCCACGCCAATTTTGTCGGCCACCCCTTGTACCATGGTAAGAAGGCTCATGATTACCTCATGTAAAAAAGATTGAAAAAATATAATATTTGTAGATAATCCCAACATAACGAGGTGCCATAAAATTATTTGAATGGCACACAAGATCAATAAAGACAAAATGTAAGGAACGAAAAGATGCACCCAAAACCTGCTTTTTATCTTCAACCAGGTAATCTGCTTGTGGCATCTCAAGCGCTTGATGGCTCGAAAAATCAATGTTCCATGCTGTTAGTGTTAGCGGCTGATCTGGAACATGATCATGTGATTACCCTAGAACTGGGTGAAAATTATGAAACTATCGATGAAAAAGGCTTAGAATTTACAGATCCCGTTTCCGTACAACAATATTTTCCAAAAACCTTAAACTCTCAGTCTATCGCGGGCACCAACACCCGTTTTAGCCTTGGCAAACAGGCTATGGCTGCGGCTATTGAAAAAGAGACCATCACCACGCGCGATAATATAAAAATATACCCGCATGTGGATTATCAATCATTATCGTTACTAGAAGATTCCGTGTATCAAGGAAATTGGCATGTTATCAATTTTGCTGATGTTGAAGAACAGTTTTTTACGGGTGATTTATCGTGGGATATAGCCTATCAAAAAGCCACCAATGGTAATGGAAAGATTTATCGTCAATTTATTGGAGGCGGTGTATTGCTGGATCTAGAAGGGGAAATAAAAGACTTCCCTCGTTGTCAATATCAACCTTCCCCTTATGGTCGGGTATTTATGGCCTCTCCCAATTTAAGTGAATATCACCCGTTACATCAAAAAATTATTTTAGTATTGCCAGTACTGAAAGGAAGCAGCGTTTATAGAATTGCTATTCTCAACCAACCAGCTTTGTCTCCAACCTCAACCGTACAAAAGGCAGGCTTTCTGCACGATAATACTAATGATGATATCGTAGAAGAAGGTGTTGTTCCACCCATCCAACATCATCCAACAGAGTTATGGGCATTACACCCAGAGCATATTGGTGTAAAGGGTGTGCCCCTTCCATGTGGGTTACATTTTTCTAGCGATACAGAAGAAGGCACTCAGCTAATCCATAAAATTCAAAGCGGCGCTAGCAATTATCAGCCCGCTCGTCTTTATAAAAATTCGCTTATCGTTCCATCCGTTATATTTGATTTTCAACGTGAGTTTGAACAACTGATACCCGTAAACTTAGAAAATCTAGCGCAATTAATTTTGCATACCAAGCCTGAAAACTTGTATCATACCATTCAACAACAGCTCTCATCAACCAGTGCGCCTAGGGTTCGTCAGAAATTCTGTCCGTGACATGGCGCAACACCGATATTTCAAGCGCTTGAAGATTGGGATAACACACTCAATTCTTTGTCAAGAGATTTGCGCCGCAAACACATAAATGTTAAAGATGCCAGCCAGAAAATCACCCAACAAACTGCCTTAATTAAAAAATTTGGTCTGTCCTAGATAACACAAAAATGTGTTATAAGGAACGGCATGGGAAAGAGCAGATTAAGCAAAGGTGTTCAGGATAAATTGTGTGAGCATTTTGTTGCCGGCACGACAGCACGATGTGCAGCTGAATTGGTGGGAATTTATCGCAATACACAGCCGCGTATTTTTATCAAAGACTTCGTGAGATTATCGCCCTTAAATGTGAGCAGGAATCTCACGAAGTCTTTGATAATGAAACAGAGGTAGATGAATCGTATTTTGGTGGTACACGCAAAGGCAAGAGAGGACGTGGTTCAGGCGGAAAAGTCCCTGTATTTGGCTTACTTAAGCGTAGAGGCAAGGTCTATACAAAGATTATTTCGGAGGCCTGCCTCTTCTGTGACAGTGATCCCTATTATTGAGCACAAGGTTATCCCTGATAGCATTGTCTATTCTGACCACTGGCGGGGTTACAATGCTCTTGATATCAGTGATTTTTACCATGAGCGCATCAATCATTCAAAATTATTCGCTCATGGCAAAAATCATATCAATGGCATTGAGAATTTTTGGAACCAAGCAAAACGACATATGAGAAAATTTAATGGTGTTCTAAAATAGAATTTTGGACTATTTTTGAAGGAGTGTGAATGGCGTTTTAACAATCCGTCACCAAAAACTCAACTATTTCAGATTAAACAATGGATTGATCTATACTTAAATTAGTTAGCTAGGACAGCCCCTATGTTTTTTATGTGTAAACTTTTATATTAAAAAACAACAATTAAATGTGTTCTACTGAAATGTAGATCAATAGAACACATTTGTCTAGATTATCTAAGCTGTGATAGCAGCGTCAGTCTCTTTCTTTTTCTTACTGCCCATTAATTGCTTCAGCTGTTCCTTTAATACGCTTATATCAGCGTCTCTCGCTTCTAAAATAGCATGAAGCCGTGCTGTTTCAGCTTGATCGATAGCCGCATTCAAAAAACTCACCGCTTTTTCTTTTAAGGAACGCCCACCGGGGCCTATACGGCTTAGCAAACCATCATTCATGGCGGCTAAATCATCCACGGTGCGAATATTCAAGGCCGTGAGTTCAGCCACCTGACTAGCCGATAAAGCCGTCCATTGTTGTAATGGTGTGCCAGATATTGGCGGCTCACTGCCTTCTTGAAAACGCTTATAGGCTTCGGGCCACCGCAATTTATCAACCTCTTCCACTGGCCTATCTATTTCGGTGGTTTTATCACCCGGAATAAGAATATGCACATGTTCTATTTCATCAAAAACAGGCCTACCTTCTCTGGCTGAAACAAAACTATTTTCAACCGCACGATAATAAAAACGAGGTGCTAAATCCAATTGAGACACGAGAAAAACTCCATGAAATAATAAAAAGAGTCATTGCAGAAGAATTTCTGCAATGACTTGTATAAAATTACCTATTGGCAAAAGGCTCAATACTCATAAAAGCAGATACCACAGCCGCCGGCGTGGTCGTTGCCAGAATGTTAATGCCAGTGATTTTCACCTGTGAAGCGGAAGCATCATCAAGTGCGCCTGTGGTTGCGCTGGTATATAAAATAGCATCGCCTACACAAGCCGCCAAAACACTTAAACTACAAGCACCATAAATCTGCACCCAACCATAAGAACCAGAAGCAATAGCCGTTTGCGCTACACCAATTTTTACCGATGTTGCAGCATTAGCAGTGGTTAAACCACTTGCAGCAAAAGTACTGCTAATGGCCACGCAATCACCCGCTGCAATCGCAGCACTGGCTAGCACAAAAATATAACGCTTACCATCCCTACCCATGGCCAAGGTGCCAAGAGTAAGGGCTTTTTCTATGGGCAGCGACGTATAAGTTTCGTCAAACTTTGCCCCTAATATTTGATACATTAATGTCTCCCATTAAAATATTTGAAAATTAAGCAATTAAAACGCCCTGTAGCTTGGCATTAGAAAGAGTAATATTACCCATAAACCCAACTAACTTTACCAAAGCATCTTGGTTCACAGAAAAACGCTCTCCATCTAATGGCTTGAAGTAACGATCTTTATGGACTTCCAAGCGAATATAATCGGTGTTTAAGAAATACATGTGGTTGGCAGGGCAAATTGTATCCGCACCGCCATCAAACACCACATCAGCGCCCATATATTTCAAATTTTGAAAACCCGCAGAAGCCATTTTTTCATCGCAAATGCGCTGAATGGATTGCAAACTCTCCAAATAAAACCGCCAATAGGTATTATCCGCTACCACCAAATCAACTTGGTCACGCCCTCTGGTAGTATTAATATAAATGCGATTCATATAGCTTTGAATATTGCTACTAGAAACAGCGGCACCACCATCAGAAACACCAGAAAATTTATAGTTACGCCAGAAACTCCAATTGGCACGGTTAATACCACCCACCGTACCGGTGGTAGGGTTATCGGCCACTAATAAACGTAAACCACCAATTTCCTTACCATTATTACCAGAACCATCAGCATACATGGCAATAGAAACCAAATTTTTTAACGAGCGCTCGGCATTCAATAAACGCCCTTTGGTCAGGTCAATAATCTGCGAGCGGCCAGAATTTTTAGCCACTTCCAAACCACTCATGCTCACAGAAGCAGCGGCCTGTTTCCAAACGAAATCAGCTGCGGTAAACACATCTTGCGGCGCTACATTCAATGTTTCATAACCAGAATACCATTGAGATGTACCATTATCAGAATATTCCAGCTCACGACGAATAAAATCGCCACCATCACGTTTTACAATATTATCTTTTTGTGATAAGCGATACAAAAGCACATTACTTTTGGTAACGTTATCAGCAAGTTCACCACTAAATTGTTGCAAGGTGGATGTCACCACCTCACTAATACCCGGACTTGGCATATTATTTCTCCATTAAAATTTTTGAATTTTTATATGTTGCTAGCTTCTACCGGCATAGCGGTCATAAGCATCGCCAATAATTTCATCCAAGCTTCTCTTCATACCATAAGACGAAGTAGCAGCTGGCGCACCGCGTAAACTAGCGGCACTGGCCGTTGTGGTGCGTGGGGTCTTACCATTGTCGCCGCGCTGGTCCTTCAGGATGCGCTCACGCAGGTCTGGCCTCGCCCATACAGATTTCTCATAAGCCTCCACCAAATTTTTGGCGGCACCGGCTTTTAATAATTTTCCCATATCCGCGCGCACTTCATTAAAGTGGGGATAGCTTATATCTTCAGAAAATTGCTGCAATTGAGCCAAAGCCCATTCATTGCTCTCTTTTTGCAATTGCTGCAATACCTTAAATTGTCTAAACATGGCCTCAGCTATTTGGCCAGATTGCTTAAGAGCAGGGTTCACCCCATAATGGGCGGCAATAAAATGCACAAAACCATGTGGATTTTCATCAGCAAATTCAGCCATTTGCAATAAATGATCCAAGCCTTTTTCTAAGGTACCAAAATTCTTGATTATCTTATCTCTATGATGTTGTAATACATGCTCTAATAATTCAAAGGCTTTAATTTTCTCACCTTTTTCTTGAAATCCTTTCGCCACATCCTGCTCGCGGCGAAAAATTTCTTCTTTTACCACGGGCGATAAATTGGGCCATTCAGCCTTAGCCGCCGCCGACCACGCACTAGGGGCCTGCGTGGCTTGTGGTTGTGTTTCATCACTTGTTGCTATCTGTTCTTCAGAAAAATTATTCCCCTCTTCTTCTACTGGAAAAGCATTTTCTAAAATAGCGTCTAATGTTTTACTCATGGCTATATTCCTTTTTGGTTCATCACATCAATAATTGCCTGCTCCCAATTCACAGATTGAGCAGCAGACCCTTGCAAACCACTGTTACTATCGCTGCCACCAATAATCTGACAGCCGGCAGCTCGCACGGTTTGGTAATAATCCCTTTTGCTTTCATAAGCCTTGCCATCCACGGGGCAAACCGTGGCATTCATGCTATCGGTAATCACAAAAGGGGTAGAAAAATCTGGGTTTGGCGCATATTCAGCTGCTTTTTCAGCCATATATTGAGCGCGCTCTACCCATGTCTGGCGTTTTTTACACCAAATGAAACGCTTGCGCATGGCGCATACTCCTTGTTTAAGATTTTTTTTGAAATTATTTGAAAAAAATATTATTACTCCCTTTCCCAAAGGAGAGGGAAAACAGCATCGCTGTTTCAGGGTGAGAGTTAACAGGGTAAGGTAAAGAATGAGATTGTTCTCATCCCTCAGTTTACCTCATGCTTTCAATTATTTGAAAAAAATCATCTCTACCTTTAGAAACAGGTGGATGATAGAAAATAAAAAACTAATCCCAGCTATTTCGCCATTGGGCAGGCTTGTTGATATGCCTGTTTGAACCGTTCAAAATCATTAGCTTTTATCGTCAAATTTTTACCCTTATTATGCCCATTCAACACATAATTTTTTAAGCAAGTTTCCCAATCGGGGTTGCCTTCCTTGCCTGATTTCAACCATGTTGTATCAAAACTTAATTGTGAAAGGGAACGGTCAACCTCTACTATCTCGCCTGCTTTTTCATCTCTGCACGGCACATAATATGTATTGTTGGGCTCAGTTTCTTTATGACGTACAACATCTCTATCCTGCAATAAATTCACCAGATCAGCTATAGCTATACTACGAGTTACCCAAAGCTTTTTGTTAATATAATATGGTTTTTTCATACAATCCAAATATGAAGAATCGTAATTACTAAAGTTATCGGCATAAGAATTAGATGCTGTGATTATATTTTTATTTTCATCTATATTAATTTCGATCCATTCTGCCATAGTTCCCCTCGTGCCACCAGTATAATACAACAACTCTATCATCACGGTTTTTTGATCTTTCACCGCAACAACATGATAATCTAAAATGAGAGGGTATTCTGTGGCATATTCATCTTCTTTTTTTAACATCTCCCATTCAGCCTTATTTCCAAAAAAATACATGAAATTTGAACCACCACCATAAATGTATTGTTCATTAGAAATTTTATGGTTTTTTCCAGTAGCAGGATTATAGGTATTCTTCCAAATATCTGCATGTTGTAAACACTCAGAAAGACTGATTGGTTCATTGTTTGAATTATCAACCCATGGTTCAAAACAAAATGGTAATACTGGTTGATTATTGACATATAGCATTGTTTTATCTGTGGGCTTTCCCTTCACTGTTAATTTTGCATTGGCTTCAGTACTATTAAAAAGCACCAACAACATTAATAAAAAAGCCCTGATTACTGTATTCATTTTTACTCGCAATTATTTCTTTAAAGTTGAAAAAGCAAAAATCGGCTCTCCCTTAAACTGCTTTTCTTCCATGGATTCTAACAAAACTCTAACCCGATAATCAATATTTCTGTTATCACTTTTGGGGTCTTTTTTAATGTTATTCAGCATATTTTTTGCTTTCACCAAATCTCCTTGTCCTAAAGCCAATAAAAAATTATGTCTCGTTTGTACATTGATTTTACTGCCTTCTAGATCAAGTAGTTTGTCAATCAATCCCAAATTATCACCTGCCCTTTGTAAATTACCAAAATTGTTCATATACCCCGTCACGCCATGTTGATGAGCCAAATCAAACGCCACCATATATTCCTTATCAGTCAAACCATTACCCGTATCAAAATTTATTGTATCGGCTGCTCTTTTAGCTTCTTTTTCCATTCTATTTTTGGTGAGAGTGTAGGATTGATCAAGAGAAAGATGGATGTTTTGAATATCCTGATTTTGTGCATATGTATTTCTGGCATTATCACCTATACGTGGCTTGTTTTGTCCAAAAGCTGCAGCTTTTTCCAAAGAATTGATGGTTGTATGAGGAATTCCTGCACGTTCTCCTAAATTATTTATATCTTTTTTGTACATACTCCCCAAATCCACTCCGCCCGCAACCGTAATACCAGATCCATTACCAATCTTACCAGAAATAACATAAGGATTAGCTGTCACTGCTTCAAATTTTAGGGTTTTTTTCGCAGCATCTCTTTGTATATCATTCCAATCAGGGGTTTTATAATCCCAATAATCGGGCTGGAAAGGATATTCTAAGCTGGGACGAGGATTACCCCTATTCACAGTTTTATAAAAATTAGTTGGTGTATAAGGCATTGGCACTGCTTTTGGTAAAGCTGTGGGTTTATTATTATCAACATGATAAGCCGATTGATATAGATCAGCACTATTTAGTTTCTCCAACCTAGCTGGCCAAGCATTTGTGTAATCATTTGTTGAATCCATGCTTGTGGTATATTGCTCATAAGGTGTCTCATAGGGGTTAATTGGCTCTAGGTATTTGGCTAGTTCATTATTCTTCAAGCCAAACAACCCACCATCTTCCTTAACTACAGAAGTAGTCGGCACCACATCGGGTGGCTTTACCTCCACTTCTCTCACTGGCTTTTCCGCATACGCCTTCACCGTGTTAAAATATTCAGGATGTGACTGCCCTTCATACGGCGCCGGCACACCAACCCCACACCCACCACACCCACTGCAGGCATCGCTGGATAATTATCCAATATCCTCATATGCTCGTTCAATATATCTTTAACTCGCTCCATCTCACTTTCCTTTCAATCTGGCATGGCATTAAACCCACCGCTCAATATTTTACGCTTACGGGGGTAAATAACATTGCGTTGACCTTCTAATTTCTTCTGTAATTTCTGGGCTTCTCGTTCTTGTTGATTCAAAAAAGAGTTATTCTTCAACTCTTCCCGCACCGAACCCAATTCTTTTGTTCTATCCACAGAAGCATCGGTAATGGCCTGCTGACGCGCTGTTTCAACCTTTGGTGTATAATCAAGACGCATATCCCAACTTTGCTGAGCTTGATCTAAAGCCTGTTGACGTCGCTGGGCGTCACTATCAAGTTTCATATTTTGTTCAGATTGCAATTTTTGCAAATCGCTATTATTAAATAATTGTTTGCTCAATAATTTGTCCGAAAGGCTTATCGTGTAAGGGTTATTCTGCAACACGCGCGTCGCGGTGTGGACATCAGGGGCTGCCAGTGCATCGGCAAGAGTCTGGTGATATTGATTATAATCACTTTCGGCTTGTTGATGATCTTGCTGCGCCAAATACCCCCCCAAAGCGGCTGAACCCAAACGCGTTATTCCTTGCCAGATATTTTCAACTGGTGCCGCAGAAGATCCTTGCCGCATTAAATGGTTGGCTAAAACTTGGCCTGCATCTTGGTTATCATAAAAAGGGTTAAATCTTTGATTGTTCATCACAATATATCCTTTAGCATAAAAGAAATCATTCAAATTTTTGAAAAAACTATATTGCCAATAAAATTGCCAGAATTGCTTCATCTTCATAAAACATATTTCCTGCCTCTATAGCCCCTATCGGTAAATGGCGATCACCAGAATTACCCAGTAAAAAAGGCTGACTACTATTAATTTCTAGATTTTTTTCTTTTACCCGCGGTGCAGAAGGCGGCAACCAGTAATCCATTACTATGGGGGTATTATTGTTATTAGTTGAAGCCAGAGCAAGGCTAGAGAAATTAGCCAGTAATGGGGTGGCATTACCCTTAATAATGGCAACGCCACTGGCACTATTAGAAAAATCTTGTAGGTTAATAGCAGCAATACCGTTAATAACGGTTAAGCTAACTGAATCTAGGGTAGAAATAGCCGTGCTGGCAATAGCAGAAAAATCCACCATATTTTATCCCTCCGGTGCAATAAATTGACCGTTAATATAGCTAAAACCAATGCCCACAAAATCATTATCGCTTAATTCCAGAGCACTACAACCTTGTGGTGGCTGCCAAATGGCGTTATCACCATTCCACAAAACCACATTCATTACCAAGCCAGCATCATCAAAAATTGCATATCGTTTTACCATGTCCATATTCTTACTCTCCCTGCTCCACCATTACCGCCAGCACCGCCGCTATTGCCATTAGTATTGGCACCGCCGCCGCCGCCGCCGCCGCCAGGGGACGCACCATTACCACCGGCACCACCGCTAGTGGTAGAACCACCACCACCGCCGCCGCCATCACCAACCCCAGAACCCGCCGTTCCATTATTAGAACCTGCCGCGCCGCCAGCTCCACCACTGCCTGAAAGAGTAGTACTATTGGGTAAACCAGTAGTGCTTTGTCGAATTTCAAAACCACGGCCACCAGCACCGCCCGCTTGCATGGCATTAGAAGCATTAACCCCGCCGCCGCCAGCTCCACCACCGGCAGCATCCAAGCCTTTTGTTCCCGCCACAGCCGGGGTAGTGCCGTTACCACCAGTACCACCACCCGCAGCAAACATATTAGCAATACCAACCGTCATGCTGGTAGAAGCGGTTAAAACACCAGCACCACCAGCACCACCGGCAGCACTGGTGCCACCAGAACCAGCAGTACCACCCGCAGCATATAAAGAAATGCCCGACGTTACAAAAGAAGCAATCCCTCCAGCCGTGCCCGCAGAGCCAGAAGAGCTATCAACAGAATTAGCAGCCCCTCCGCTACCACCAGTGGGCACGGTAACGGTAGCCGATGCCCCAAAATCAGTAGCGGGGAAAAAACCACGCATAATTTGGCCAGAAGCACCGCCGCCGCCACCACCACGCACGGTAGAAGTGGCTGCCCTTGCGCCAGCACCACCGCCACCGCCAGAACCTATAATTTCTATAAAGCAGATCGTGGCACCATTGGGTTTATTCCAAGTACCACTCGCTGTAAATTCCTGAAAATCAGGAAAAGCTGCCTTAGCGGAAGGAAAAGTAATAAAAACATCCTTTGTCCCTGCCGTAAAATTTACCAATGCGTTACTATTGCTCGAGGCATAAACGGTGCTACGCGCCAATATGGTGCTACTGGTTAATGTTCCTAACCCCACCTCCCAATTTCCACCCGCTTGATCTGCAATACAATAATAGCAGGTATCACTAGTGGCTAATATATTACTAAATGGCTGGAAACCAGTAACCGCACCCGCTAAGGTAATACTACCCGTGCCCGTGGTGATGGTGGTTTCTCTTACTCTATCGCCTGTTTTTAATGCCATGATTTTATGCTCCCGGTGCTGTGATAATCCAGCTATCTATTTGCACTGGTTGGGTGTTGGTAATATTGGTGCTAATGATATTCAAATCCGCACCACTGGTTCCCACACTGCCTTGGCTTACACAGGTTGTCCCATTACTTTGATATAGGCGAAAATAACCAGCACTACCACTGGCAACGGCATTAGCACTGCTAATAGAATTAAGGGTTAATATCCCTCCAGCAGCAGCGGGCGCAAAGGTTGCATTGCATGTTAAGCTCACCAATAACGTGCCACTATCGGCCGCCGCCACATTAGCGGGGGCAGCTCCTGTAAAAATTTTTAAAATGCCACTTGCCCCCACACTGCTTGAAATTTGATCAAGCATGTTATTGCGCAAGCTTGTGCTCAGTTGAAAAACCATAATAATAAATCCTTCAAATCGAAGTTATGAAAAAAATAACAGCAAAAACTTGCT
This sequence comes from Alphaproteobacteria bacterium, assembly GCA_049318825.1. Taxonomy (GTDB): domain Bacteria; phylum Pseudomonadota; class Alphaproteobacteria; order JBMOFM01; family JBMOFM01; genus JBMOFM01. The sequence continues at coordinate 83,948 of JBMOFM010000001.1, read as the reverse complement.
GCAAAACCACAAAAATATGTCGAAAAAAACTTTGTTTTTGTGTAACCTGTTAGAGTACGCATGAAGAAGAAAGAAACCCGCAATGCCACCAGTCGCGGCATCCGCCCAGCCAACCCAATCCTATGCTATTCCCAGCATAGCCATAACGGCTCCCGTGGTGGTAAGTGAAATGCTGCCCATTACCCCCATGGCATCCTCCTCCCTCATCGAAAAAGATGAAAATGCCGATGACGCAGCCACCCAAAAGCGGCGGATGGAATGGGAACTCCTATTACAAGATTTGCAAGCGCAGCAACAAGCAGAATTATCATCCATTCAAGCCCAAAGCGATGAAGCAGAAAGGCTGCGTTTCTTGCAGCAGCAACAAATGTTTCAACAAATTCGTTCAGTCCTTGGCGAGTTAAAAGAGCGAACAGAAGCCATAGAAAATAAGCTCACTGAAACTAAAAAAATAAATACAAAAATCGATAATAAAATTGAAGAGCTGAGTGCTAAAGTTAAAGAAACTGACCCCCAAGCCCTGATTGCCAATAGTTTTTTAGAAAAAGCCCAAAAACAGCTGGAAAATTTTGAAAAATCCCGCGATAAAACCTTAGCATTGATGGAAAATAAACAAACCAAGCTGTATGAAAAAATTTCCACGCATGAGGCAAAAATTGAGGCCTTGCAAGAAAAAATAGAAACAGCTACCCCAAAAGAAAAAGACCGCCTCAATCAACAGCTTGAGCGGCTTACACAACAAAAGCTTCACCTAGAATCAGAGCAACAAAAACTTGCCCAAGCGCAAGAAAGGGTAAAGGAAGGTAAGGCTTATCTTAACATTACAGCTTTGTTGAAAGAAAGCGGCTATAGTGCTGAACAATTATTAGAATCCCTGCATCATAATAAAAATTTGCAGGCTCATTTTGCCGAGAATGATCTCAAAATTCTTAATGATCTATTGGTAGAAACTGATGATACGCACCGTTCTAAACACCGCATGGTACTAGAAACATCAAGTGAATATGTCGATCACCTAAAAAATGAAGAACACTACACCGAACGAAAAAATAATATCGAACGCACATCAGAACATAATAAAGCTCACCTTTTCCAATTATCCGAAATAGGAAAGGATATAAAAAGTGCTTTAAGCCATGTTACCAAATTATTCCCATTCAAAATTCCATCTGCATCAGATTTTAGTAACCGCAATACACATCAAATGCAGCAAGATTTACAACATCTGGAAAATCAAGTTCAAACCATGGATCAGCAAAGCAAGAAATTAATGGATCTGGATACGCAAACTATTGATAATATCATTGATAATGGGCCAGTGCAGGAGAATAAGAAAAATATTACCATGCCCGCCCCCCAAGCTTCCAAACCAGCCGCCACTGCGCCCCGATAAAAACTGATATAAATCTCTTCTCCCCCATTTATAAAAATCAGGGAGAAAATAAGAGCAGAAAGTTAAAGCCTTCTTATCACCCTCTCCCAAAGGAGAGGGAAAACAACTCAATTTATCACCCTCTCCCTCTGGGAGAGAACATTCCTAACTTTCTCCTCTCCCTCTGGGAGAGGCAGGGTGAGGGCCAAAAGTGGATAAAACCACTTGCCAATATGGTAACTTAAACGCTAAATTAAGGTGAATTACTGTTCAAATATAGCCCAATCATATGCGTTTCCTTCTAACATTCATCATCGCCTTACTATGCAGCCCTGCACTGGCACAACCAAAAGTTACTGTGCTAGATAATGGCTGGTTGGCCGTGGATGATGAAATCATCTATCCAGATTGTTTAGTTGATTTTTCACTTGATAACGCTAGCGTTAACGCCTCTATATCTTTGAGTAAGTGCCATACACCACCAAAAGATGGGGAGTATCATGAAATGGATTATAAAGTATTGGGTAAATATCAAGATAAATATATTATTGATGTTATTTTCACTACATATATAGGCTCTATGGAAAATGTGGTCGATATAAAATTTAATTTCAATGATGAAGATATCGACCATAGTACTATCGAACTCACCAATATTTACGATAGTAGTGAACATCCTTATTTTATATCTTTTGCCGGTGTAGAGTTTATTAACAATCAAATACTGGCTTTTACGATAAATCTAGGAATGTCAGATTATCTTAGCCGTTTAGGAATTAAAAAATCGAACAATCAGGAAATATTTCTTGATTCTGTAAAACGATTTAATGTAGCCACTATTTATGAAAATTCTTTACTAGGAAAAGAGCCTTACATTGTTCAAATCGACATTGATCAGCCATGGTTATATGAAAACTTAGATAATATAAAAAAAGAACTCAATATTGCCTCATCAGGCCAAATAGAAAAATGTGTACAAGAAATTAGCTTATCTTGGATTAAAAATTATGGTGGAATGCTGAAACCTCAGGAAATAAGCATTTTTATAGATAAACTTGTCAGTAATTGTGATAATTTAATTGAAATAGAAGAAAGTAGTAATTGAAAAATCATTTTTTATTTTTTATGTATTCAGAAAGTTTCTTATTATAATCCATATATCGCTCATAATATGCCTTATTTCCTTGTCTTGAATTTTCTATAGCCTCTTGATGAAAATAATCTCTCATTCCCTTATAATCCTGATTTTTGAGGTAATTACCTAGATTAATGCGTGCTTTATCGGGACCACGCCAATAAGAATAATCCAGTGCAGCTTGGTATATAGGGTATGGTAAGGGATGGATTTGTTCTATTCCTACAAATGGTTTCATATATTGTTTTGCCGCTGCACCAAGCAGGTGATGCGCCTGCTCATTACTTATTCGTACATCACTCACGGCTGGATTATTTTGCAATAAAGCTAAAGCCCGTTCGCCAACTATTTTATGAACCACTCTTTCTTTTTTTGTACCAGTAAAATAGGCGGAAGATTGATCCAGTGCGCTCATCACATCTTCAGGTAACCCGCTTTCTTGACCAATTACCTTGTTTTCATGGGCATCATGTTGACCCGCATCATAACCAAAACCAATGGTTACTCCAGATGTCTTTACCCCTGGGTAGTAGGGGCTTAAGGAATTTCCTTCATGCTGGGCTATTTTACCCAGACCATTTAATTGATTATCGGTGAATTCAGGATAAAAACTTTTCACCATATTGGGGTCAAAAGGCTGATCGGACAAAGTATAATTATATCGTTGATGAACTGATATTTTTTGCTCTTTTTTCTTTTTAGCCGCCAATGTTTCGGGTAAGCTGCCCACATAAGTTGGTTTATCAGCGTGGTTTACTGGCAACGCTTTCGCGGGCTTCGGTACTGGTGGCGTCAAATAATCATCCATCGCCTCATTCTTCAATGGTACTATAACTGGCGGTTTTGCACTCAGAAAATCGGGGACATCGGGTGCAGAAGGCTGCTCTGGAGGGCTTGGCGGCATGATTGGCCGAAAATTTTGTGCAACTGGCTTTTCCGCATAAGCCTTCACCGCATCAAAATACTCACCATGTGGCTGGCTTTTATACGGCGCAGGCACACCCCCGCGCCCAACACACTAACCACCTTCTGGTGCAGGGCCTTACTATCACTCTCATGAAATATCCTGCTCATCACAGCATCCACACCACCCAAACCCGCTGCAGGATATTCTGGATAATTATCCAATATCCCCATATGCTCGTTCAATATATCTTTAACTCGCTCCATCTCACTTTCCATTCAATTATTTGAAAAAAAATATTATCCTCCCTCTCTACCACCATTATAAAAATGAGGGATAAAAACCTTTCTTACCCCTCTCCCAAAGGAGAGGGAAAACAATTCCATTTATCACCCTCTCCCTCTGGGAGAGGGCAAGGGGTGAGGGCCAAGAGTGGCTAAAAACCACTTGCCAAGATGGCAACTTAACCGCTAAATAAGGCTCATTACTTATCCGCACCTCACTCACGGCTGGATTATTTTGCAATAAAGCCAGAATCTGATCGCAAGCTATTTCACCATTGGGCAGGCTTGTTGATAGACCTGTTTGAACTGTTCAAAATCCTTAGCTTTTATAATCAAGCTTTTACCCTTATTATGCTCATTCAATACATAATTCTTTAAGCAAGTTTCCCAATCGGGGTTGCCTTCATTGCCTGATTTCAACCATGTTTTATCAAAACTTAATTGTGATAGAGAATTCTCAATTTCCACTATCTCGCCTGCTTTTTCATCTTTGCAAGCAACATAGTGTTTATAAGGCTCTGTTTCTTTGTGATGAACAACTTCTTTGTTGTTTAACAAATTAACCAGATCAGCAATTGCTACATTACGTTTTAGTTGAAGCTGATTATTCAAATAACGCAGTTTTTTAATGCAGTCTAAATGGAGTGAACTATAACTTTGATTGTAATCAGCGTAAAATTGACCATTATTGATGGTATCATGTTTCTCATCCATATTAATTTCAATTAATGCAGATAAAGTTCCTCTAGCACCGCCGCTGTAATAAGAAAATTGTATAATAGCTGTATTATGATTTTTGATGGCAGCCACATGATAATCATATTTTTGTATATTTTCTTCTATGTCATCATATTTTTTCTTTAATTCATTCCACTGAGATTTATTTCCCCAAAATAATGTTTCATGAGCAAAAGAATTATCTTCAAAATAACTATCAATGGTTTGAACATTGGAAATAGTTGCATTTTTTTCAGTCACGGGATCATAGGTCTTTTTCCAAATATCCGCTTGTTTTAGACATTGAGACAAATTAATCGGCTTCTTTGAATACCTGTATCCCTCAAGGTACAATATCCAAGGAGAAAAACAAAATGGTAATATTGGCTGATTATTCACATATATCATTGATTTTTCTGTGGGCTTCCCTCTCACTTCCAATTTAGCATTGGCTTCAACACTATTAAAAAGTACCATCAACATCAATAAAAAAGCACGAATTAATATATTCATATTTACACTCAATTACTTTTTTATCAATTGCATAGTAAAAAATCCGCATCGGTTGAATGCTATAATTTTTATTTTCCCTAATCTAGTAAAAAATTTCGAATATCCCTCAACAAAAACCATTAAGAAATATATTTTTATCATGGATATTCTTCCTGATTATTAATAATGGCATTCAGTAGTAAGGGAGCTCTATATTTTAAAGCTCTTTCACTTTTGTAGCCTATATACTTCTTTTGTAGTTGCCCCAAGTAATCACGAGCATCTCTCATGTTATTTTTATTAAGCAGGTCATTCAAATAATTAATCTCATTTTCTTGAGGGCCCGAATGAGCAAGTATATGATTTAAAAAGCCTCGATGATCATCATTCTTCAAAAAATGAGCTATATGACCAATGCTATTTCTGCCATTTTGATAAACATAATCAAAAGCTACTTGATAAGCTTTTTCCTGCGCTATTTTTTGTTGATCATTATACCAACCCTTATCCGCCATTACCTTTTTCAAACGCTCAGTTTCATAATCTATACTAGCCATGGTTAAAGGAACAATTTGTTCTCTTTTCAAGTCGAAATCATGCAATCGTTTGTTAGTAAGCAATGGATTAATAGTTTGATTATTCTGAAAACCAGCACCTTGTTCTAAAATAGAAATCTCATTTTCAGGCAAGCCCGCATTTAAACCTATGTTTCTCACCTCACGCCTATTCTTTGGCCCAACGTCAAAACCGCCTGCAATAGTAGGCCCAGAGCTTTCTTTTCCCGACCAATAAAAATTTGACGTTAATTTTTCGTTATTAATAATTCCAAGAGCCGCTTCTTTTTGTATGGGTTTATAATTTGTTGTATAATGATCAAAATCAAGGTCTTTAATATCAACATAATTAATAGGTCTTTTGGGTAAAAGCGCAGGCTTTACTATTGCATTTTTCTCCACCTTAGCTGGCCAAGCATTTGTGTAATCATCAGTTGAGGCCATGCTTGTACTGTATTGCTCATAAGGTGCCTCATAGGGGTTAATCGGCTCTAAATACTGAGAAAGACCACCATTCTTAAAACCAAATAAACCACCATCACTGTTGTTAGCCGCTGTAGTTGTAATAACAGGGCTAATAGTTTGTACCTCTGCTGCTTTTGCTGGCTTTTCCGCATAAGCCTTTACCGCATCAAAATACTCCCCATGCGCCTGCCCTTCATACGGCGCAGGCACACCCACGCCCAACACACTAACCACCTTCTGGTGCAAGGCTTTATTATCACACTCTTATGAAACAATCGCCCCATAATCGCATCCACACCCCACACCCACTTCTGGCATGGAGGGGTAGTTATCCAAAATATCTCTATGCTCATCCAATATATCTTTAACTCGCTCCATATCCCTCTCCTATCCAAGGCCAATAATATTACCATCATCATCACGGCGCAGCGGGCGTAAATTACCAGCCACCTTTACCCCCAATACAACCCCATCCTTATCACGGCTTATTTCACGAGGCGCAGCCAGATATTCACCCACCCCCTGTTGCGATTTCTGTAAATCACCCAAAGTTTCAGCCACTTTTAGCAATACAGCATCCAATCCTTGCAATTGGTTTGAAAAAGCACTCATGTTCTTTTTCCATGCCTCAATCATTGGTAGATGATCCACATTACTGATAACCTGCGGCCGCAGTGAAATACTTTCCTGCATTTGCCGCGCCTCTTTCTGTTCAGCAAGGCGTGCTGCTTCCAACTCTCGTTTCAACATCAGTTCAGCGGTCGCTTTATCACGCGCTAAAGCCATTTCATTGGTTATTTTCTCACGCTCTAGCTGTAACCTTGCTTGTTGTAATTGCAGGTCGGCCTGTTCGCCAGAAGCAACTTGCTGATGCTCAGCTGGCAAATTGGCTAAGTTTTTCAATGAAACTTCTACTGTTTCTTCCAAGGGTAAAGCCGCATCAAAAGCTCTGGTTACATACATACCCATTTCACCCAACATGGGTGCAAGGCTCGGTGTCGAACGCGCCAAAGGCAAGGATTTTTCTAAAAAATTACTCATAGAACTTAAATATTCCAACCGTGCTGCTTTAATTGCCTGGTTATCAGCCAATAACGTGCTGTCGGTTTCTACGTCCACCCGCCAATGGCGCATCTTTTCGCTTTTCAACAAAAGGAAAGCCGCCTCCGCTTGTTCCACCTCCATGGATAATCCAGACATTTTCAGCACATCAGCAGGGGAAACTTTTTCTGCCAATAATTCAGCCATTTGCCGAAATATATCCCGCACAAAACGCTGCACTTCATTTTGGCGTTCACGAATACGCAATCCCCCCCACTGGTTCTTAATATTCTGGGCGGTGGCCGTTTCGTTAGGGTTAGAAGCTCCCCGCAAAATATCAGAAATCCCCAATACTTCATATACTACCTGCTTTACACTATCACGGGCAGAATAAAGCTGTTGCAAGGCTTTAATCACGGGCTCGATAGGCATAAATTGCATTAAACCTGCAAGGCCAGATTGCACCCCAAGAGCCGCCCAATTGGCAATTGGCGTCATGCGGCCATCACCACTATCTTCCAGCATATCGGCAATGCCTTCAGCACTAGCATCATAAATACCAGCCACGCGTAACATGGTGGTCAGCTTATGAATTCTATCTGTTAAATCATCCAACTCTCCTGCCTGATCTTGATATTGGCAAAATTCAGGGATAGGTAATAAACTGTCCGATGTTGTTACCGATAGTAAAGGCCGCACACAAGGAAAAAACCCTTGTAACCCTAAGGGGTCTGGTATTTTCCCTAAAATAACATCAGCTTCACGGTGCAGGTAATACACACATAAATCTGGTTTATGCCAAAGTTCAAAAATTTCCACTCTTTGTTCTGCATCATTTTCTATAATCGGTAAACGGTTAGCCACCATCCCAAAACGGGCACGGGCTTCTTCCATTGTAATTACCGCTCTTTTCCATACATAGCGCACTTCATCCCAATAACGGGCTGGCTCATGCCCCCAATCACTCCAATGCACATAGCGGGCAGTAATGGGCTGATATTCAGCTTGTGGCTCGTGGTATAACCATAATTGCCCCCGTCCAGTCAATAGAAAATCCAATACCACCAACCGCATAGCGGCATCAAAATCAAAACCGTCCAATAAGCAATGCAATCCTCGCTCTAACAACTGCGAGGCCACTTTACCAGCAGGGTCAGCATCCTTAAAACGCCTAGAAACCATGGGCTTGGGTAACCTAGCATATAAAGAAGGCCGCAAGGTTTCAACATTGGCATATAAAATATTAAACCGGCGACGATCATCAAAACCATCCCGTTCATCACGGTATCTGGCCACCACCTTTCCGGCTCTGGTTAAAAATCCTTGCTGCGATTTAATAGAATTATCCAGCAATGTTTTCAGGCGCGTATATTCATCACGATTATTCATGCGTATATTCCTCAAAAAACTTGAAAAAAACTAGTGCTCGGCTACTGTTGCAACAGTAAATTTTATATTTTAGATAAAAATCGGTCTTCTGATAACGGCAAAGCGTTATGTTCCATAACCGCAATTTCTATTAAATAACCACCTCAACATATTGGCGATTAATCAATGAAATCCGTCCTACTCAAACAATTTGGTTCCGCAGAACAATTAACGCTAGAAGATACAATCCAACCAACGGCAAAAAATGGTGAGGTTCTTATTCATATGCACCATGCCGGTGTCAATTTTATCGATATTTATGAACGAGAGGGCTTATACCAACTACCACTGCCCTCTATATTGGGTAAAGAAGGCATGGGCGTTATTGTCGATATTGGAAAAGATGTTGATAATATTTGGCAAATTGGGCAACGGGTTGGTTTTGCCTTTGCAACCAATGGCGCTTATGCAGAATATGTCAGTATCCCAGCTGAAAAATTAGTGCTCATTCCCGATGATATTAGCAATCAACAAGCTGCAGCCTGCCTTTTACAAGGCCTTACTGCACAATTTCTTACCCATGAAACTTTTGCCCTCAACGCCCAACATACCATGCTCATCCATGCAGCAGCCGGTGGAGTGGGTTTATTAGCGGTACAAATGGCTAAATTATTGGGTGCTAAAGTCATTGGCACGGTATCCACGCCTGAAAAAGCGGCCTTGGTTAAAAATTTAGGGGCAGATTTAGCTATCAATTACCAAGCAGAAAATATAGAAGAAGCCGTACAATCCTTTACCAAAGGCGAAGGGGTAGATGTAGTGTACGATTCCATAGGGCAAAGCACCTTCAACCATAGCTTAGCCTGCTTAAAAAATCGCGGCTTGATGGTATCATTTGGTCAAGCCAGCGGGGTTGTTCCCCCTATCGATCTCAATGAAACTCTTAGCCGGCGGCAGCAACAGCATGGGTCGCTTTACATCACCCGCCCAACACTCAAACACTACATCCCTAATGCCCTTGCGCTACAAATAAAAGCCGCTGAATTATTTAACAACATTAGCTCAGGACAGATTAAACTTCACATCAACGCGGTCTATCCACTAAAAGAAGCAACCACCGCTCATCAAATGCTACAATCACGCCAAACTATCGGTAAAATCTTGCTAAAAACTTAAACTCAATATATGGTTACGATAGTTTTTCTGAGGTTATCATGGTTCTACAATTATTTACTGAAGCTACAGATCCCACACGGGCGGCAATTATCACTGAATTTTGTTCAATGATAAAATCTTATCCAGCCAAAACACTGGCTCCTGTTTATGAAAAAGTCAAAAGCTATCTGCAAGATAATAATACCAATAATCTGGATGGTTTTTTCTGCAACGGGTCGATTTTTCAGCAAAAAATCTTTCACAATTAAGTTTTGCAGCCGCCGATTTACAAAAATCAGATCTCTCTAGAGCCGATATATCATCCAGCAACTTTTCAGGCGCTGATTTACGCCATGCTAACCTCAGGGATTGCAAGCGCAAAGGCGCCATCTTTACCGGTGCTGTAATAAGTACCAATGAAATCGCCATTATCTTAACAGCAACTGAATACAAACTTTTTGAATTATTAGAAACCATCAATAGCCGCTCCAAAACCAATGAAGCTAAAGCAACAACACAAGCTATATTGCAGCAAATTATCAGCCACCCCCAGCGCGATGACATCAATATATCTCTATTAACCTCCTGCTATAGCAATTCATTATTAGAACGCTTAAAAAAAATTAGTCCATCTCCTCAAAAATTTATTGCGCTTGTTGAAATCATTAATGATCCCTCTTTCATATCGCCTACTAAAAATAGCGATGCTGAGAATATCATCCAACAGTATAAAACTGAATTGAGCGCCAGCCTTAATCAAGTGATCCAATATCTCGAAGCAAAAATAAAGGCCAAACCATCGAAATCACCAACCCTAAAGCCATAAATCAAGCTTTATTCAGCCAAGGCAAAATCCACGGCTGCTTCTGCATGTAAAATGGTGGTATCAAACAGGGGTATTTCCACATCTTTCTGGCTAATTAATAAACCAATTTCCGTACACCCCAATACCACCGCTTCTGCGCCCCGCAACCTCATTTTGTGAATAATTTCCTTAAATAACAAGCGTGTTTCTTCACGCACAATTCCCTTACACAACTCCTGATAAATCACCTGATGAATGGATAATCTTTCTTCGGCCTCTGGTATCATTACCTCAAGTTGATAGCGATCCGTAAAACGCTCCCTGTAAAAATCCTGCTCCATGGTAAAACGGGTGGCCAGCAAGGCTATTTTTTTATATCCTTGATGTTTAACTTGTGCCGCCGTTACATCAGCAATATGAATAAGCGGCAGGGCAGAAAACTCTTCCACCTGTTCCGCCATTAAATGCATGGTATTGGTACAAATCAACAAAACATCAGCGCCGGCCAACCGTAATGCTTTGCCTGCTTCTAACATTTTTGCAGTGGCCTCTTCCCAATTGCCAGTATTTTGTAATTTTACAATTTCATCAAAATTGAAAGACCATAAAACCACTTTTGCAGAATGCAAACCACCCAATCGCTCTTTTATGCCAATATTAATCAGGCGGTAATACTCAATTGTGGACTCCCAACTCATCCCACCAATTAAACCGATTGTCTTCATCTCCCACTCCCCTAGTTTTAGGAAGAGGATAGCATAAATATTTCGTCTAATAGCAATTATATCAATAATTGCCGCATTCAATCATGGGGTGGGCGGTTTTACAGCACGCACAGGGGGTTTTATTGAAGCAATATTCAACTGTTCCTTATTTGTTTCTTCAAATATTTTTAGAGTCTTAAAACAACGATCATGTTCCGTTAATAATTCCTTGCGCCACGCGGCAAACCAATCTCTATTCCAATTTTCAAGCAAACATGTGTGTGGATCAAATATTGGTTCTCCATCCATATTTTTACTTATAATGCTGTTTATACTTTCTTGGCCCAAATCGGGATGTTGCGGATAATCATAAAAAAAACTCATCATGGCCACGGCCACCACCACTTTAGGAATATTCACAATATATGTACTGTTTTTAATACTCCGCCCCAAATAATCATCAGGAAAAGTAAATAAAGATCCCTTAAATCCTCCTTTTGTGCCCCCACCATCTGCTGCAACAACCTGTGAATAATCCCACTCATCATGGGATACATACTCATTCATTTTTAGTAATAAAATCTCTAAATCCTGCCAATAATATCTATCTTCACTCATCTATTTTATCCTTTCTTATAAACATAAACAGGGGCTTCCACCATTAAACCTTTAGTATGCACCACTAATATCGGCTCTAGATTGGGTATAGGAAATGTCGCGGAAATAATTAAACATCCCTTAGGCAAAGTCGTTATTAGCTTTTCGCCAATTTCACGCATAATATCAAAATTCAAATAGCAAATCAGGGCACTCGCTTCCGCTAATGGTTGCTCTAAAAAATTACCCCGCCTAAAACTCACGCGTGGATGTTTAATGAACAAACGCGAACACCAATAGGGTAGCGGTGAAAGTTCTATGCCCACTACATTAGCCTGTTCACACCGGCGGGCGGCACGCAAGGCTAAACCACCCCAACCAGATCCCAAATCATAAATAACCCCGGTCAAATCAAGCGGCAATTGCTCTAGCATGGTGGTGCGCATAATCGGGCGTGAAGGGGCTGGCACCACCCGTGCCTTGGCCGTGTAAATTTCCGTATAAATAATAGCCAACAGCAATAATAATGCTACAATACCAACAATAACCAAGCTATTTTTCCTTTTATGGCAAGGGCGTCAAAATTTTATAATAACCCTGCACAACTGACAAATAATTTATGGTTTTACTGAGGGCGCTGGCAATTTTTTATTAACAGGTTGAACAACAGCCGCTGCTCCATCCAACTCTTGACGCAATTCCAGCATAAAATCATGCATTGTCACCGCACCCTCTGGCTCAGTTAGCTTACTGTCATAAGCTTTTCGTAACGGGGTTGCACCGTAATAATCCAAGTTTTTTTCATCCGCCCCTGCGCGCATCAATAATTCAACTATTTCTTTGCCTTTATCTCCATTCCTACACCCATAATGCACGGCTAAATATAAAATTTGTACTCCAGAATTCTGATCTTCTGATGCTACGGTGCGGTGTATATCAGCTCCAGCTTCAATATAATAGCGCACATCAGCAACATTCTGCTGTATTACGGCCTGCTCTATTTGCACACTCGCCCATTCACCAATAGCCGCTTTTACATATTTATTGTTCTGTGCAATGCTTCTGGCGCTGTTGCCTTCAGAATCTGTTGCATCTATATCTGCGCGATGCCCTAACAGAAGCTCTACCACCCAATTTCTACCCCAAGATCGAGAGTTCATATCATCCAATTGTGCGGCAATAACAATGAGCCAAGATGAGATATTCTCCTCGTTGCTATTTTTCAATTGATATTCAACATTCACTTGCCCACCAATTTTTATGGCCGTTTCTATAGCAGATTGATGACAATCTAAAATCGCTGTCAATAAGGCTTGGTTGGCAAGCGCCTGATCTTCTGGCTGTAAACTTACCCCCATGTGCAGCACTTCATCAGCAAATTGCAATTGATTATTAACTAAACTGCGCGGTAAGGCATCGGTCACCGCCTGCATAAATTCAGCCGAAAATCTTGCCAAATTAGCATAACGGTTGGCATTATCATTATAATCTAGACGGCGGACAAAAGAATCCAACGCCTGTTGATGGAATCTTATTTTTGCTGGTAAATCTATAATATTGGCAGCATCCGCCGCATCCAGCACCGCTATTACGGCTTCATGGGTACAATAATTGCTATTATTGCCATATTTTTTACAAATATACTCAACATCTTCAATATTGGTAAGCCTTGAAGTAAACGCCGCAATAACAGCCGACCCGTCACGGTCTTTATTAAAATCATCAGATTCTATCAATTCAAAAAACTGGTCTATTGCTTCTACTTGATCGCTCATGGCACGCCTCTTAAATATGCTGCGGCCATCCTAGAGAAAACCAACCAAAAAATCAATTAATTTAATAAATTAAATCTAAAACCTATACACATACACCCAAAAATCACCACTCATGCTGTTGCCAGCATATTGCTTGGCCACAAGCGGTTCCATATCAGGAAAAGGAAAAGTGCAAGAAACCACCAAACAATCCTTGGGCAAACAGCTAAATAGCTTAGCTTTAATATCAGCCATGGCTTGCAGGTTCAAATAACATACCAAAGCGGTGGCATTTTCTAAATTCAGGCTAAAAAAATTAGCCCGTTGAAAACGCAAATTACGCCAATGCACCAATAAGCGAGAATAGATATAAGGCAACCAAGAAACCTCAACCCCCACCACGCTTGCTTTAGGGCAATTTTTAGCAACATCGGCAGCCAAACCACCCCAACCCGACCCCAATTCATAAATTACCCCGCCTAAATTAGGGGACAATTGTTCAACAACGGCCTTACGTTTTAATGGGTGGGCTGGCAAAGGCACCACATCGCTGCGCCCTGTTTTTTGTTCATAAAAAAACCACGCAATACACACGCACCATATCAGCAATAGCCAGAAAAACAATCAGCAAGCTCCCTTTTGGCGCAATACAGCCGGCAAGGTCTTGAATAATATTTTTATATCCTGCCACAAGCTCCAATTTTGGACATATTGCCGATCCAAATCAACACGTTCCATAAATCCAAGATTGCTGCGCCCACTCACCTGCCACAAACCGGTAATTCCAGGCCGCACTAATTTATATAAAGCATAGCAAGAACCCAATTTTTTTAATTCAGAAGGCAAATAAGGGCGCGGCCCAACTAAACTCATATCACCCAATAACACATTTAATAATTGGGGCAATTCATCAAGGCTGGTTTTGCGCAGAAAATGGCCAATTCTGGTAATTCTTGGGTCATGGCGCAATTTGTGATACCGGTCATATTCAGCGGCCGCCAAAGGGTTAGCTGCCAGATAATCTTTTAATATTCTATCGGCATTACTGGCCATAGAACGAAACTTAAAACAAGGAAATTCCCTGCCAGCCTTCCCCACGCGCACACCAGTATAAAATATCGAACCACCATCAATCTTTATTGCTATCGCTAAAACAATAAATAACGGTAACAGCAGAAGCATAGCAGCACTTGCAATCAACACATCCAATATGCGCTTTGCTATTAAACTGGTCTTATTAAGTTGCACAAAATCCCTCGGCACATCACCGCCTGAGAATTTCTCTACATCTCTTTCTGCTATTTGCAATCGTTTTTTCAAGGCTCGCATTCCAACAGCTATTCCCTGTTTAACATGTTCAAGCAGTTCTACGCTGCTTTGCAACATATTTCAACTTTTTTTACCATGGCCAACACAATAAAAAACAACAAAAACTTATCTAATTCTACATAAAAAAAAGCCTTAAGGCAAATTATAAGCATCATCCCTAAATTCTTTCTGTCTCATTGATTAAACCATTTTTCCACAAACCACCAAGGCTTAAAGCAGAAGGTAAAAAATTAGTCGCTTGACGTATCCATGGCCTACTCATGCAAGCATAGCGCAGGGCATCCGCTGCATGATCCTCACTATCACTATTCACATCTTCAGCACGCGCACTATCGTGCTGTAAAGCGGGCAGCGTTCGTATCAAATGCACGCAAGAAGAAAAAACATACAACATGGCTCCATCCTCATCCCCTAGCAATCTAGCGCGCACATTATCCCAACCCGTCAACCGTTTATTATCAGCTGGCCGAAACAAAACCCCTGATTTTGCCATACGTTCAGCAATTGAAGGTCCACCATCAGCAGCAAACATAGCGGGATCAGCCACCCCATAATGCACTTTTTCCAATAATTCACGTTCTGCTATTCCCGTGGCCACTGCCTCAGCAGTTAAACGCAAACCAATATTGGCTTTTATTGCCCCATACCATTCACGGTAAACCACCAAACTACCCGCCGGAAATTGCTTTAACTCACCATCACTGACAGCCAGCCATAAGCAACAAAATGGTCTGGCAAATCCCCAATCAAAAGCGCGAAACCGCAACCAATGGGCTGGCAAACTGATGGGGCGTACAACATGGCGAGCGGCATGCCAACCATCAAAATAGGCCCCTTCAACCACATCCCAATCTCCTTCCAACCATGCTTTTACCAAAGCAGCACTACCCGATTGACGCAAACGCAACTCATAATCAGGGTCAGAGCGCATTAATACGCTATTATCAGAAAGCTTGGCCGGAATATACACACGCGTTAATTCTCTTGCTGCAATCACCTCGCGAATAATCTGAAAACCTTGTGGAAAAGGGTCGATATAGCGTTCCTTTACCCATTGATGCCCCACCCCACCGGGGTTACCCGTTGCAATAAAACGACAAGGCACAGATGCCGCAGAACGCAAACAGGCCTTTAATTTTATCAATGGTTCAGGATCAGGAAAATTGGTTAATTCTTCTACATATATTCTCGTGTAAGAATGCCCTTGATATTTGCTGGCATCTTGGTCGTGGTCCAAATAAGCCATTTTTAAGGTGGCACCATTCATAAAAAGCCACTCTCTTGCACTTTCTTTCCATATTGCACCCAAGGGTTGATAAATCTCAGCCGCTCGCTTAATGGTTGGTTTCAATTGTTCATATTCACGGCGCAGCATCAACCCCCGCGCTTTATTCCCATAACGGGCAGCATGCACAGCAAATTCCCCCAACACGGCATCGGTTTTGCCACCACCGCGTGCGCCACCATAAAAAATCTCATGGGCAGAACAAGAAAGCAATGCTGTCTGAGGGCCTTTTTGTGGCGCCCAAATTATTTTTTGCTTATTTTTGCTCATTCTCGCCCTCCAAATAACGGGCAGCCCATTTTTGTAAATCCGTTTCTTCAGGCGGTGCTAATAATAACATCTGCGGTTGTTCAGTTTTTTCTTTCTCCGCTTTTTCTTTAGCTACGGCATTTTTATTAATACCATTCATTTCCTCAATAACAATCTGCCATGCCCGCAAACGTAAACTGTCTTCCTTTGTATGACGTGCTATATAAACCAAAGCCTGCAAGGCTTCAGTATAAATTTTGAATGTTAGATCCATGGCTTATAATTTTTTTGAATATTTTGCTAAAAAAGCAGCCGCATTGTGTCAAGCGGCATCATTGCCAACACAGTTCGTAAAAAACCAAGCTGCGTATTATTTTGTGTATGGAGAAATCTAAGGCAATGCAATATTTTTACGCAATCACCGATGATAGTTTTTTTGTACCATTATTCCTGCAACTTTGTCAACCCCATCAAGTTTATACTAAAATAACCCCGTAAAAAGCAACAAATATCCTTGCTTTTTATAATCAAGCGCACAATAATCCAAGCGTATTTTTTAGAGAGTGTGCTCATGAATTATCAATCTTCTCAAATTCCTGCCGATTCATCGCCACTGCTAACTTATATTAATCGTAACCCCACAGCCTTTTCTCTCTATCAAAAACTTCGCCTTCATGGGGTGGTCATCACTTTTTCTACTGTCAACAGTATCTTTCCATCTTATAAAATCATCCCCGCCGGAGAAAACAGCGACCGGCATATTCTTCAATGCAACGTTGCTGGCGAAAGCTCCATGGGTAAAAGTCTGGCCTGCTTTGTTGAAGGCGCAGCTAATCTCTATGCACGGCTTGTATTGCACGATTTTCACGAAAATCCTTTTGCTCCAGCCAACCTCAATCCTACGCTCATTTCATCTGCTTCCCTTGAAGATGGTAACAATAACATCCAGATCAAATTTCCAACCACCACATCACCCCATCACACCAATGAGTTATTATCAGCCACTTACAACCCCTCCTTAACCTCACGTATCCACGCTATTTATATGGCCACGGCGTATCAGAACGCCCTTAAAGCAGAGGCAATTTTCTATCTATTAAACGATCCTTTATTAAAAGATGAAGTTCAAGATTTAGCCGCCTCAACCCTTGTAACTAATAACAGTTATTTTTCTGCTTATCGCGATGAATATAAAAAAGATCCGCTTCCCCAACACCTCAGGCAAATCATTGCCTGCAACCCTTATGAACACCCGCCAATCTCGCAATTAGAATTGGCGGCGCGGCGACGGCATTCTTTCATGGCAGCTTTCAAAGTCATTTATAGTGCCACCGGTACAATGCAAAAGCTTGCAAGCGAAGAAGCCAATCGTCATATCACCTATATTGAGTCATATTGGCAACAAAATTCCCCACGCAATACCATGCGCGTGCAAGAATTATATAAAGATACAGTCGCGCCTTCTGTCATTGCTCAACGGCTATTTGGAAAAAATGATGGCGAGTTTCTATTTCTTGATCAACCATTTTATCGTTATATGAATGATCAAACAATAAATCTCATTAAAAACCGCTATCTAATGACTCCCAAACCAGCCTCACCAGCATTTGAACAAATTTTAGGTTTACCCATATTTTCACAAGAGCTTGAAAAAAAATTAAGCCTGTTTTTTAGTCAGGCTATTCATAGACCCTATAGCTTAAAGGCCAAGCATTGGGACGAGATGTGCAACAAACAATCCGATGATTTATTGGGCGGGTTTGATAATCGCAGCCCCACGGCTATTAATATAATGGATTATATTCTCTATCGTGGCTTTACCATTAGTCAATATATCCAAAAAGGAGAAAGTTCTGTTGTTACTGCCGATAGCCTCAATAATCTCATTAATATTAATATGGCTCATGCGCGCAGCGATCGTTTTATTTCTTTCATTAAGCGTGGCTATTTATGTTTTCTAGAAAGAGAGTTGCCTGATCTGTATGATAGCAATAATAATCTCTCACTAGTTTCTTCTATTTATGCGGGCTGGCTAGCAGAAGCGGCTTGCAGAACCGTAGCCCTCCATACAGTCATCGATACTCTCAGTAGCTACAATGTTAATAATATTGCAGAAAGAAGTCAGGCTCTTGCTGAAGATATAGAATTTCGTGAGCTTCAACGAAAAAGTCTGGATATTTTGGGGCAAGATTTATTTCTGGCTTACGAAAATCCACAATTGCAGGATCAGAGCATTAAAACTGATGATAAGAATGCCGAACAATTCATGCAAGCTCTCCTTTCTTGTTTCAATGATCTCTCCAATCGTCAAGTGATTGCCCAAAAAGTGGCTGAAAATTTCTTTGCCTCCCCCATCACAAGCGATCAATGGCAAGAGCTAGACTTCAGTCTATTAGCGCTAAAAATTTTAGCGCCCACCTTAGATTTATTAGGCTTAAAGGCTTCAGACCAGCTATTATCAGCCTTCACAGAAGAGGTAAAACAACCTTTTTACTCATTTATTAGCTCATACACCCGTAGTGCCATTAGCGAATTAGCCAATCAACAACAGCCTGCTATCAGCCATATTTTTGATCAACTCAATACCCCAGCCCATCTACAAATACAATTAGAAGCTTTAGAAATGGAATCCATTGCTAATAGTAACTGGAAACTACCACAACAAGATTGGCTACATATAAAACAACGGAAATATCTTCCTTAAATTTCGCCTTAGCCTATCCTTTTTACCCTTGATAACCTATAGGTCAATTATGCTGAATCCTTTCGATCTCAACCTGCAAGACCTGATCAACTGTTCCAGCACAGCCAAGGCTATCGAAAAATCTTCTCTCCAATTCAATAGCTCCAAGTCAGTTTTTCAACGCCAACCTTCTTCTGGTGAATTGCTGGATTTGTTTATGGATTATTGCCGACACGGCACAAAAAAACTTCTTAGCACTATTGAAAGCAGCTATTTTAACAATTCTCACTCTCAATTTTCTGGCCTCAGCATTGCCAGCCATATTCATATAGCTTGGTTGAAAAAGTTTTTAGTTGAAGCGGTTACGGCTAAAGCCTTGATGGAAGTTATTTATTTCCCTGATTTTTCTGAAAATATTATTGATAAGGGGCATATTAGTATAGCCCCTCTTGATCATTTAAGCGCTCCCATGTTGGCTTATAGTAATAATTATGTACATGGCGCAAAAAATGGCCTTAAAGAGGCTTTAATTGCTTCCATCCGTACTGGCTATCATAATCATGAAGCAAGGGAAATTATTGCCCAAGAAATTACCAATAAGCATTTTAATTCTATCCTATCCATCATGCAAGGAGAAGGATCCAACAACCAGAAATATCAACATATAATGACGGCGTATCAACAGCAAACGCCAATCACCCATTGGTTGCCCTCCCAATGGAGTTTGCTTCCAGAATTAGAAGACATGGATCTTCATTTTCTGCATCATCCTTTTTACCAAATGATAAAAGAAGAACAGCTTCACCAGTTTCAACAACAATATCGGCAATTGGCTATCAATGGTAATCGCCGCGATTTCCCTGATTTTTATGATATATTCAATCCACCAATTATATCGTTTGAAACCAGAAGAACCCTCAACAATCTATTCTCAGAGCAGCAAACCTATAATTTTATAGATTATGAGGCACGAAAAATAGAAAGAACAGGCATATTATTCGATCCCATGGCCAGCATGGCTGGCCATTCGCCCTTAGTCGTTTGGCTTAATAGGCAAATAGAAGATATTGGCTTTCACTGCCAGCATTCCTGCGATGCTAATGCCCCTTCCGTTAGCGTCTCTCAGAAAGAAAAAAGCATCACCATTAATAGCTTTGAACATCCTTTTATTCGGCTTCTTTCTTATATTAATGAAGGTAGCAAAATATTATTGCAACATCATCTTCCTCAAGACCTCACCCAACTTAACGATCAGATCCATGGCGCATGGCTTATAGAAGCCATCAGTCAAACACTTACCCTGCAAGCTTTCACTAATCTTCAAACAACCCCTAATTATCTCATAGAAGCAGCAGAAAAAACGATCGCCCAGCAATTATTACAATATATCGAAAACACCATAGGCATTTCCCCTTATATCCTTAACAATGTAGAAAACAGCCGAGCTGATCAATATTTCACCAACGGCTTTCTCGGTTTTTTTGATGATGCTATAAAAAGGCAAGAATTGGCAGCACAAACATTGCAATCTTTCACACCACAAATAACGGTAACACCTTTAGGAATAGCCAACATAGCCACGCCCTTACTTAATATCATTCCCCCTGAAATCTGCCCTGATAAAGCCGGCATCATGCTATCATTACAATCCAATCCTTATTATGGCTACATCGACCGTTTAATCACCACACAAGCAAAAAACTATTTACACCTACCTCAAAATATAGACGCTTATCAAGAAGCTGGCTGGGCTATAGAATCAGAACTGGGCAATAGTAGAAAACTACTGCAAACATTTAAAATGTTGCCAGAAAATATTGTGGATATACGCCGCCGCGCCTTTTCTATTTAGCGCGCGCAGCATGATGGGGACACACGAAATGACTGAAACGATATTATATGATTATTTCCGTTCTTCAGCCAGTTGGCGTGTACGCATTGCCTTGGCATTAAAAAATATCCCCCATAACACCAGCCATATCAGTCTGCTGAAAGCAGAGCATCACCAACCCGATTACCAACACATCAATCCCTTACAAATGGTACCCGCTCTCAACCATCAGGGTAACATTATCGGCCAATCGCTAGCGATTATTGAATATTTAGAGCAAACTCACCCTCTTATGCCCATTCTCCCAGAAACAGCCACTGAAAAAGCCGCCGCTCGGGCTTTTGCTCTGGCTATAGCGTGCGATATTCACCCGCTGAATAATATGCGGGTGCTTAAATATCTACGCACGCAGCATCAACTCAATGAAACAGCCATAGAGCAATGGATTCAACATTGGATCAGGGAAGGTTTTGAAGGGCTAGAACAAATATTACAACAGCGTGGCTATGATGGAGAAAGTTTTGCCTTTGCTCCCTATCCCACCATTGCCGAAATTTTTCTTATTCCTCAACTTTATAATGCCAGACGTTTTCACACAAGTTTAGATGATTTTCCCCTCTTGCTAACATTAGAAAAACAGGCTTTAACTCTTAAGGCATTCACCAACACAAGCCCAGAACAACACCCCAATTTTATATAAGAGAACGTAACCATCATGGAAAACAGCAAAGGGACAACCTTATTGGGGGCAAATGCTCCGCTACCCAATTCTCCAGAAACAGCCATATTGGAAAGGGTAAAAAATCCCCATCCAGATGTTGAATATGTCGCCAGATTTACTGTACCTGAATTTACCTCTATTTGCCCAGTCACAGGCCAACCGGATTTTGCTCATCTGGTGATTGATTATATCCCCAACCAATGGCTGGTGGAAAGCAAAGCCTTAAAATTATATCTTGGCTCTTTCAGAAATCATGGTGCATTTCATGAAGATTGCACCATCGAAATTGCCAAAAAGCTAGTGGAATTGCTCTCCCCTCGTTGGTTGCGCATTGGCGGTTATTGGTATCCACGCGGTGGCATCCCTATCGATGTTTTCTGGCAAACAGGTAAAGCACCAGAAAATATCTGGCTGCCCGATCAAGGCGTTCCAAGCTATCGCGGCCGTGGATAATCTGTGTTATCAAGTACTTCCTTCAAGTTACTGAACACAATCTTCAGAAAATTGGGGCATAGAAATCCCCAATTCCAGCCAAGCCGCACAATCAGCATTATGATAAGGCACCACAGAAACAGCGTGATGTATTTTCCTAAAATATAAGGCCATATTATCAGCATCACGCTTTAATGCCAATAAACTAAAATCAGCCAAAGCGGCATTGGTAGGGCTTTCATGATAACGCCGTTCAACCTGCAATAAATAGAGGGGCGGCTCATCTCGTTTTATCGCCACACCATCAATCTTGGGGATCATAAAATAAATAGTTTTTATAGAATCCTCACCAGTATGCGGTAGGGCTGAAATCGTGCTTTTATCCTGCTGGCCATCCTCAATACGCACCCATTGAAAATGCGGCTTTGCTTCTTCAGCATCGCCGCTATCTTCCACCATAATGCTATAAAGAATATTACTCCAACCATTGCCATTTTCTATAATGGCTTTATTAATCAACACCTCAACCCCAGCAACTGTTAACCTATTCACCCCATAATCCAATGATAAGACTTGTAAGCCAGCAAGTTGTTTTCGTAAGGCTTCTGGTTCAGCCTCAGCTAAAGATATAGCCCCCAAAATCATTAGCAGCATCATAAAAAATAATGCCTTTTCATGCAATCATTTACAGTCCAACTTTAGGAGAAGCCTTCTTAACAGAAACATTAGACGCTGCTGCTTGTGGTATAAGTTCTGAAGGAAATGGCTCGTAAAACATATGTCCCTTTGGGGTTATCAGCTTTACCCCAGCCGCCCTGTCACCACCTAAATAAATATCTGCTTCGTCAGATTTTATATAGGCTCCATATTCAGCCCCATCTCGCACAGCCACAATTCCCTTAGCCATTACTTTAGCCCCAGGTTCCAATCTTCCTTGAATATAAACAGCCCCATCATGCGATTGAATGGTCTTGCCTGCTGGCACATCCCCTTCAAAAATAATTGTCCCCATTTTTACTACTCTATCTCTTCCAGCAGGCACTTCCGTTACAAAATTGGTTTCATTACCATCCCCATCTGCAAAAGGAAATTCATCCATCTTAATCTCTGGCATTGCGGGCCGTTGAGGAATCTTATCCGCAGGAATATCGCCGTGATGTACTCTACCCGCCGCCTTAATTCTAGCATTAGCAGCGGGCGTTGCAGCACCTGCATACACATCCCCCTCATTCGAGGTAATCTCAGCTAGTGCATCAATTCCGTTCAGCACAATAACATCATCTTCCCCTTCCACCACAGCGCGCTTACGGGCGGTGCCTAACACAATCACCCTGCCTGCTACAGAACAGGCTTTCCCGCCTTCCATAACATCACCCAATACCAGAACGGTTTCTACTCTTTTAATTTCTTCGTTAGGAAGCACTTTATCAATAAAAAATATCTTTTCCACATAAGGTTGTGGGGGTACTTCTTCCGCCAGCACCCTTATTTTGCCGCCAGAGCTTAGTAAAAAAGCACCCGCATCCTTGCCGGTAACAGTAATCGGCCCTTTACCCGCATCCAACACAGCCTTATGTCCTACATAGCCCGCCTCTATTTTGGCACCCTTACTGTTAACTGAAGAATTGGCACCAATATCAGATAGGCTAATATCCCCGCCACTGCTCACCACTAGCAAACTATTACCCGCTGGTTCTTTTAACACCACCGACCCACCATTGGTAGTAATGCCATTAAAATTACCCGCTGATTTTTCCAAAACCACCGCCGCACCATCAGTGGTAACATTATTACAATCCCCCACAACCTCTCTAAAAACAATCGAACGCGGCGCAACGGGTGCCCCCGCCCTATTGCTAAGGGTTTCAGAAATATTTATATATTCACTAGTACCATCTTGCCGTACAGTAATATGAATCACACCAATACAAGCCTTTTCACCGTCCTTAACCACGGTTACATTATTAAATTGCTGGGTGGTGGATTTTGTACGCTCCAAGCCAAATTTACAGCTACTGCCAACAGCACAATTTATTTCTAAACTGCCATCTATCACCTTTATATCGCTATCGCTTAAAACAAAATCAGCGTCAGCAACTACTCTTGTATTACCAGTAAACTCATATAAGCCAGCCTCGGTAATCCGTACTTCTTTCATGCAACAAACTCTACTTTGTGTAAATTATAGCGCACACATTACACATAAAATATATTTTATGTCAAATGCATAATAAAATTACGCATGCGGCTTCAAATACAGTGCCAGTAAAAAAAATAACAAGGCCACCCCTTGCGCCATCACCCGCCACCGCATAAATTTATTACCATGCTTACGGTTAAATTCGCCGCCACGCACCATGGCAAACAAACCAGCAAATAGCGAGGCCAACACAGCCCCCATGGCCAAAAACATCAGAATTAGAGAAATATTTGCCATCATTTACACCATGAATAATTGTATTTTATGCTTAATATATAACCCCAATAATAATTGGCAACCCCATCCACCCCTTCGGCAATCGTCAGCAGCCATTGTTAGGGGATGAATTTTTAACCACTCACTTTCTTGGTTTTTTTGCTTTTTTCTTCTATCTTTGCCTCACTTACTGGCAAATGAGTAGAAACAGCAGCTTTTTTTACCGTTTTACTGGCAGGCTTTTTTACGGCCTTAGCCACGGCTTTTTTCGCCGCTACTTTTTTAGTGGGTAAGTCAGCAATATTATCCGCATCCTCAAGTTCGTTTATATTATTGGCTTTTTTAGGCGCAGCTTTTTTAGCAAAACCGCCACCGCCAAAAGTTTTGGCATTGGCCTTCTTTTTAGCAGCTTCTGCCAACACATCCACAGCGCGGTTCATGCCGATGGTCAATACATCATCATCCTTGGGTAGAGATGTATAAGCACTGCCATGCTTCAAATAGGGGCCAAAACGGCCAATACCTGCACTAATATCTTCCCCTGTTTCAGGGTGCCTGCCCAATGGCCGTGGTAAAGTAAGCAGCGATAAGGCCTGCTCCAAGGTTACACTATCGGCTTCTAAGGGTTTGGTGATTGAAGCCCGCTTCACCAAGGGTTTTTCTTTCTTTGGGGCTTTTTTGGCTTTTTTACCAGCGGTTTCTTCTTCCTCCGCCACAATCGCGGGCGCCGCTTCAGCGGCCTGCGCGGGTGCCTCTAATGGCCCTAATTGCACATAAGGGCCATAAGGGCCACGGCGCACAGTTACCGGTAAGCCAGCCGCATCATAACCCAATAATTTGGGTTCATTGGTGGCCACCAATTCAGCGTCTCCCGCTTCCTGTTTTAAGGCAAGCGGCTTGGTGTGTTTACAGTCAGGGTAGCGTGAACACCCCAAAAATGCCCCAAATTTTCCCAATTTCAAGCTTAAACGGCCTTCAGCACAAGAAGGGCACTGCCGCACATCACGGCCACTACCATCATCGGGGTATAAATACGGCGCAAGGTCAGCATCCAACGCATCAATCACCGCGGTAATGCTTAATTCTTTTGCTTCACTGATCGATGCCGAAAAAGCCTTCCAGAAATTTTCCAATAATATCTTCCAGTTCAGGGCACCCGCAGAAACCTCATCCAACTGTTTTTCTAAATCGGCGGTAAAACCATATTCAACGTAACGCTTAAAAAAATTCACCAAAAAAGTAGTGACCAACCGGCCTCTATCTTCTGGATAAAAGCGTTTTTTATCCAGCCTTACATATTCCCTATCCTGCAATACTTGAATAATACTGGCATAGGTAGAGGGGCGCCCAATGCCCATTTCTTCTAATTTTTTTACCAAACTGGCTTCGGTAAAACGCGGCGGTGGTTCGGTAAAATGCTGTTCAGGGGTTACGCTTTGTTGCTTCAAGGGCATATTTTCGCTTAAAATTGGTAAGCGATCTTCGGCATTTTCATCCTTTTCATCTTCCTGCACCTCACGGTACACGCGCAAAAATCCATCAAATTGCAATACCTGCCCCGAAGCCCGTAGGCCAATTAAACCACAAGCCGATTGTATATCCACACTGGTCTGTTCAAATTGTGCACTGGCCATCTGGCAAGCCAAGGTGCGCTGCCAAATAAGGGTATATAAACGCAATAAATCCTTTTCCATATAAGGGGCAACCGAATCTGGTGTGCGATTCATGGCCGTAGGGCGAATGGCTTCGTGCGCTTCTTGCGCATTTTTAGCCTGCGATTTATACACCCTTGGCTCTGTCGGTAAATAAGGGGCGCCATAATTTTTAGCCACCATTTCACGGCAAGCTGTAATGGCTTCACCACTTAATTGCACACCATCGGTACGCATATAAGTAATTAACCCTACTGTTTCGCCACTCAGCTGAATACCTTCATATAATGTTTGTGCCAACCGCATGGTACGGCTAGCAGAAAAACCCAATTTGCGGGAAGCTTCCTGCTGCAAGGTAGAGGTAATAAAAGGTGGATAAGGGTTACGTTTTACTGGCTTTTTTTCCACCGATTTAATCGAAAAATCAGCCCCCTCCACTCTTTTGGTGGCTACCGCCGCCGACCCTTGATCAGACAGAGTGAATTTTTCTAATTTTTTACCATCTAAAGAAACCAATCGGGCAGCAAATGCCCCCTCCTTAAAGGGCTGGCTAGCATGATCCATGCGGGCGATCACGGTCCAATATTCTTGTGCACGAAAAGCCTCAATTTCTGCCTCACGGTCACAAACAAGGCGCAACGCTACCGATTGCACACGCCCCGCCGAGCGCGACCCCGGTAATTTGCGCCATAAAATAGGAGAAAGGGTAAAACCCACCAAATAATCCAAGGCGCGGCGTGCCATATAGGCATCCACCAATTCGCCATTCACCTGCCTTGCTTGCTTAAATGCTTCCAGCACGGCTTTTTTGGTAATTTCGTTAAAAGTTACCCGCGCCAATTCTTTTTTATCCAGCAACTTTTTTTCTTTTAACATTTCACTTAAATGCCAAGAAATTGCCTCCCCCTCGCGATCAGGGTCGGTGGCTAGATAGATAGAAGTGGCTTTTCTAGCGGCCTTAAAAATAGCATCCATGGCTTTTTTCTGGCGGTCAGCCTGCTCCCAGCTCATGGCAAAGCCTTCCTCAGGGCGCACCGAACCATCCTTGGCTGGTAAATCCCGCACATGGCCAAAAGAAGCCAACACCAGATAATCATCCCCCAGATATTTATTAATGGTTTTGGCTTTAGCCGGGGATTCCACAATAACTATTTTTTCGCCAGACATGATTTTTTCGATATTAATTTATATGTAAATTACCCTTGTAGCATCATCACAGCAATTGTCACGCTAATAAATACCCGCATTCAGACGGCCTTAGAAATCTATTTTTTGTAGCAATAAATATTATTTTATGTTAAATGTAATCCATATCTTTATTTATAGAAACCAGTACCATGCCAGCCTTTCATTTTATTTCTTACGGCGAGCGCCAAGATTTCAAAGATCAATTAAGCAAAAAAGGTGAAAAAGAAACTGCGTTTCTGGCATCAATCATCCAACAACAACATTTGCAGTTCGATGCCGTGCTGGCTCCTGATAATAACGTAACCGCCCACACCATGCAAATATTGGGTCTGTCGCCAGATATTCTCATACCGCAGAATGAATTGGCCAACATCAACCATAACCATTCTTGGAATCAATATTCAACCGAATGGGGCAATGGTAAGGGGGTAGTAGCGGCGGTCCAAACGGCTAAAAAAACGCTCGATAATGATGAGGCGAATATTCTGGTCATTTGTAATGCGCATGATTTTTCTTCCATGCTTTCCTATCACGGCTTTACAGAAGAAAGAGCCACCCTATATGATATTAATGTGCGTGATGATGGTGATGGTATCGGCCATACTTACCCCCAAATCAGTGGGGAAAGAAGCTATAAAACAGCCGAGCAAAAAGCCATCACCGCGCTGGACGCTATTAAATGGTGCCTCTTCCCCAAAATCGATGATAGCAATCACCAAGCCAACCACCTCATAGTCTATCAAGCCACTGTCCCTAACAAGCCAGAACGTGATCCCCAATATAATTTAAAAAAGTTTCTCACCGCTTACCAAGCGGCGGCGGATGGTTTTCACGCCGAAGAAACCAAGGAAAATTTTGATCTTTTACACCAGCAGCTCACTATTTTCACGCAGACCATGCGCATCGTTTATGAATTTACAGAACAAGATAAACCCAGCTTGCGTTCTTTATTGGATGAATTAGAGCAATTGCCCGCTGGCCTTGATCCGCAATTAATGATAAGCAATTTGCGTGATTTGCGCGATCATGTGCTGGCTGATATTATCCATGATTTCGCAGCATCATTACCACCGCCCCCATCTCCCATTCGCTTTTTATTTGCCGCTTCTGCAGAAAATTCCTCTACCCTGCCTCCTGCCATCGACCGCGTCGCCATCTTGAGTGCTGTGAAAAACAGAGAAACTGATCCCCCACCAAGCGATGCTAATCTCTTTGCTGGAAACACTCAAAAAGCCTTATCCCCCCTTGTGTATTACGAAAAAAATATCCGGCAAATCATAGAAAAGGTAACCCCACAAGCATTTCATCAATTAGCCCAAAATCCACCCTTTACCAGCACCATCATGCAGCAAATTGCTGAAAATGATGGTCGCCCGTTACATTTTCCAAGCGGCTTTGCTGATATGGTCAGACAACTCGAATCCCAAGCAGATTCCTTCCCCCCGCAATCAGTGGGGGAATATGTGCGTTATTTTGTAAAAGAATATTCCCCAAACAATAATCTGGAAAAAAAACAACAAGCCGCCGATCGTTGGGAAATAGTATTGAAAATCGATGAGTTACTGCCCAGATTAACCAACCAAGGGGCAGAATTATTCTTAAATAGTCTTCAACAGTTACAAGTGCATCAACAGGGTTTATTCACCCCAGAAACTCTACACAAGCAATATACCGACCATTTCAAAAAACCCAACAGCAGAAAAGGCACTATCGCTGGTTATAATAGCCCCCATCCCCGTTAGATATAGTTAAGCTCACATAAAATGAGCTTAACTATAAAGGGCGCGACTGCGGCCTCGTACCCTTATGGGTACGTGAAATGATAAATAAAGCCAAGCTCATTTTATGTGAGCTTGGCTTTATTATTTATTATCAGCAATTTGTTGATGTTGATTATATTGGGCAATGGCTTTTGTAATGTTGGCAGGAATAATCGCTGAAGAGGATTGATCGGGGTTTTGCTCATCGCTTTTATTGCTTAATAATTCTTGTTGCGCTTGCAATAATTGCTGATTGGCTAACGCCGCCACTTTATAATCTTGCGGCGAAGGGTCGGCTGGCGCTAATGCTGCTTTCTGCACTATCTGCATTTTTTGAATAGTCGCCGCTGGGTCACCACTCACAGGCGCAACATCAATCGGCACTTCTCCCGCTATCGCATAACGCTTGCCATCTGGCCCCGTGGTGTATTTATAGCTGGCACCACCAGCCAACGCACCGCCAGCGGCTTGGTGCGCTTTTTCATGCGCTACCACCGCATCATTGGTTTTTTTCAAATCACTCACACCAGAATTGCTGCTATCAGCACCAGCCACATTTTTATCTTTTTTAGCTTGGCAGCTGCTACACCCTCCCCCACAATCACATGCCCCAGCCATTTTAACTGCTGGCTTTGGTAAGGCTGTTTGTGAAAGGAGCGAAGAAATTTGCATGAAGCCATTATATAATAGCTATAATCTTTAAGTAATTAACACACAAATTTTGTTCCCAGGTTGGCGTTCTATACGCCCTGCCAGTTCCAATTCCAAAATGGCAGCCATTACCTCACCAATATGAAAAGGGGCTTGCCGCAATATTTCATCCATGGCAATCGGTGTGGGGCTTAACACCTCTAATAACCATGCTCTGGCGGCATCCACTCTTTCTTCCACCTGTTGCATGGCCATGGGGGCGTTCAACCATTCATCACCAGTTTCGCGTAAATCACCACGGTAGCCCCGCTGAAAAGCCTGCAATACATCATCGGGCGTCTCGGCCAATTGCGCCCCTTCTTTCAACAATAAATTAGACCCGCGCGCCCGCGGATCCGCGGGTGAACCGGGCACAGCAAAAACCTCGCGCCCTTGTTCAGCGGCCATCCGCGCCGTAATTAATGAACCCGATTGTAACGCCGCTTCCACCACCACTACCCCTACAGATAAGCCAGAAATCAAGCGGTTACGGCGGGGAAAAAAACTAGCCTGTGGCACAACCCCAGGGGGCCACTCACTAATAATCAAGCCTCTTTCCGCAATTTGTGCATATAAATCACGATTTTCCGAAGGATAAATATGGTCAATCCCACCAGCCATCACGGCAATGGTGCCACTATCTAAACTGGCCTCATGCGCTGCCCGATCAATCCCCCTAGCAAGGCCAGAAGTAACCACAAACCCATGCTCACCAAAGCCAGTTGCAAATTGGCGGGCAATTTTCTGACCATTAAGCGAAGCATTGCGGGCGCCTACCACGGCAATACTGGCCTTACGCAATAAATGTTGAAATCCCTTAGTCACAATAAAAGGCGGTGCATCAGTAATCTGGCGCAATCCATCGGGGTATTCTGGCTCACACCATGCCACCAACCCTGCCCCTAATGCCTCAATCGCTCTATATTCTTTTTCTACCTCCGCTAGAGAAATAGCCACTAATGGTTTTTTACGCCCGCCCCTTTTAGCCAATTCTGGCAAAGCCGCCAAAGCATTTTCAGCACTACCATAATGGCGCATTAGCCCCCAAAACGTCATCGGGCCAACATTCTCACTGCGCCATAAGCGCAAGGCCTGTAATTTTTGTTCTTGTGACAATGCTTTAATCGCAGCCATTTTATAGAAACCCTTGCGTCATTGGTATGCGTCGCTCTCGTTCAAAGGCTTGACGGGTAATTTTTACCCCAGGTGGTGCTTGCCGTCTTTTATATTCAGCGCGCAGCAATTTTTTCCATACCTCCTGCACCAATGGCGCAGCAAAGCCCTTATTCACCATATCACTTACCGAACAACGCCCTTCAATTAACCCTTCTAATATGGCATCCAATACAGGGTAAGGGGGCAAAGAATCTTCATCCTTTTGCCCAGGTGCCAATTCAGCGGTGGGTGCACGGCTTAAACAATTATCGGGTATTAAGGATAATTGGGGGCATAAAGAACTCGGCGGCACATAAAGGTTGCGCCATCTAGCTAATTCATAAAGCCTGATTTTATACAGATCCTTCAATACGGCAAAACCACCACACATATCACCATATAAGGTGGCATAACCCATAGCATATTCCGACTTATTACCCGTGGATAACACCATCCAACCCGTGGCGTTAGAAACCGCCATTAATAATATACCACGCAAGCGCGATTGTAAATTTTCATGGGTTAATCCCCGTACCGCACCCATTACTGGCAATAGGCTATTTTCCATCACCGTCATGGCGGGCATAATTGGGCATTGCTGTAATCTTATACCACTACGCTTGGCAATTTCTGCGGCATCCTCCAAGCTTTCATCGCTGGTGAAATCAGAAGGTAGCATTAATGCCCGCACGCGCTCTGCCCCTAACGCATCAACGGCCAATATTGCCGCTAAGGCACTATCAATGCCGCCGGATAAGCCAAGCACCACGCCCGCAAAATGGTTTTTTTCTACATAATCCCTTAGCCCCATCATTAAGGCCGTATAATCCAATTCTTCCCTGGCTGGATGAACAGCTAAATAAGGAGTGGATGAAGATAATACCCCCGCCCCATTCGCCTGAAGTTCTAGGATAGAAGGGGCAAAAAACTCACCCCTAGCAATCATCTCGCCCGCAGAATTTAGGGCAAAAGACCCACCATCAAACACCAGATCATCTTGCCCGCCTATTTGGTTGACATAACATAAAGCAAGGCCGGTTTCTGTAACCCTTGCTCTGGCTTTGTCTAATCTTTCTGTTTGCTTATCTTGTTCATAGGGGCTGGCATTCAGCACCAATAAAAATTGTGCCCCTCGATCCTTCAAGGCTGCGGCTACATCCGCTTGCCACATATCCTCACAAATCATCACCCCAACCAAAACTCCACCAATATCCATGGGGTGAATATGGCAACCCGCTACAAACAACCTTTTTTCATCAAACACGCCATAATTGGGCAAATGAGTTTTATCAATATATTGCTGTATTTTGCCATCAGCTAACAAAAAGGCCGAATTATAACATAAGCCAGCCTCTTTTCTGGGGGCACCCACCAATAATTGAACGCTTGTACCAGCGGTTAATAACGCTAAATCCTGCAATGCTTTTGTACAGCTATCTAAAAAATCATGGCGCAATAATAAATCTTCAGGCGGGTAACCACTGATATATAATTCGGAAGTCACCACCAACACCGAACGAGATAACACAGCATATTGGCCAATTAATGCCGCTAATCTAGCCGCATTGCCGCGCGCATCCCCCACTAGGGGGTTATGTTGTAGTAAAATTATTTCCGTTGCCAATTTTTCTACCTGCTTATGTACTAACAACCCAAGGTAAAGTTTCATTGGCCATAAAGGGCAATATTGTTTCACTGCCGCTCCCCACCATGGCCTCTACTGTTTGTGCCTGTTTAATGAGGGTAATTTTTCTCTCATTGGGCAATAAACCATAAAATGCGGGGCCATATAAGCTGGCAAAACCTTCCAATCTATCCAACTTGCCTTCTTCAGCAAACACGCCCGCATATAATTCAATAGCCGTGGGGGCGGTAAAAATACCCGCACAACCACAAGAAGTTTCTTTGGCTTGAATAGGGTGCGGTGCGGAATCAGTACCTAAAAAATAACAAGGCAAACCAGAAACCGCTGCTTCTCTCAAGCGTAAGCGATGTTTTTCACGCTTGGCGATGGGCAAACAATAATAATGGGGGCGTATGCCACCTTGAAACATGGCATTGCGATTAATCATTAAATGGTGCGCGGTGATGGTGGCAGCCAAAAAGCCAGTAGCATGTTCTGCTGCTACATAATCCGCTGCTTCAGCGGTGGTGATATGCTCCAACACAATCTTTAATGCTGGAAATTGCCGCCGCAAGGGTATCAGCTGTTCGTCGATAAAATATTTCTCACGGTCAAAAATATCAACCTCGGCTCTGGTCACTTCTCCATGAATTAACAGCGGCATGCCTGCTTTTTGCATAGCCTCTAAAACAGGGGCAATATGTTTTATATCAGTAACGCCGTGGGCAGAATTAGTGGTGGCATGGGCAGGGTAAAGCTTAGCCGCGGTCAACACACCATTTTGATGTCCCTCTATAATATTGCCAGCGTCACTATCATCGGTTAAATAGCACGTCATTAAAGGGGTAAATGATTCTACCCCAGCACCATGGCCTTGTAAGGCAGCCATAATCTCATGGCGATAGGCTTCTGCCTTTTGCCAATCGGTTACTGGCGGCTTCAAATTGGGCATGATAATGGCGCGGCCAAACTGGCGCGCCGTGTAGTGCGCCACTAATTTTAACATCTCGCCATCGCGTAAATGCACATGCCAATCATCGGGCTGGATGATGGTAATTGAATCCATGATTTATGTCCTTCGATTTTCTTGATGTAAAAGTTTTTGGGCTGCTTCCATCACCCTGTCAACGCTTAATTGCGCCATCACGGCTTTAGCCGCTTCTTCATCATAACGGGCCATATTTTGCCGACGGCTGCTATCATCATTTAACGGTGAAACATAACAAACATGTTGCCCCCATGGCTTAGAACGCCACGCCACTCCGGCCCCTGCACATACAATGGTGGGGGTGTTCATGGCAGCAGCCACATGTGAAAGCCCCGAATCATTGCCGATAAATAATTGCGCCCGTGCCATGATAGCGGCCGCTTCTAACGGCGTGTTATTACCCACCAAATCAATAATGGGCGCGGCAGGCAATGCGTTCATCACGGCTTCACAAACAGCACGCTCACTCTCAGCACCCATCATGCCAATATAAGCATGGGGTAATAAACCCGTAGCGGCTGTTAAATATTCCAAGGTTTTGGCAAAATTCACTGGCAACCATTCCTTGCCCTTATCTCCAGCGGCTGGTGCCACCAAAATAAGAGGCATGCCAGCTGGAACGCCCGCTAATAATTGCTGCGCCTTATTCATTGCCGCAGGGGGAATATGCAAATAAGGAGCATAAATCTGGCCTTTTGCCAATAAGGCGCTGATTTGTTCAACCGCATGAACACCCTGCTCTTTTGCCGATAATATCAGCTTTTGGCGGGCTGGTAATAAACGCGCCACCAGTGAATTGCGTACATCAACAATAATATCCCAATCCACCGAACGACATTGCCAATAGAGTTTCAGCCAATGTTTTTTCCATGGTTCTTTTTTAAGGATAATCACTTGTTGCAAAGCGGGGTGGCCATTAAAAAGCATGGCAGGCACACGCCCACAAGCAAGGGTGAAGCGCGCTTCAGGGTTATTGTGCAATAAATGCTGCAATATTCCACTGGCCATCACCATATCCCCCAAACAGGTGGGGCCAATAAAAAGAAGGTTTTTTACTGCCATGGCTTGCACAACATCATATTAAAAAATATAAAGATAAAAAACTAAAGGTGATGCGTTGATAGCAGATGTAACTAATTTTTCCTATAGCCAATTACCAGAACGTGGCATCTTATCGGTGCAAGGGGTAGATGCAATCAGCTTTTTGCAGGGGCTTATCACCCAAGATATTACCCTCTGCCAACCCAATAAAATGGTGTATTCTTGTTTTCTCACCCCTCAAGGCCGTTATATCAGCGATTTTTTTATCTGGTGGCAGCCAGAAGGGGTACTATTGGAAATGCCCCTATCCCACTTGCCTGCCATACGGCAACGCTTGCTGATGTTTCGTTTGCGCAGCAAAGTAGAAATTACCGATATTAGCCCCAATTATCACAGCTTTGCACTCTGGCCGAATAAGGAGAATGAGCAAACCCAATGGCCAATAACAGAAGGCGATGTTATAACTGGTAATGATTATTGGCTAGCGCGCGATCCCAGATTGGCCGCTATGGGCTGGCGGCTTCTCAGCGCTTGCGAATCACCAACTATATTACAAGAAGCTAATAAGGATGAAACATACTCATTGCGCCGCCTCCAGCATATAGTGCCAGAATATCCAGCTGAGTTAATTCCTGAAAAAACCTTACTTTTAGAAGCCAATATGGATTGTTTACACACCATTTCTTGGAGTAAGGGCTGCTATATGGGGCAAGAACTCACTGCCAGAACCCATTATCGTGGGTTGGTCAAAAAAAGGCTGGCTGGTTTTCATACAGAAAAATTCATCCCTTCACTGGATATTTCTACGCCAATAATGGCAGAAAATCAAGAAATTGGGCACATATTAAGTTACGAACAAGGACATGGGATCGCCATGGTAAAAATTGATGCTTGGCAAAAGGCCATGGCTGCATCTACAATATTTACCATTGATGGTGTAAAAACAATTATTCTACCACCACCCCATGCACATCAATTTTTTGGCACGCAAATTTTTTGAGGATAATAATCATGAAACCCCGTAAAAATTTCCCTCATCATGTTTCATCTAGCCTAGCATGTCTTGGGTTGGGCGCCCATATCCTAGGGGGCATCTGTTTTTTTGCGCCAATATCAGCAATAGCTCAAGAAGTAA
The DNA here is from genome assembly GCA_049318825.1 of Alphaproteobacteria bacterium. GTDB lineage: Bacteria > Pseudomonadota > Alphaproteobacteria > JBMOFM01 > JBMOFM01 > JBMOFM01. The sequence continues at coordinate 48,422 of JBMOFM010000001.1, read as the reverse complement.
ACCAAGAATTAGCGCGAGAATCCAGCATTACAACAGAACCACTACCACCAATGGGCAGTCCTGTGCCCATGGCCAATACAGAAAATAATAATGCGCCAGAAACCGCTCCAGCTATTGATAATGCTTCCCTATCAGCATCATCAGCAGAACCATCATTGGCACAAATCCCCTATGATCCCACTACCCCTTATCTCAACGCGGGCGAAAGCTACCCAACCATTCTACCGCCCGATCATGATTCCAATTTAGTGCACTACAAAGTACAATCAGCCCCTGCCGCTAAGGGTACCCCCACATGGATTAATGGTTTTGTTACCACAAGGGAAGGCACACCCGTAGCGGGTGCCGTTGTAGAAATATGGCAAACCGATACTATTGGCCGTTTTCACCATGATGGTAATCGCAATATCCAAGAGATCGGCTTTCAAGGGTTTGGCCGTACAAAAACCGATGAAAAAGGCTTTTATCAGTTTCGCACCATTCGTCCTGTCCCTTCCAATAACCGCGCTCCCTATTTACACATGGCGGTATGGGAAGAAGGGCAAGAACCCTTTTTCACCCAACTCTTCTTCTTGCATGAACCACTCAATGCTAGCGATCCCGTGCTTAACTCTTTAGCTATTGGCGATCAAGCCAAGCTATTGGTAGAATTATTACCCGCACCAAGCCTAGAAAAAAATTCTTTAGGTGGCTCGTTTAACGTTGTTTTGTGGTAGTGACGTTCGTCATTGCTCTCATTTTTTCTTCTTTTTCTTGCCTTGCTACTAAGGCTTCTTGTTGTTGGATTAATGTACCAATCTGAGAGAATTTTCCATCACGGATCATGATCCCTAATGGATCAGCAGCATTATTTTCTGCAAATAGAGATGTTACTTCTAATCTAGGGTTCAGCGAGGTTACCATAATGGCCTTGATTGTTTCAGCCAACATCATCAGTGCCACTTCTTCTCCTTCTTGCGAAGCGGCCAATACTTTTACCACATGCAAGCCATCAACAATATTATTAGCGTGCACAGTGGCTACCACCAGCAACCCTCTAGCAGCGGCGCGTAAGGCTTGGGTTGCCGCAGCGGGGGTGCGAATTTCACCCACAAAAAGATAGCGTGCTGCAAAACGAAATACCTTTTTTAACGGGGTTTCCCAATCATCATGGTCCACTTCAATCTGGTAACAAATTCCCTTACCAACCAAGCCAGAAAGTGGCAGCTCAGCAGGGTCTTCAACTGTTACCCCCACATTCCCATAATGGGATAAATATTCACAAAACAATGAAGAACAAGTGGTGGTTTTGCCCGATCCCATAGCACCGGCCACTAAAATAAGACCATAGCCCTGACCAAGCTTTAATAATCTGTCAGCCACAATAGGCTTCATTCCCAAATCACTTAACGCTGGCAATACACTAAAACCACGCCGCAATATATACCAAGGCGCGTTAATATCGGGCAGTACGGCAACACGGTAGAGAACATCATCATACACTATGCGAAATTCTTTAGCATGATATTTAGAAAGCATCTTTCTTAAACTAGAAATATCATGCGCATAAGATTCAGGTAAAGGCTGCACCCCCCGTTCATCCGAGCCAATGACCGGTGTTGGCCGAAAATATACCACTTCATGTTGTGAACTGATGGATGGATCAGCGGCAATATACATGTCACTGAACATCAAATCTTTCAAACGGGTACTATGATGGGGCATGGCAAAATCTTTCTGAGTTTCTCATTCCTGCTTAGTGAATTCTGCCTTATAAAAAGCAATAATAAGTTAATCTAAAAACAGCAGAAAAATAGCTCATCAATCATTTGTTGTTTTAAGCCAAATTGGCATCCAAAGCAAAGCCAGCTATCATCGGTGCTATCAAGAGGCTGCTCACCGCAAAAGCAGCTAAATAGAAAAAAGACGCTCCCCAACCATTATTAACCACATCCACACCAAAAATCAGCGCTGGTAAATACAAGGGTAATAATAAAAGGGGTTGCAATAAAGAAACATGCTGCGCCATGGCAGTTAAAGCCGCTAGCATCATGCCATAAAAACTAAATACTAACCCAGCCATCGCCAAACTGGCTACCACCAACATATTATGTTCTATCTTGTTATTTTCTAATAATAATGGGGCTAATAAGGCTAATGGCACCACCACCACCAACCAGTTAAAAACAGCTTTTATCATTGCCACCAACCATAATGGAAAATGGGCAATTTTATAACGTGCCAAGGTACCATCGGCCAAATCTTCGCGAAATAGGCGCTCTAATCCTAGCAATACAGCAAAAAGCAAACCTACCCATAAAAAAGCAGATAATTGTGCTGCAGCAATGCCTAAGTAAGGCGAAAGAAAACAAAGCAGTAAAAATAGCAACAACCCTGCACCCATTTGCCAACCCCTGCGGCTAACAGCCAGCCATTCCATGGTTATCAGTGCAAAAAAACTTTTCAAACCCATTTTATGTCTTGCTGCTCGCCGCTGATTGTTGCTGTAGATGGTAGGCATCAATAATATTCATCACCAAGGGGCCAAAACGCTCTTTTAACTCGGCACAACGGGTAACATTATGCATTTCCACGCCTTTGCGTTCACTGCGAATCAAACCAGCCTCCCGTAAAATTCTAAAATGCTGCGAAAGGGTAGATTTCGGCAATTGCTTATCCAACACTTGCAAAAAAGTTGAACATATTTGTGGGCAGTCGGCTTTAGCTATTTGCATATAAATTTGCACCCGCACAGGGTCCGCCAGCGCATGCAATATGCCCTGAACGGTAATATCGTGAATTGAGGGGTGATATAATGATCTCATGAATTTATTATAACATATCTTGACAAACAATCTATTAGTTTATTAATCTTGAACTAATGAACAATTAACAACATAGGATCACCAATCTCATGGAAACTTTTGATGCTATCCGTGAACGGCGCGCTGTCAAACATTTTGATGCTACCCATCGCTTCACCCCCGAAGAATTCAACCAATTGATTGATTTAGCGATGCAAGCCCCGTCATCCTTTAACATCCAGCATTGGCGGTTAGTGAATGTCACTGATCCCAGCTTACGTCAGCAAATTCGTGCCAGCGCGTGGGATCAGGCACAAATCACCGATGCTTCGTTACTTTTTGTGGTCACCGCCGATGTTAAAGCATGGCAGAAAAACCCACAACATTATTGGCGCAATGCCCCGCAAGAAGTACAAGATTTTCTTGTGCCGATGATTGCGCCTTTTTATGAAGGCAAAGAACAATTACAGCGCGATGAAGCCATGCGTTCAGTCGGTTTTATCATGCAAACCATGATGCTTGCTGCCAAAGCCATGAGCTATGATTCTTGCCCGATGATTGGCTTTGATGCCGAAGCCGTGGCCAAACTGATAAAACTTCCCAACGATCATGCAATTGGCGCCATACTGGCCATTGGTCGGGGGCTTAAGCCTGCATGGCCTAAAGCAGGCTTTATTGAGCAATCGACTCTTCTCATTAACAACCATTTTTAGATAGTATTAGAAAGAATTTTACATGACGAATCTCTTCACACCCCTTACCCTTGGTGATCTTACATTGCCTAATCGGGTTGTCATGGCTCCCCTCACCCGCATGCGGGCGCAGCAACCGGGCAATATTCCCCATGCCCTTAATGCACAATATTATGCCCAACGCTCAGGGGCTGGGTTAATTATCAGCGAAGCCACCCAAATAAGCCAACAAGGGCAAGGTTATCCTGCTACCCCCGGTATTCATTCGGCAGAACAAATAGCTGGCTGGCAACAGGTCACGCAAGCCGTTCACCAAGCTGGTGGGCATATTTTTCTGCAATTATGGCATGTGGGGCGTATTTCTCATTCCTCGCACCAGCCCAATGGTGCATTGCCTGTTGCCCCTTCGGCTATTGCTGCCAAAAATAGCGGTACCTACACTGCCAATTGGCAAGAAACCCCTATTCTTACCCCCCGCGCGCTAGAAACCAGTGAAATTTCTGCTATTGTTGCCGATTATAAAAAAGCAGCTGAAAACGCTAAAATCGCTGGTTTTGACGGGGTAGAAATTCATGGGGCTAATGGTTATTTGCTGGATCAATTCTTACAAGATGGCTCTAACCACCGCACCGATTCTTATGGCGGCTCCATTGAAAATCGCGCCCGCTTATTGCTGGAAGTAGTGGATAGCGTGGCCACCATTTGGGATAAAAAACGCATCGGCGTGCGCCTTTCTCCTTATGGTACTTTTAACGATATGAGCGATAGTGATCCGGTTAGCTTATTCACTTACGTTTTACAACAATTGGATCAACGCGCTATTGGCTTTGTTGATCTTATCGAACCGCGCTCTTCTGGTGCTGGCCGCCAAGATGGTAATTTACCAGACCGCCCCGATGCGGCTTCTATATTTCGTCATGCTTTTAAGGGCATCTTAATTTCAGCTGGCGGTTACGATGGCGCCATGGCAAAACAAGCCGTGGAAACTGGCGCGGTGGATGCGGTTGCTTTCGGTCGTTGGTTTATTTCCAACCCAGATTTACCCGAAAGGCTACGCCAAAATGCTGAACTGAATACATATGACCGCAGCACTTTTTATGGGGGCGCGGAAAAAGGCTATGTTGATTACCCAAGCATGCAATCTGCTGCTGCTTAATTTTCAGTCCTTCTCTCCCTCTTCCCATATTACCAAAAAAGAGGGAGAGGAAGGGCTTCTTTCCCCTTCTCAGCTTCACTTTTTTAGGGTAAGGATAAGCGCATCAATATAAATATGTGAAGCAAACCAAACGTGTCATTATTAGAAATAAACAATCTAGAAGTGGAATTTAAGCGTCCAGAAGGCTGGCAACGCGTGGTTCATGGTGTATCCTTTACTGTAGAAAGGGGTCAAACCACCGCTCTGGTGGGGGAATCTGGCTCGGGTAAATCAGTGACCGCTCTGTCAATTTTACAATTGCTTCCCTATCATGCTGCCCGTCATTCGGCTGGCTCTATCTGTTTTAACGGGCAAGAATTATTGGGCGCACCAGCAGCCACGCTTCAACAATTGCGGGGCAATCGCATTTCCATGGTTTTTCAAGAACCCATGACCGCGCTCAACCCTTTACATCGCGTGGGGCGTCAAATTGCTGAATCCATCTTGTTGCATCAGCCTTTATTAGCGCGATCTGCGGTAAAAGAGCGAGTGCTGGAACTCTTACAATTGGTGGGGATTCCTCAACCAGAAACCCGCCAATTATCCTATCCACACGAATTATCGGGCGGCCAACGCCAGCGGGTGATGATTGCGATGGCACTGGCCAATAACCCCGATTTATTGATTGCTGATGAACCCACCACCGCCTTGGATGTTACCATTCAAGCACAAATTCTGACCCTACTGAACGAATTGCGCCAGAAGCTGAACATGGCCTTGCTGCTGATTACGCATGATTTGCTGATGGTACGCCACATGGCCGATCATGTCTGTGTCATGAAAAATGGTGAATTGGTAGAAAAAGGTAAGGTAGCCAGTGTTTTTTCCGCCCCCCAGCATGAATATACTAAATCCCTATTAGCAGCCGAGCCTAAAGGTTGTGCTGTGCCCATAGATCATGGTAACTCTCAGCCTATTTTAGGCGTTGAATCGCTCAAGGTTCATTTCCCCATTCGGCGGGGTATTTTACGGCAAGTAAAAGGCTATGTTAAAGCGGTGGATGATATTAGCTTTAACCTCAATGCTGGCCAAACCCTAGGCGTGGTCGGAGAATCTGGTTCTGGAAAAAGCAGCCTTGGCTTTTCATTGCTCAAATTGGTGAAATCGCAGGGCAAAATCTTGTTTAATGGCCAAGACATCAGCCAACTTTCGCATGGGCAATTACGCCCCTTACGAAGACACATGCAAATTGTTTTTCAAGATCCATTTGGTTCACTATCACCGCGCCTTTGCGTGCGCGATATTGTGGGGGAAGGCCTATTACTGCATGAACCGCAAATGCCAGAAAGCCAACGCCAAGATATTATTAGCCAAGCCCTTATCGATGTGGGGCTACCACTAGAAGCCGCCAACCGCTACCCCCATGAATTTTCTGGCGGCCAACGTCAGCGTATTGCCATTGCCAGAGCATTGGTATTACGCCCACAATTACTGATTTTAGATGAACCAACATCCGCGCTAGATATGTCGATTCAGGCACAAATTATCGATTTATTGCGCAATCTACAACAGCGTTTCAAACTTGCCTATTTATTCATTAGCCACGATTTGCGGGTGGTGCGCGCCCTCTCCCACCATTTATTGGTGATGAAGGATGGCAAAATGGTAGAATATGGAGAAACTGAAAAAATCTTCACCACCCCCAGCCAAGCCTACACCCAAAATTTATTATCAGCCGCCCTATTTCATCAAATCTAATCCATTTAAGGACAGTATCTGATGAGCAATCACCGCTATACCAATATTATAACGATCTTGGTATAGCGGTGTTTCATGCTCATGTCATTTGGCTCATGTCATTTGAAATTCGCAATCACAACTCTAATCAACGGTTTAAGCCAGCCCATATTTTCTTCACTTGGCTGGAAATATTTTGTATTACAGAATTATCATTAACAGCCAACGCAATTGTATTAAATATATAGGAAATTTGTTTTGGTGGCACAAAAACAGATTGATCGTCCTTATTAGCACGCTGATTGATTTCACTCAATGTGCTGGAGATTTTTTTGCTGAGCTCAATAGAGGTGTAACACTCATTGCCAACAGAATAAACAGATTCATTCTCTTGCCATGGCACTTCTTTTCTCGATAAGCACACATAATAACCAGTGTTATTATCCATTACTGGTAGAGAAAGAGTTTCTTCCTGCACAAAGCCAGTGCTTTTCAACCAGTTAATCTTTTCAACGATCACCGGATCAGTGGTTTCATCAGCACGCACATATAAATCTCGGTGCACATAAAATGCTATTTTCTCTGGCTCATACCCACTATGCTTGTCCACAATGGAGGGGCCCATAACATCGCCGAATTCATTACCAGGACGGGTTTTATCAACGGGGTATCTGCCAATTTTTGCTGGAACATATTTGTTTGTATAATCTTCCATGCCCATGGTCACCACCAAGGCATCTTCACCATAGGTACGGCCTAATTCAACTTTCACCTGTACGTCCGTAATGTGGCCTCGTCTAAAACCTTCTTCAAGGCTTAGCTTATATTGCTCTAAAAGTTGAAATTTAGAAAAATTACGACTTCCATTACCACCACGCACCAGCTTTGTTTCAACATGTTCTGCATCACAAGGCAGCCATGTCTGTGATAGCCAATTATAAGCCATATTAATGGAATTTAGTTCATCAGCCCGCACCGTACCTGCTTCAACAAAAAACTCTTCATTGGTAAGGCGCGGCGTTTGCGCAATAGCCCCGCGTACAGCACCAATCAACCCCGTGCCAGCACAATGGCATCGCCCATAAAATCCTTCAAAGGCATTGATTTCTTCAATTAATTGCTTAGCTAGGCTGTTTTCTTCCCCTTGCATTGTTGCATAATAATCCTGAAACTCAAGATAGGGCTCAAGTTCAATTAATGTAGGCACTAATTTTCCTGGGTAATAACAGGCTGCATCTTTCGTCAGTTCAAATTGAACATGCAGAGAAAATTGCTTCACATAACCCTGCAGAAACCCTTGATATTCAGCATCTTCCAATTCAGCTAATGTATAAGATTGTTGCAAGCGCTGTTCAATAACACGCAAAACATCAGAAGGTGCAGGTTGGCCAAAAATAACATCCAACTGCTCTTGATCTGCGCCGCGAATTCTTGCAATTATTCCTTCTTCGCCGCGCCATTTTTCAGCTATTTCTGAAATTTCTTCTCTAAAATTTTCTATTTCAGAAGCGCGTTCTTCAAGATAATTCAACAGCTTTTCAAAACTATTGGCAATTGTACCTGCTTCCACATTATTTCTTTGAGCCATTTGATTTCGTCTCACAACCTAATACTATAAAAAATACACACAACAATTAACGAAAATTATTGTTTTTGTCAATGCAAATTACCTTTATAAACATGAAAGGTAAACCGATTTCACCCAATCGCTCAGCATCAACACAAAAAATAGGCTGCATATTATTGCAGCCTATTTTTTACTTCTCATCACCCATTTTTAAGGCGGCAATAAAGGCAGATTGCGGAATTTCCACCTCACCAAATTGGCGCATCCGCTTCTTACCTTCTTTCTGTTTTTCTAATAATTTACGTTTACGGCTAATATCCCCACCATAACATTTAGCCAGCACATCCTTGCGCATGGCTGGCACGGTTTCCCTTGCAATTACCCGTGCGCCAATAGCTGCTTGAATAGCAATTTTGAACAATTGCCGTGGAATCAACTCTTTCAACCGTTCACATAAATGCCTGCCACGCCGTTCAGCTTGCGAACGGTGCACAATAATAGCCAAAGCATCCACAGGGTCAGCATTCACCAAAATCGATAAGGCAACCAAATCCCCTTCGCGATATTCTTCAATCTGGTAATCAAAGCTGGCATAACCACGCGAAATAGACTTTAAGCGATCATAAAAATCAAACACCACCTCATTCAGCGGTAAGCGATAAATCAACATCGCCCGCGCGCCAACCCAAGTGAGTTCAACCTGCTCACCACGGCGTTCTTCACATAAAGCAATAATACCGCCTAAATATTCTTCTGGCAGCAAAATTGTAGCCTTAATCCAAGGCTCTTCCATTTTAGCAATTTTCACCACATCAGGCATATCGGCAGGGTTATATAATTCCTGCATTGTGCCATCGGTCATGTATAAGCGGTACACCACCGAAGGCGCCGTGGCAATCAAATCTAAGTTAAACTCACGCTCCAGCCGTTCCTGAATAATTTCCATGTGCAATAAACCAAGGAAACCACAACGAAAACCAAAACCCAAAGCCGCAGAATTTTCAGTTTCAAAATGGAAACTGGCATCATTGAGAGCCAATTTCCCCAAGCTTTCTTTTAATTGTTGAAATTCGGCTGCATCAACAGGAAATAACGAACAAAAAACCACCGGTACAGAGGGCTTAAATCCAGTCAATGGCTCACTGGCGGGTTCACGATCATCGGTAATAGTATCCCCAATTTTGGTTTGTGAAATATCCTTAACACCAGCCGTAAAAAAGCCCATTTCACCAGCAAAAAGCTGATCTTTCAAAATTTTCTTGGGCGAGAAAAAACCCAAATTTTCAATATTATGCACAGAACCGGCAGCCATGAAGCGCACTTTCTGGCCTTTACGCAACACCCCATCCACTATTCGCACCAAAATAACCACGCCCAGATAGGCATCATACCAACTATCCACCAACAGGGCTTTCAAGGGGGTATCTTCACGGCCCGTTGGGGCTGGCAAACGCGTAACAATTGCTTCCAACAATTCAGCAATACCAATACCACTTTTAGCAGAAATTGGCAAAGCGTTAGAAGCATCAATCCCAATCACTTCTTCAATCTGGTTTTTTACCCGTTCAACATCAGCAGCAGGCAAATCCACTTTGTTAATAACGGGTACAATTTCAAGATTGCTATCAATGGCTTGATACACATTGGCCAAGGTTTGGGCTTCAACCCCTTGGGTTGAATCAACCACCAACAACGTCCCCTCACAAGCCGCTAAAGAACGGCTAACCTCATAGGCAAAATCCACATGGCCGGGTGTATCCATCAAATTAAACTGATAATCCAAACCATCAGCCGCCCTGTAAGCCAGCCTCACGGTTTGCGCTTTAATAGTGATACCGCGCTCCCGCTCAATATCCATACTATCCAGCACCTGCGCTTTCATCTCACGGCGCTCTAAACCACCACAAGTTTCAATCAAGCGGTCAGCTAGCGTGGATTTACCATGATCAATATGGGCAATAATCGCAAAATTGCGAATCTGGCTTTGCGGCGTCGTGCGTTCAGACATAACTTCCCTAAGGTAACAGGCTATATTTAATCGACCCAATCTAGCAAAAATAATATTGATAACAAGCCCTCAATAGCCGCGCCCACATGGTTAATATTTTTATCGGCTTAATGTTGCTGTTCCTCCTTTATATTTTTTTTATTTTATGGTCTAGTCATCACTATTGAGAATTAGTCCCATAGGAAGATAATCCATGCACAACACGGTTTTAGCCAAGGATGGCAGCAACAAACATCGCGAAGCAAACCAAGCCAATATTATAGCGCCTCAGCCATTATTGGAGCAATCAAGCACCACCGATCAAGCCAAGAAAGCCAATAGCAACATTGGTTCAATGGCCACAGAAAAATTGCTTATTTATGTGGGGGTGGGGTTCTCTTTGTGCTGGATGTTGGCATGGTTTTATTTTACATGGGAAAAAAAACTGTGGCTTCCTGGAAGCATTTCTGCCACCAAAGCCACAGCATCCAGCAGTTGGAATTTGGTAACGGTGGTTGTTGGCGGCGTACTGCCAGCATTTTTGCTTTGGGTTAGCTTTTCTTTTGTCTCTACCTACAAAGCATTACAACAAATATTCAAAATGGCTGAAAAACGCTCTATTCCTTTCCAAGCTGATGCCGAAACCCTGATGAAAATCGGTAAAGGCTTACGCTTGGTTACCAAAAACTTTGACGATACGGTTGGTCGTCACCGCGAGCATATTGATGGTTCGCTGCAAAAATTAGAAACCCGCCTCAAGCAGTTAGAAGGGTTTTCAGCACAAAGCCATCAAGCCACAGAAAACAGCTTTACTGTTGCCGAAAAACGCTGTGAAACGCTGGTTGATATTTCCGAAAAAATGGCTCTTCAGCTAAAAAACCGCCAAGAAACCATTGAAGTTGGCATGAGTAACGTTGAAAAACTCCTCAACCAAGCATTATTAGGCGTTGAACAACGCATAGATTCTATTGAAAGTAAGATCTTAAAAGTACAGGAAAAAACCAGAAACACTGAAGCACTGCTTGATCAAGTGAGTGACAGAACTGAAAAACGCCTGATGCGGGTCAGCGATTTATCTTCTTCCATACAAATGTCGATGGATACCACCAGTGCCCGCTTAGTTCATCAAATCAATAGCTTTGATACTGTTATCCGCAAAGGACAAGAGGCGATAAAAGTTGCTGAACAACAAATGAATGCTGAAATTGCCCGTTTATCGGAAGGGCAAGATCAAAAATTGAAGAATTTGGAGCAAGCAACAGATCTTTACCTCAATAGTGCTCATAAAATCAGGGAAGAACTTACCAGTGCTACCCCAGTTTTTGAGGCCATGGAAAAAACTCTTTCTCACGCATCCGTAACGCTCAATAAGGTTTCACAAGAAAGCAGTGAAATGCTGAATAATCTACAACAAACCAGCGAGCAGCAATCCGAATCACTCAAAAATCAATTAAATTCTGTTTCAATTAGCTTTGGCCTATTCAGCGATCAGTTAAATGATCAAGAAGGCCGCTATCATGATTTGGCTGAAAAATTAATCCAAACCGCCACCACGGCGGATGCTAAATTCACCGCTTTTGAACAGCATTTACAAACCCAAGCCCAAGCCATCCAACAAGGCATTGAGGATTGGCAAATTGTACAAGAAAAAGGCGGTAATCTTGCAGAAAAAGCCGCCAACTTACAACAACATCTGCAATCTCGCTTTAGTGAAATGCTTGAAAAACTTGATCTCTTCTCCAGCCAAATCAATCAGGCTCTATCTGGCACAGAAAAATTGTTGCAAGATTATAACGGCACCACCAATATTGCTGAAGAACAATATCAGCGTTTCCTCAATCACTCTGCCGCTCTTACCGAAAACACGCTGAAAGCAAAAGAAGAACTCACGGCCTTCCAGCGCACGTTACAGCAATCATTAACTCAGGTAGAAAACACCCCAGAACAATTACAACAAATCATCAAAGAAATAGTTTCGAATATTGATAACCACTCTAATAATTTTACCAGCCAGATCAACATTCTCAGCGATAAATCGACTCATTTATCAGCCGAAATGGAAAAACATTGTCAGCAAGCGGGAAACACCATCATTAAAACCAATGAATTACAACAAAATTTCGAAGCGATGATGGCGGAATTTATTCAAAGCAGCGCAGTAATAGTAGAAAACAGCACAAAAACAACCCATACAATCAAAGATGGCCGCGAGCAGTTAGAAGAGCTGTACTTGCAATGGCAACAAACAGATGCTGAAAAATTATCTTGGTTACAAGATAATATCAGCAAAGCTGGTGAACAATTAGAAAAAACAGAAAGTTACTGGCAAGCTGTAAAAGAAATTATCAGCCGCACCGGCTCTTTTATCAATAATCAAACAGATAAACAAGTTTCTCTGCTGCGCGATACGGAAGAGAAAATAACCTCCACACTTGGTTTATTCGATGATTCTGCCCATGCTGTCATTGGTAAATTATCCAATACCATTCAAAGCATTGAAGAACAAAAACAGCAACTGGCACGCATTTCAGAAGATGCTTCAGAAACAACATTTCAGATTCGCAACGCAGAAATAAGAGCGCGGCGCGATGCCTTCCTTTCATCGGCTAAATTTGTTATTGAAACCCTGCATTCTCTATCGGGAGATCTCAGCAAATATCTCGAAACCAATATTCCAGCTAAAGTTTGGAAAAGCTACATGAAGGGTGAAACCGGTCTATTCACGCATCGGCTCTACAATATGCGGGAATATATATCTGCCGACCGCTTAATCACCAAATTTGAAAATGACAATGAATTTAGAGAAGCAGTTAATCGCTATATTCGTTTATTTGAAGAATTATTTGATCAAGCGATGCGTAGCGATCAGGGGGATTTATTAAGCGCGACCCTGATGAGTTCAGATGTGGGCAAGGTATATTTCCTGCTTTCATCTTCGCTGGGGCGTGAACGAATCAATGAAAAAAATAAGGTTACTCTCTAAAAATCTGCAATGGTTTAGAAAAAGGATGATTAAGAGGCTATTCTTCAGCCCTTATCATCCCATTTGCATTTTTTAGGCTATCTTGCACTAACTCTAACCCCAAAAAACGCTGCAAATCCACAGGTCCGGGTAATAATAAATTACTGGTTAGATCAGACGTAAAGCCAAAACGCTGATAATATGGGGCATCACCAACCAACACAACAGCCTGATGCCCTTGATATTTTGCCATTGTCAAGGTATGGCGAATTAATTTATCCCCTAAACCCTTGCCTTGATAAGCCGGCTGCACAGCAATAGGCCCTAATAACAAGGCTGGCATATTCCCTGCCCATACCTGCCAATAGCGAATAGAGGCCAATAACTCCTTATCCTGCTTTATTACCTGAGAAACAGAAAATATAGGCAAACGCCCTTCGCGTAATCGATACACCGTTTTACTAAAACGCTCAGTACCAAATACCTCATCTAGCAATGCCTCGATTAAAGGGGCATCGGCTGCTATTTCATCAATAATTTTATAATTTTCATTTATGGTCATTTCCCCATCATGCTGCAATCAATTTCCCGATTCAACTGTGACAAAAAGATGAAAGAACAATAAAAATTATCACTAAAGGGTTTACATCGGCGGTTAATTATTGCACAACTTCTCCAATAGTGGGTTAGTTTCTATTTTGTTTGTCGGAGAATTGCGCATGCGTGCCTTATATCTTTTTGGTTGCCTATTACTTGTGGCTGGTTGTGCCAGTAAAAGTGAAAAACTGGCTGAATTAAATAAAGTGTCTGCTAATGGCACGCCTTTTACCCAACGCCTTACCACTGAATATCGTGCATTTGCTAACAGGCTTCAAAATGAAGGCCATGACAACGTGTATGCTGATCATTTTGCACAAAAAGGTTTACTATCAGCGCAAGGCAAAATTGTAGCCCCTGAAAACCCTGCAAAATGGAACATTAGCGATAAAAAAGCTAAGGATAATTTGTTAACCTCATCAAAACAATTGGATGATGTTTTACGTCAAGGTGGCAGAACCAAAGCAGCCGACGAAACTGCTGTGGCTCAAGCAACATTTGATTGCTGGACACAGCAAACAGAAAAATCTGGCGCCGCCGTTGAAAGCTGCCGCAAAGGTTTCATTACAGCCTTAAATATGGCCACCAAAAAACTCAAAGAAACAGCGCCAGCACCTGTTATCAGCGATAATACGCCAGCGGTTCAATCCGCACCAGTAGCAGAGCAAGAAAAAGTTGCCCCAGAAAACATGCTGTTCATGGTATTTTTTGATTGGAACAAAGCCAACATTAACCAATCTGCAGGTCAAGTATTAGACACTGTTGCCACTGAAGCCAGTCAAGTCAAACCACCAGCCATTGAAGTGGTTGGCCATACCGATCTTTCTGGTTCTGCCCGCTACAACCAAAAACTCTCTGAGCGCCGCGCTAATGCCGTGCGTGAAGGCTTGGTGGCACGCGGTGTTGCTTCCGATATTATTTCTGCTAAAGGCGCTGGTCTTACCATGCCGTTGGTTGCTACCGATGTTGGCGTAAGAGAGCCTGCTAACCGTCGTGCCGAAATTCGTTTTGATGCCCCAGCCGCTGAAAAAGCAACCGAAAAATCGGCAGCTCCAGCACCAGTGCATTCAGCCACTGAGCATAAAATAAAAGCCCCCGCTCAAATTATTACCGATAGCACAGATGCTCCGCCAGCAATGGCTCCAGTGCCTGTGCAATAATAAGGAATGTTGCGTTAATTGAGATTAGTTATTTCTTATCTATTGTTGGGGGGAGTATTGCTGGTCAATTCAGCATGCTCCCCTTTTTCTGCTTATTGGTACACTTATAGTGCCAAACCATCCCTCTATGGGGGGGATTATTCTTGGTATATCGCTCAAGAATATAATGGCGTAGCGCGTTATTATCTAGAACATGGAAATATTATCGATAAGCAAAATATTAATTCGGCTGATTTTTTTGCACAACGAGCTGCCCTAGCCAATGCTGGCAAAACGGTTACCATCATACAACCGGCATTTGATAATCAACAACTTAAAGCTTCACCTCAGCAGCAACAATATATCCTATCTCGCTATAATTCTGTTGAAGCAGCCATTATTAAATATCGCGAGAATACAAAAGCCCTTCAACATATCGCTCAAATGCAAGCTGGTTTTGATTGTTGGCTACAGGAAAAAGTAAAAAAACAACCCAATTTAGATATTGCCGCTATTTGCCAAGCTAATATGGAAGAAAACCTCGCTATATTAGCAACAATTGATCAATATAGAGAATAATTGTATGTCCGAGCTGCTCTACAGCAAAAAAACCAGAGAGATTCTCATTACGGTTCTCCCTGAATATTTACAAGAACAATCATCGCCCGATGATTCCCATTATGTTTGGGCTTATCACATCCGCATAGAAAATCAGGGGCAACAAACAGTTCAACTCAAAAGCCGTTATTGGCGGATCATCGATGCGCAAGGCAGGGTACAAGAAGTAAAAGGGGCTGGTGTTGTAGGAGAACAGCCAGTACTGCGCCCCGGTGAATCTTTTGAATATAGCAGTGGCACACCACTGGCTACCGCTTCAGGTTTTATGAGCGGCGCTTACGATATGCAAAGCGTAGAAGGTGAACAATTTTCAGTTGAAATTCCTACTTTTTCACTCGATAGCCCCCATCAACCACAACAGCTTAATTAGGGATTCCTCCAATATGCAAAACCTACGCCCTAAACTTCACCTAGCCCTGCCAACCGAAGAAGAAGCCCGCGCAGCCGTTAGCACATTATTGCGTTATATAGGCGAACAACCCAACAGGGAAGGGCTACAAGAAACCCCCCAACGGGTTATCAAAGCCATGCGGGAAGCTTGTACTGGTTACAACCAAGCTCCAGAACAAATATTACAGCCTTTCTTTGAAGAAACCGAAGGTTATAAAGGCTTGGTGGTGCTGTGTGGCATTGAATTTACATCCTTGTGCGAACATCACCTAGCCCCTGTAAAGGGTATAGCACATATTGCTTACATTCCGCATCTCAAGGTGGTCGGTCTTAGCAAATTAGCACGCTTAGTCGATGTCTTTGCCAAACGCCTACAATTACAAGAGCGCATGACCGCCCAGATTGCCGATTCCCTAATGAACCATGTGGATGCTGCTGGTGTGGGCGTGGTCATAGAAGCCGAACATTCCTGCCTCAGTCATCGCGGGGCTGAAAAAAAAGGTGCACTCATGCAAACCGCTGCCTTTCGTGGTAATATGGAACAAGGTGAGCACAAGCAAGAATTTTGGCGACATATAGCTTCTTTTACGGCACGACGTTAAGAAAATAAAGTGATCAGAGTGAACAACCAAGCATTTCTGGATTATGTTAGGCCGCTCTTGCCTTTACCCTTAGCAACATTGTGGGAAATAGCAGCCTACCACCCGCAATTTGGTTATTATCGCCGCGGGCAACAATCGCCTCATCACGCCGCCCAACATTTGCCATTGGGCAAAAATGGTGATTTTATCACCGCACCAGAAATTTCCCAAATGTTTGGCGAAGTGTTGGCCGCTTGGTTTATCCAAGGCTGGCAACAAATGGGCTGCCCCTCTCCTTGTGCTTATATCGAATTGGGTGGAGGACGCGGCACTTTAATGGCGGATATATTACGCATATGCCAACGCTACGCTCCAACACTTTATCAAGCCCTAGAATTGCATCTTTTAGAATCGCATGAAGATCTGCGATTATTACAACAACAAGCAGCAGCAGGTAAAAAAGTTACCTTTCATGATGATCTCGGTAGCCTGCCCAATATGCCCTTCTTACTCATGGCCAATGAGTTTTTTGATTGCCTCCCCATCGAGCAATATGTATTTGATGGCCAATCATGGCGGCAACGCACCATAAAAATGCAAGAAGGCAAGCTAGCATGGGGGGTGGGAGAAAAAGTTGTACCATCTTTTCCCGCAGAAGCCCCTCTCGATCTTGTTATAGAAAAATCACCGATGAGCGAAATATTCGCGGCACAGCTAGCCAATTATGCTCAACACAACCATGGTTATGGTTTAATCATTGATTATGGCTATATTTCTCCCCCTAAAATTAGTACCATCCAAGCGGTATTTCGTCATGAACGGGTTGATTTCTTATCAACATTGGGCGCAGCAGATATCAGCGCCCTAGTCAATTTCCAGCAATTACAACATATCTTTCAGCAACAGCATCTTGGTGTTTCGGCCATCACCAGCCAAACTGCCTTATTACAGCGTTTGGGCTTGCCAGAACGGGCAACACAATTAAAAAAACACGCCAATATCACACAAAAAGCTGAAATAGAAGCCGCCATGGTCAGACTCTTGCATCCATTACAAATGGGTGGTCAATTTTTGGCACTCAGCTTTCATCACCCTCAAATCCCTGCCATGCTAGGTTTTTCATGAAATTACCCACCATCACTATTCCTTCTTGGAATCAAATTTCTGGCCTCAAACATGCTTTTTTCACCCGCGAGGGGGGTGTTAGCAAGGGGTTATATAACAGCCTTAATTGCGGCCTAGGGGCAAAAGATGACATTAGCCATGTCACAGAAAATCGCCAACGCTGTGTGGCAACCCTCACTAATCACACCGCTCATTTGCAAACTCTCTACCAAATTCATAGTGCGATAGTGGTGGATGCCGATAGCCACAATACCACCACAGAAGAACGCCCTCAGGGCGATGCTCTGGTAACATCCAACCATTCTCTTGCTATTGGTGTGTTAGCCGCCGATTGCGCCCCAGTCTTATTTGTTGACCCGCACGCACGAATTATTGGCGCTGCTCATGCTGGTTGGCGTGGGGCTAGTGGTGGCATTCTAGAAGCTACCATTGCCGCCATGCTGAAAAAAGGAGCCCAGTTAAACAACATCAAAGCCGGCATTGGCCCTTGCATCGGTGAAAATTCCTATGAGGTCAGCAATGATTTTCAGGATAATTTATCTTATATCTCACCTTGGTGTTCGCCATTTTTCAAACACGCTGCCCGTCAAGGCCACTTGCTATTCAATCTTTCTGGCTATATTCAGCAACGGTTACAATTGGCTGGCCTCAGCGATATTCATACCACCAACCAAGATACCCTAAGCAACCCCCTGCGTTTTTTCAGCTATCGCCGCTCTTGCTTAAACAATGAAAGCGATTATGGCCGCATGTTATCCGCCATTATGTGGGAAAATGGCTGATATTTTGCCAAAAACAGAGCCATGATGTCCCAATCCATCAATTAATTATGATTTTTTGGTAATTTTCTGCTATAAGGTCAATTTTATGCATATTGACTATATCTGGTGGATTTATGAAAATTATTGCCTGTAATAGTAATCGTCCTTTAGCAGAATCCATTGCTAAGCAGCTGCGTGTGCCGCTTACTTCTGCTAATATTCAACGCTTTGCTGATCTGGAAATTTTTGTTGAAATCCTAGAAAATGTACGCGGAGAAGATGTGTTTGTTCTGCAATCCACTTCCTTTCCAGCCAATGATAACATCATGGAATTGCTGATCACCATCGATGCCCTTCGCCGTGGCTCTGCCCGCCGTATTACCGCCGTTATCCCCTATTATGGCTATGGCCGGCAAGATCGTAAAACCGGCTCACGCTCTCCTATCAGCGCTAAATTGGTGGCCAATTTAATTACCGGTGCTGGCGCCAACCGCGTCCTTACTATGGATTTACATGCCGGTCAAATCCAAGGTTTTTTCGATATTCCCTTAGATAATTTATATGCCTCGCCAGTACTCATTGAAGACATAAAACAACAAATGGATACGCGCAATCTGGTAGTGGTATCGCCAGATGTGGGCGGCGTGGTGCGCGCTAGAGCCGTGGCCAAAAAACTGGATTGTGATTTAGCGATTATCGATAAAAGGCGTGAAAAAGCAGGTGTTTCCGAAGTCATGAACATCATTGGCGATGTACGCGGCAAAGCCTGTGTGCTGGTGGATGATATTGTCGATTCCGCAGGCACCTTATGCAATGCCGCCCAAGCGCTGGTTTCAGCTGGCGCCCTCACGGTTTCTGCTTATTGTACCCACGGTGTTTTATCCGGCGGCGCGGTCGCCAGAGTATCCAGCTCTCAATTACAATCACTAGTAATCACCGATTCCATTCAAGCCACTGAAGCCGTGCGTGGTTCTCACAATATCCGCCAACTCACCATTGCCCCGCTCATGGCAGAAGCCATTAAACGCATCAGTGAAGAACGCTCAGTATCCAGCCTTTTTGATTAAAACCAGCCTTACCTTATCATCACGTAACGGTGCATCAATGCAATTCTTCAAGCCAACAATAACCGTAACCACCGCAGTCACTACGCTGTCATTCATCACCATTAGCAGCATTTTTAACGTGAGCAGTGCGGGTCAAGCGCAAGATTTATCTTCTGCCAATCTTATCAGCCAGTCCAATACTTCTGCTAAAATAAGACCTGCCATACACCCCTTCTTACCCGCATGCCCTGTTGGCAATAAATACGAAGAAATCCCCGGCTCCAATGGCCGCACAACCAATAATCGAGAACAGGATAAGCATCATTGCAGCTATCCCACTATTGATAGCGAGGAGATCCGCACTAGGAAATTACCACAGAAAAAACCACAACGCAATTTTTAGGCCATGAGTACCCCCATCAATTGCCGCCAATGTAATGGTATAGGCCAACTTCCCTGCCCTATTTGTAATACCCTTGGCAAAATCGATTGTTTTTCTTGTAAGGGCAGCGGCACCCTACAAGGCACAGAACAACCAACAACTTGTAACATTTGCTTAGGGGCTGGCAAAACAGCCTGCACCAATTGTAAAGGCCAAGGCCGTTGCGATTGCGCCAATTGTAGAGGCACGGGTAAAATACAACAAGCCTAATACTCATAATTTATCGGCCTCTGCTATATATTTCCCTGCATCAAAAAATGGCCTATCCCAATTCTAACCTACACGCTTATAATGGGCGATTATTATAGGGATTATTTCAATGTTAGAGCCTAAACAAGTGCCCGCTGCCGATGCTGGAATGCGTCTAGACCGGTGGTTAGCCAAAGAATGCCCCCACGCCAATCATGGCATGGTGCGCAAATGGTTGCGTTCAGGGCAAATAAGGGTGGATGGCAAAAGAGCCACCGCAGAATTGCGCCTCACAACTGGCCAAATGATCCGCTTGCCGCCCCAAGCCTTAAAAGCACCGCCACCATCTGCTGTTCCCATCATTCCGGCCGCAGAAAAAGAAAAAAACCTCAATTTTCTTCGGCAAATGATTATTTATGAAGATGAGCACCTCTTCGCCATCAATAAACCCGCCGGTTTAGCTGTTCAAGGCGGCACTGGCACCACCCGCCATGTGGATGCTCTCTTAGCCTGCTGGCCGGGGAAAGAAAAACCACGCCTTGTGCACCGTTTGGATAAAGACACATCCGGCGTGCTATTACTCGCCAAAACCCGCGCCGTGGCCGCTGAAATTGGTGCTTGGCTGAAAATGGGTAAAAAAATGCGTAAATATTACTGGGCTATTACCCTGCGCGTGCCCGATCCCAGCCATGGCATGATAGATGCCGCCTTAAAAAAAGATGGCCGCACCAAAGAAAAAATGGAAGTGAATGAAGAAGAAGGCAAACGCGCCATCAGCTATTATCATGTGTGCGATTCTCTAGGTGATCAAGCCTCTCTGGTAGCCCTGTGGCCAAAAACTGGCCGTACCCACCAACTCAGGGCACATCTTGCCGCCATTAACACCCCCATCTGGGGCGATGATAAATACGGCTTTAACCCCACAGAAGCCCAATGGCTGGCTAATGCTGAAAACCGCCTCTGCCTGCATGCCACCCGCCTAAAAATGCCTCATCCCGCTGATCCTAAAAAAATGCTGGATATTCAAGCACCACCGCCGCCACCCATGCGCAAATTAGCAGCCGAATTGGGGCTTTCTTTCACCAATGAAGATCCTTTCGCTGATATTGTCTTGTAAAAAATGCGTGGTGCTTGAATAGTACTCCAGCCGACGCGGTATTCACTTTGCTTATTAGAAAGCTCTTAACTCCGTTCAAGGGGCTTTCGCCCCTTTTTGACTTATAGGCAGCTCCTAGCAATGGTAGTTTTCTTGGTCTTCTTGTTCTGCTTCCATGTGAATACGGCTTGCTCGCCGTTCTCGAAAGCTATGGTTATAGTGCCGTTACCGTTATCCCAGTATTTCATCTGGGTGTCGTTGACATGTACCATGTTTCCTTCCAAAAACGTAGCTTCAGTAGAAACGTTGCAGTGTAGGTCGGCTGGGCTTGTGATGCTTCCAGAAGCAGCGGCGGGTTTTATGCCAGTCGCCACGGTTACGGCTAGGGAAGCTATTAGTATAACGGCTACTCCTATTATCTTCCTTCTAATGTTCTTTATCAAGCTTAGTTCTCCTGAATTCGATACCCTGATGCTGAGCTTGGAAACAGAACGCCTGCAGGTAAGCGAAGCGTCCGTGTGTAGCGTTGATTCTAAGCTTAGTGTGAGGGTATAATGCTTCTGTCATAAACTTCCGTCTCACCTATCATGCGCGTCGCTTTCTTAGATTCAGGGGTTGGTGCTCTCAGCATTCTTCAAGCCGTTCTACAGCAATTCCCAGCTTTAGAAGCCACCGTCCTTGCGGATGATGCTTTCTACCCCTACGGCACCAAAAATTCAGAAGATCTTATTGAACGGCTGGTATTCCTCAGTAAAAAGCTCGTTGCCAACCTTAACCCATCAGCCCTCATTATTGCCTGCAACACCGCCAGCACCGTCGTACTGCCAGCTTTAAGGGCTAACCTTTCCATTCCGGTTATTGGTGTTGTACCAGCCATAAAACCAGCCGCTGCCATCAGCATCACCAAAACAATTGGGCTTCTGGCTACTAAAGCCACCGTCAACCGCCCTTATATGGATAATCTCATTGCCGAACATGCACCGCATTGTCATGTCATCCGTGTTGGCTGTAGTGAATTGGTTGATCTCGCTGAAGCCAAACTGCAAGGGCACTCCATTAACCCGGCATCACTGCAGCCCTTACTCACCAGCTTCTTCCCAGAAGGCATGCCCGCTACCGATGTTATTGTTCTAGGCTGCACTCACTTTCCACTTTTATCCACAGAGCTAGCCATTGCCCTACAAGGCAAAAACTACCCAGCGGGGGTTACGCTCCTCGATTCAGGCAGTGCCATCGCAAGGCGTTTAGGTGAGGTCTTAAACCTCACCTTCAATCAAGCCGCTGCACCAGCCCATCCTTTCGACTTTATGTTCACCGAGGGTAAAAAACTAAACCTCTACACACCTGCCCTTGTCAAGATGGGCTGCCGTTCTGTCAGCGTATTTACGCCGTAACCCTCAATCAAAAATATCAAAAACCGATTCCAAAGCACTTTTTTTACGGTGTTTAGGGTGTTTATGGTAAGAATATTCTTTCACATGATCCTCCCTATAATACCCCCTATTATCCCCGCGTTCCACAGAAGATCTGGGGGGCACATATTCAGCATTAACAGGCTGCTGATAAAAATCTTCAGCACAACGCTGTACAGAAGCCATCAACTTATCAAGTTCACCTCTATCCAACCATACACCACGGCACTGGGTACAAACATCCACATGCACGCCATTTTTCATCACTTCTTTCATCATACCATTGCAGGCAGGACACGATACAACAACCATAATTCACCCATTACTTTATATAATAAAAAACCATAGACCATGGCAGTTTTTGCCATGGTCCAGCTCATATCCCTTTATTTTACAGAATTTTTATGCCTTAACCTGCATCGATAAACGGTACATCCGCTCCTTCACCCGCAAGCGCAACCTTTTCAAATAAGTAACTCTCAGCCAATTGCTGTAAGGCTTATTCAATTCATCATGAATTTGTTGCTGAATACGGGCATAACGCTCAGAAAGCGACCGCATTACTGCTGCTGAAATTTTTTTAGTCATGCATAAATCCTCCTCATTAATTTTGATGGAGGTACACCCAATGAAAAACCATGCATCGGGGGTACCCGATGCGGTCCGACATCACAAACAACGTTAAGCTGCCTGCCAGAGGGGCCCGGTTCCGCACTTAAAAACTTATCTATGCATCACTCAACAATTTTTCAATAGCCCCCCCCGCAGAAAAATTTTCTAAACACCTAAAAACTATTCCAAGCAACCCATAAACTACATATTTTATTTCAACAACACCATATTGACTATTACAATTTCTATTCTAATTCAGCATCATAGCAAAAAAATTAGCCCCCAATATTATTCCTCACTCGCATCATATAAAACATCCATGCCCACCACCCTTCTCTGGTTCCGCCACGATTTGCGCCTTGCCGATAATCCCGCTCTGCATCAGGCTATTACCTTAGGCCAACCATGCATTGCCCTTTACCTTCTACCGCAAGGCACACAAGAACGTCCACACGGCGCGGCCAGCCGTTGGTGGTTACATCACAGCCTTACCTGTCTCAAACAAAGCCTGTCAACACTCAACATCCCCCTCATTCTCAGCCACCAACCCGCACAAGCCTTCATCCAACAGCTTTGTGAACAATATAACATCAGCCATATATTCTGGAATCGCTCCTATGAATTAGCCGCTATAGAGCGTGACCGCACCCTCAAAATTATCCTTAAACAACAAGGCATCAACGCACAAAGCTTTAATAGCCACCTTCTCTATGAGCCATGGGAAATAACCAACCAACAAGGCAGCCACTTCAAGGTATTTACGCCGTTTTGGAAAAAATACCTCTCCATGCCAGCCCCAGCCTTACCGTTGCCACTGCCCACCTCTCCACTCCCCCCATGCCCCCATAACATCAACACCAAATCTCTTACCTCATGGCAATTATTACCACAAAAACCAGATTGGGCAGCTGGCCTCCGCGCCACTTGGCACGCAGGAGAACAACAAGCCCTTCAACGGCTCCATCATTTTCTCGATCATCACATCAACAACTATCACGAAGGCCGTAACCGCCCAGATCTCCAACATGTTTCTGGCCTTTCTCCCCATTTGCGCTTTGGTGAAATTTCACCGCGCCAAATCTGGCATGCCACCCAAAACCACCCCCTTTATCCCCAACGTAAAACCGATGCCGATTCTTTCCTGCGGGAGCTCGGCTGGCGCGAATTTTGTTACCATTTACTGTTTCAATACCCCAATATGGCCACCAACCCGCTGGATGAAAAATTTAATGCCATGCCTTGGGCTCCTAACCCTCAACAACTCACAGCTTGGCAACAGGGAAAAACGGGCATCCCCCTCATAGATGCTGGCATGCGCCAACTCTGGCACACAGGATGGATGCATAATCGCGTGCGCATGGTGGTGGCTTCTTTTCTTATCAAAAATCTTCTTATCCCATGGCAAGAAGGCGAACAATGGTTTTGGGATACGTTGGTAGATGCCGACCCTGCCAATAATAGTGCAGGCTGGCAATGGGTGGCTGGCTGCGGTGCCGATGCCGCGCCTTATTTCCGCGTTTTTAACCCTATTCTCCAATCTCAAAAATTTGACCCCGAAGGTAACTACATCCGCCAATATGTGCCAGAGCTGGCAAAACTACCCAACAACTACATCCATGAACCCCACACCGCTCCACCGCTTATCTTGCATAATGCAGGCATTAGATTAGGCATCACCTACCCCAATCCGTTGGTTGACCTAAAAAAATCGCGAGATCAAGCATTACAGGCTTACGATAACATCAAGAAAAGAACAGCATGAAACAGAATATCGCTATCATTGGCGCCGGCATTAGTGGCCTTGGCGCGGCCTTTGCTCTTTATCCGCACCATCATATCACCCTGTACGAGCAAGAAAATTGGCTAGGCGGTCATGCCCATACCGTGACAACCCCACAAGGGGATGCAGTAGATACCGGCTTCATTGTTTTCAATCAACACACCTACCCCAATTTTCTACAATTAATGCAACATCTAGGGGTGAGCATCAGTAAAAGCGATATGTCGCTAGCGGTTAGCCTGCAACAGCAAAAAATAGAATATGCAAGCGATAGCCTGCGCAGCCTTTTTCCTTCCGTCGCCCGCCTTATCGATCCCCTCCACTGGAAAATGCTCCTCGATATTCCACGTTTTTACCATCTGGCAAATAAAGCCCTAAAATCTGAAAAAATCCAACATTTATCCTTAAAAGAATGGTTAGAACAACACCACTTAGCAGGCGTATTTGCCCAACGCCACCTCCAACCATTGGCTGCTGCCATCTGGTCGGCGGATATGAACGGCGTGAATGATTTCCCAGCCTTTACTTTCTTACAATTTTTCAAACAACATGGTCTCTTAAACCCACCTAACCGCCAATTCCCTTGGTTTACAATCCATGAAGGCAGCCGCTCTTATGTAAATACGCTATTAGCAACCATGCCCCAACTTACCCTTCAAAAAAAAGCCACCCACATTAGCCGTACCCCTTCCCACATCACCATCCATAATCTCGATGGCGAACAACATAATTATGACCAAGTAATTTTTGCAACTCACCCCAACCAAACCTTAAAACTACTAACCGAATGCACCCCTGCCGAACAACAAATCCTGCAGGCCATTCACCACCGTACCAACAAAGTCATCTTACACCAAGATTCCAGCCTCATGCCTAAAAACCGGCGCATTTGGGCCAGTTGGAATGTATCCGATTCCATCATCAATCAACATCAAACACACTATCAAATCACCTACTGGATGAACCGCCTACAACCCCACTTAAAAAATAAACCCAATTATTTTGTAACCTTGGATCCACGCCAACCCATCAACCCCAAACTCATCATTGAAGAATATAATTACGCGCACCCACAACTCACCCAAAACGCCATTAATGCCCAAAACCAACTCCCCACCATTCAAGGAAAAAACCGCAGCTGGTTTTGCGGCGCATGGACAGCCTACGGTTTCCATGAAGATGGCCTCACCTCAGGCCTTAACGTGGCTGAAAAACTAGGCGCCCAACTGCCCTTTACCCCCATCTATCCCAACAGAGCAACAAACACACCATAAAAACAAAAGCTATCCGTAAATACTGCTTTGCTTTTTGTAATGGTTTAATATATTTCTACTATATAATTTGCTTTTCAAGCTCCTAATGTGGATAAAAAACATGATAAAACGGTTAGGTTTGGTTTTAGTAACTGCTGCACTATTAAGCGGCTGCTCAGCAGGCAAAGAACATTGGCGCCGTGTTTCTGCCCCAACCGTTGCTTATCTCACCGGTGCCCAAACTGAATCGATGCTGGTGCGCGATGTGGCTCAATGTGCCTGCGAAACCGATAATTACCGCCAAATTCTCACCACTAAAGAACAAAACAACCGCTTCCGTGAAGCTGGCCTTCCTCCCTTAGTGGCCAACCCACGCAGCTTTGGCGATTGTATGAAAATGCGCGGCTGGGAAAGGGTAGAACCTTATTTCCAACCCACCGTATCAGGGGAAAGCCTCTACCAATATCAAGCCAGTAACAATCAAGCACCTTGCGCCTTAAAGTAATGAAAAACAGCCTCACAATAAGTGTTCATGTTATGGTTGATAATAAAAAGCCTGAAAATAAGGGGACTCCTAGGCATTGAATAAGAAAATTCTACCAACAAGTTATAATTTTTCTTCTCTTTCCGTGCTGGTGGTAGAAGATAATTTGCATATGCGTTGGCTGGTGCGCGATATGTTGCGGGCTTTTGGTATCGATCGCGTCTATGAGGCGGGGGATGGTTCTGCCGCTCTACAAGTAATGGCTGAAAAAAATGGTAAGCTCGATATTGTTATCACCGATTGGGCCATGACACCGATGGATGGCTACCAACTCACCAAAGAGATTCGGCATTATGCATTATACCAACAAATACCCATCATCATGATGACTCCCTACACCGAAAGACGGAGAGTACGAGCGGCACGCGATGCTGGCGTTAGTGAATTACTGGCCAAGCCCTTCTCTGCCAATACCATGTTAGGGCGGCTGATCTCAGTTATTGAAGAACCAAGACCCTTTATAAAATCGGCAAACTATATAGGCCCTTGCCGCAGACGCCGTACAGAGCCTCACTTTGGCCCCGAACGAAGAAAAAATAACCAAGATATAGAAAAATAAACTTTATTATGATTATAATAATCAATTCCTACATCTAATCAGGGGAAATTAGAGGCAACAATGTCATCGGCTGACGATAAAAAAGAGCATAATCAGGTGGAAATTATTCCTCCCAATTATTCTCTAAAAAAACGCACCCACTCTGAAAATGGTTCGGGATTTACCCGCCACCAAGCCGTTGAACGCGCCTCAAATATTGTTAAATCCCACGCAGATATGTTTTATCAAGCGGCATCTGAATCCATAGAAGAAATGTTTAGCCTATGGCAAAAAATTCAGATTAATGATGAAGATAGAGAAAAAAACTTTACCAACTTAATACGCCTCACGCATGATCTGCGCGGCCAAGGCGGCACTTTTGATTATCCTTATATCACCCGCATTGCAGCCTTTTTACATATGGCGCTAGAAAAAAGGGATTTTTCTTACCCCAAATATTTTGAACTGCTTCATGTTCATATCTCAGCCCTTTCCAGCATCTTAAAAGGAAAAATGACCGGCGAGGATAATAAAGATGCCCAAAAATTGGCCACAGGTTGTGAACTGATTGTCCAAAAACTGGTGGGTTCCCTTAAATAAATCAGTCAATATATCAAATGGATATTAAACAGATTTCCCTAAGCTATAAACATTATATTCCAGCCATGAAAGATCTACTCTGGTGAGCGAGACACAAAAAACCGAGGCTCAAGAAGCTGAATCCCGTTTTAAGGTATCAGACCAGCAGATGGATGACATCATCTTCGGCTTTTGTAACGATCTAACCTACAAAGTGCGCCTAGGCAAAACAGACCCTGTGATTGGCCGCGATGCTGAAATCGATACAATTATCACCGTGTTATTGCAACGGGGGCGCTCCAACGTGGTATTATTAGGGCGCGCCGGTGTCGGTAAAACCGCAGTTTTCCTTGGATTTGCCCGCGCTTTGGTATACGAGCCTATGCCTAAACTCCTACGCGATGCCAGAGCCGTAGAAATTGATTTTGCCGCCATGGCAGCAGGTACCCATTCCAGATCAGAATTTGAAGGCCGCATCATCCCACTCATCAAAGGCACCGCAGAACGTAATGCCATTAAGGGTCGCCCGAAAATCATTCTCTGCATGGATGAATTGCACACAACCTCCCGCGCCAGCTCAGCCAGCAGTGCATCTGGTATTATTGATGTCATGAAACCCTATCTTACCGAAGGCAGTTTACGGGTTATTGGAGCTACCACCGAGCTTGAATATAATCAATTCCTTAAAATTGATCAGGCAGTCGATCGCCGTTTTCAGAAAATTTTCCTACGCGAGCCAGACCTATTAGAAACAGTCAATATCCTCAAGGGCCTACGCGGTGGCTATGAGCGGCATTTTGAAATAAAAATTTCAGATGAAGCGGTAGAAAAAATCGTTCACCTTACCGATGTTTATATGCGCCACCGCTCTAATCCTGATAAATCATTAATGATTATGGACGCCGCCTGTGCCCTGTGCATTCGCTTTAATGAAGAAGCAACCGAGCTGGATAATCTCAGCATTGTCAAAACCATTGCTGTTGAGGTAAATATGCCCCCCACGGCTATTGAATAACCCCCCATGGTCAGATTTAATTAATAATCAGCTCCTGCAAAATATAACCCACAAGCAGGCGCAGTAGCGCCTGCTATGTGCCGATTTTTCATGGCCAATATTTCCTGCATATATTCAGCTTGCCATTTACCCACACCAAATTCAGCTAATGTGCCTACCATATTGCGCACCTGATGATATAAAAATGACCGCGCCGAAGCGTCAATCCATATTTCGTCACCCTGCTGGCTAATATGCAGCCGATCAAGATTTTTTAACGGTGAAGCCGCCTGACAACCCGCCGCGCGAAAACTAGAAAAATCATGCTGCCCCAGCAAGTAATTTGCCGCTTCTTGCATCTGCCTTATATCAAGCGGGCGATGTACATGCCATACTCGCTCTCTAGCCAATATAGCAGGCGCCATCCTATTCAAGATAACATAACGGTAATGCCTGCCTTTACAAGAAAAACGGGCATGAAAATCATCCGCCACCGCCTCTGCTGCCAACACCGCCACTTTATGGGGGCGCAAATGTGCATTAAGAGCCGCCACTAACCTGAAATCTTCCATTGGCCGCTGCATATCAATATGCACAGGCATCGCTATGGCATGCACCCCAGAATCAGTACGCCCAGCTGATTCTGGCATAGAACATTCGCGTGTAGTATCCACATAATCCACTGCTTTTACGGCAGCTGCCAGCACCGTTTGCACCGCAAGGCCAGATTGCTGCCGCTGCCAACCACAAAAGGCACTACCATCATATTCTACGCGTAATAACCAGCGGCTCATTGCTTAAAAAATTAAATTTTTGGTTTAGGATTAACCCCAGAATGGCGAACATTATTCCCATAATCTTGACTATTTATCAAGTCAGAAGAAGGGATTTTTTCACCCACCAACTGCCGCAATTGCTGCTTCATCCCTTCTACCACCGGTGTCCAATCCCCAAGAGCTTGAACATCTTGATAGTGCATGGTTAATCGTCCTAGCATTTTATCCTGCAAGGCATTAAAGAACAGCCGATCATCGCGCCCATTAATGGCTTCTGCATGATGCCCCATCATCTGGCAATCATAACCGCCTACCCCAAAAATAATATTTTGATAGGTAGCCGCATTACCAAAAGCAACCGAAGGCAAGCCATGCCCTTCAGCATCGTGCTGAAGCGCAGCCATCAGCGCAATTTGATCCATAAAATTATTATCCCAATCCACGCCTAACGTATCAATGGCAGGCCACACACCATAATTATTACTAACATCACGCAGCCCCACCGCTAATTCTTGTAAATTATTATAAGGCGGGCTAGAAAACTGCGCCGAAATCGGCAACACTAAAATTCCCTTCGTGGCGGCTTTCACCTGATAATCATGTAAAATTTCTGCCAATAATTCAAAATGGATTGATTTTGCTTGGCCTAAGCGAATTTTTTCTGCCCTATCCGCCACAGCATCGGTAATAGGGGATAAACCCGCCACCACCACAAAGGCCACATCGCGAAATTTATCAGGCTCATTCTCATTGGCTATTGCCAATAATGCCTGTCTTTTTTCCTGTAAAACCTCTTTATAATGTTCTAACCGCTCAGTATTCGGGGTTAAATATGCTCCCATTTGGCTAATATCAGGGTCAATATCAGTCAATAATGGAAATAATTCTGGTTGTAATGCATGTAATTGCCTCGGCATTTCATCCAAAGAAAAAACCGTGTCAGATAAAGTTTTATAATATTCCAATAATTCTTTAGATTTTTCACCCCGTTTATAATGGTTAGAATGAAACCCGTATAAATAATCATATTGCTCCATATCAATCATGTCTCCAATAGGGAAACATAAACGCCCATCCACATAAAACCTTATTTCAAATGGTTGCTTCTGGTCATCAAGATATTGCAAATAGGGTTTTAAGAAAGAAAGATTACGAAAATCCCAACCAACCGATGGTTGATCGGTAATTAACACACGGTGCAACTGGTCGGCCATTTTTCTACCCATATTTACATCAAATAATTGGCTTTTTATATAAATAAAGGGGTCTAGTGTCAACCATGCAAATGCTTGAGCCCTTCTTCTAAATCATGCAACAAATCGGTAACCGCTTCTAACCCCACATGCAACCTAAGCAATGTACCTTCTTGCTGCCATGGCGTGCAATCACGCGGCGGCGGTGAAAAAAACGGCATAATCAGTGATTCATACCCCCCCCAACTATAGCCCAAACCAAATAAGCGGCAGCTTTCCACCATGCGGGTTACGGCCTCTTTATCAAAAACCTTATCCAATATTACCGCAAATAAACCCGTTGAACCATGATAGTCCCGCTGCCATAAATGATATCCAGGATGATCGGGCCGCGCGGGATGAATAACACGCACCACCTCCGAACGACGGCTCAACCATTCCGCTACCGTTAGCGCATGTTGCTGGTGCATAGCCAAGCGCGCCGCTAAAGAGCGTAAGCCACGTAAGCCCAAATACACATCATCAGGCCCCGCACATACCCCTAAAATCGCGGCGATGGTTTTTAATGGCCAAAAAACCTCTTCTTTAGCAGTAATCACCCCCAGCATAGCATCCGAATGCCCCACAATATATTTAGTAGCGGCTTGAATAGATAAATCCACTCCATGAGCTAGCGGTTGAAAAAACAAGGGCGTTGCCCAAGTATTATCCATCATGGTTAAAATTCCACGTTCCTTAGCCACACGCGTAATGGCTGGCACATCCTGCATTTCAAAACTGAATGAACCAGGAGATTCCAAATAAATCATGCGGGTATTGGGGCGAATATAATCGGCGATATTTTCTCCCACCTCAGGGGGGTAATAGCTGGTTGTCACCCCTAAACCACTCAATATTTTTTCTGCAAATTGACGGGTAGGGTAATAACAATTATCCACCAATAATAAATGATCCCCACTCTTCACAAACGCCAATAAAGCAGTGGTAATGGCATTGAGACCAGAGCTGGTCACCACCGCACGGTAGCCCCCTTCCAAAGCGGCCACCGCATCTTCAAAAGCACGGCTGGTGGGGGTACCATAACGGCCATAACGCACCCCTTCATAAGGTTGTTTTGCCCCCTCCTCCATATAAGCAACGCTGGGAAAAATAACCGTAGAAGCATGATAAACAGGTGGGTTAACAATACCTTGGTTTTTTTCTGGCGCATTGCCTGCATGCGTCAGCAAAGTTTCTGGCTCTTTACCCAACATCAGCTTTTACTCCTCTCCATATCGGCTTTTATCTATTACCTCACACTAAACCGCCCATCATGCAAAGGCAAGAATAGCACAACAAAAAACAATGGATAATATTTTATATACATGTATAATAAAACCATAATTAATGGAAATGGAAAGCAATAATGGCTAAAAATGAACAAAAAAACTGGCTGGTAATCACTGGATTAGCAGTAACAGGCGTTATTACAGGGGTTTGTGCAGCCATAGGCTTTAACCCACTCAATTTGTTCAACCGCACCCCTCCTCGCCCAGATTTTCCAACCACTGATCCTAAAACTATAACTAAGACTCTACCCCTAAATTTTTATACGCCCACTCCATCGCCAGATGCCACTCCCAAATCCAAGCCCACCGCAACACCACCCAATAATATTACAAGAAACTCAGATGCCGATGTTCCTCAGTCCATACTCAAAAACAATAATAATGGATTGCGCAATATTGTACCACCAGATACGGTAAAAACTCTTATCAGCAATCCCCCTAACACTGGCGAGATTATTTACCTCGTACGAGATTCATCGCCAAAACCCGCCTTAAATGATTATACTATTGGTGTGATTGCCGCCAAAGTACCGAAAGACAGAACCTTAAATACTCCAGAACTGGTAGAAATAAATAAACTCGCCTTCAACGTGGTGAAGGATAACGATTCCGTCTGCAGCCTCACCGGTGTCTTTAATAGCTCTACTTATGAAAAAGGTAGTACTACAATCCCTTGGAATAAACCCGATGCCAACAGCAGTTCTGAAACGCTATTCAAAAATTTTGATATGTTTCAAGTGCAATGCACCGCGCCTAAAAACAATAAAAATCTTGCCAATTATCAAACATACGCAGGGCCAGGCCCACGCATATAACAATTAAAAGCTATTCACTGGCTAACAACAAAGAAGATAAGCGCTGACGGGCGGGTGGCAATAGGGTATTTTTTTGTTCTTTTAATAATTTTTCTAAAAAATAGCCTGTTAAAGCCAAACCCTGCTGCAATTCCTGCTGGGATATTTCCCCTGCCTGATGTTGATCATCCCCCAGCAAAAAATTGGACAACAAAAATTGAGGCAGCGCCAATAAACGGCCAGCATAAGGCAATCCTGCTGCTAAGCTAGCCGCCCGCCCCGTTTTAGGGGAAACATAAGCCAGTTGCTCACGGCTACCCGTCAGTGCGCAAACAGATAAATCCAAGCCATAGCCAATGGCTGCCAAAAAATACAACTCCCAAAAAATATAATTTTGTAATAATATTGGCTCACTCTGCCCCTTAGCGGCATCACCTGCCAATAAATTCAAGGTTTTTGCATAAAGATCAGGATAGGGCAAGCGGTCGGGCAATAATAAACCAATCAACCCCAAGGTGGATTGCAGCAATAATAATTTTAACGGCGAAAAAATAAAATCTGCAACATGGTTACCCAATGCCTGCCACGAAAATACCCCCAACTGATCTTCCAGCCTTGCAAACCATTGTATTTGCAAACTATTACCAGGCTGCAACCAACCAATATTGTTTTTTGCGGTTATATTTTGTATTAACCCCGCATGATTTCCATGCTCTCTGGTAAAAAAAGTAGCAACCGCCTTTCTTTCCCCCAATTTTTCTGCTTTTAGCAGAATGCCTTCATCCTGCCATTCCATTATTTATATTTTGCTGGCAATCGGGGCAGCTGGCCGCAATTCAACATCCCAAGGAAAATAAATCCAAGTATCTTGGCTCACTTCAGTGATAAATGTATCCACCAATGGCCTGCCTTGAGGTTTTGCATAAATGGTAGCTAAATGACATAATGGGCACATCTCTTTTACCAACCGAGCCGTGCGCCCAGTATCCACCAAATCATCAATCACCAACCATCCCTTGCCCTGATGATTAATGCTCTTCAATATTTGTGATTGGCGAAGTTGCGTATCATCATAGCTGGATATACACACCGTATCCACCAATCTAATTTCAAGCTCTCTCGCTACAATAGCAGCTGGCACCAACCCACCACGGGCAATGGCAATAATCCCCTCCCATGGGCCTTTTTCTAATAAACGCCAAGCCAACGCCCTAGCGTGGCGGTGCAACTCTTCCCACGATACCGGAAAACCTTTTACAGAATCAACCATCACACCATCTCTACAATAATCACTTATTCAGCCATCAATAGTGGCTCAAACAGCTAACCTAAAAAAACAACTTTACTCATAACATGAACAAAATTTAATGCACAAGCAAAAAGAATT
Source organism: Alphaproteobacteria bacterium (assembly GCA_049318825.1). Taxonomy (GTDB): domain Bacteria; phylum Pseudomonadota; class Alphaproteobacteria; order JBMOFM01; family JBMOFM01; genus JBMOFM01. The sequence goes on along the minus strand of JBMOFM010000001.1, from coordinate 14,385 downwards.
GCGGTATTCTCTGAAAATAATAATTAAAAACTATTTTCTCTTTTTCTCTCTGTTGGCCACCGTCCCTCCACGGTGGCTTTTTTTATCCACAATAAAACATCACTCAGCGATCTGGTGAACCCTATAATTCGCTTGCGGTTTGCTATGTGGCACAGCAAATAACCGCATTAACCCCCATATCGCTACCAAAGTAAAAACATAGACCATAATCTGCATTTCACTGGGCTGCTCAACATAACCCACTAAGGCCTGTAAAATTTTTCCAACAATCGTTTTTTCTGGAATAATCGCAGAACTGTCCCAAACAATTTTATCAAAAACAGTAATCACTCCGGCCTGCTGCAAAAAGGCTACCGCCTGCGCAGCCATTCCTGCCGCCAACAAACAAATCAGACCACTTGTTATACTAAACAAATAACGCAGCGGAATACGCACCAAACTCAAATACATCATGGCGGATAATACACCGCCCAACACCAATCCCACTGTGCCACCCAGCAACATTTCTGCTTTACTGCCCTGATCAGAAGCCACCACCCCATACAGAAAAAGCACTACCTCTGCCCCTTCCCGCAGCACAGCCACCCCTATCACCATGGCCAAAGCCAACATAGAGCGCTTACCACTGGCCACAGCCGCCCCCAAATCTTTCATTTCAGCCGCTATCACTCTACCATGGCGCGACATCCATATATTATGCCAAGCCAGCATCAGCACCGCCAGCAGCAAGATGGTGGCATTAAATATCTCCTGCCCCATGCCTTGCATGGTTTCACCAATTTCACGCGCAAAAACGGCAATAATACATGCCCCCAACAATCCGGCAAGCACACCGCCACCCACCCATAAATGGCGATAGCGCAAACCCCTAGTGGCAGCCAATACAATGCCCACCACCAAACCAGCTTCTATTACTTCTCTAAATACAATTAAAAGGGTGGCAAACATCGCTGCACCTACTCTGCTATTATTACACCTTGGGCGGTCTTTTCATTAAACTCGCCAAAAAACTTATACTCACCTGAATCCAATGCCCGTACGCGAATTTTACTGGTAACCCCAGCAGGAATAATTTTTTCTATTTTTAACGGGTGGCTTTCAAATTCTTCTGGTGTTGCATCCGTATTTTTTACCTGCAAAAAAAACGCCTGACCAGATGGCACTTTCAACTCAGCCGGCACAAAATGATGATTCACAATATTCAATTCATACACCAACTCTTCTGCCTCTGCTTTATAAGCAAAACCACCCACCAATATCATAGCAGATAATACGCCAATAACCAGCCTGCAACCCTGTCTTTTTGCTGTACTCATGATATTTTTTCCATCAATTGATAATCCATTGCAAATGATAATGATTATTAAGATCACAGCAATGCGACATTAGTGCAATTCACCGCACCAACAATAAATAATTCGCAACTTTATTTGTTAAAATTTAATTTACATGCGGCAATAACTACCATACATTAAATACATGCATTTTATGCGTATTAAAAACAAATAAAAAACATATTAATCAATAAATGGCCTAAAAAATTTTGAATAGAGGGAACCAGCACAATGCAGCATTTATTATCCAACCCTCTTTTTCAAGGCGCCGTGGCTTTTGTGGGCGCTGTTATTGTCACCATGAGTGGCGCACAAGCTTCCATTGCTCAAAATTTTAATGCTGCCGCCAAAGCACCCACGCCATCACCTGCGCCCACAACAATAACCACACCCAGCCCCCCAAAACCTTTTTCTATTTCCATGGAAACGCTGGTTGCTGCAATCGGTGAAAATAAACCAGTGGATGAAAGGCTGGTTCCCTTATTATTTGAAGGCGGCTCTGATTCACTCATCGCCAAAATGATTGGCCTTGTGGAAGGCACCCGCGCTCCAGATGGCAGCAAAACCGAAGCATGGTATGGCCATGGGGATATTGGTAACGGCAGTATAGATCTAGGTACATTCGCCGCTCAAAACTGCCCTTCCCCAGATGCATGCGATACAATAGAACTCGCCAAACTGCAAGCTGTGGCCAACCACATTCTGGCCATGGGGCAAAAATTGGGTGTTACCATCACTTGGCAAAAAATGATTAACGGGCTGGATTTAGCCAACCAAGCACCCGCAGCCGTTTATGATAAAGGTGGCTATGTTGAGCAGTTAAAACATGTAGAAACACTGAATGATAATGGCATTTTTACGAATGAACAAGGAAAACGCATCACCTTAAACGACAATCAAATTATTTTACAAGCGCGTGTCCAAAGCTATAGCGTTACACCCATTGGCACCACAATTGAGGAGCAAAAATACAGCTTCTTTAACCCCAATTTCCAAGCTCCCGGTCTCAATCAAAGCGGTTTTGATCGCCCCCCCATAGAACCATCCCCCATTCCCCCTTCACTATTTGGAGCTAACGAAACCTACTCCAATCGTATTTACAACAACCAACAAGATAGACAAATAAAGCTGGAGAGAATGAGAACTATATTAACCCCCACCCAACCAGTGATTGTACAAAACACCACCCCACAAAGCACTGCTGTTTTGCCTCAAGCCACATTACCCACCAAGGGCGCAGCCACGGCTACTCAAAGCATGCTGCTCTCCCCTAATAAAATCACCCCACCATCACCAACTAACCAGAAAACAATTTTACCTCAGCCTCATCTCATAGAACAGGTAGAAACAAACCAATTCTCAGCAAATGATATAGACCTTGAACCCCGATTAACCACCAATAAAAACCCTCGCCCTGTGTTTAATAACACAAGAAAAATCTCTCCATCGCCCTTTTAGGCTCAGCAATCATTATTAGTATCAATTCTTGCAGCAGAAAAATAATCATGCTATTCTTTCCATAGAAATAAAGGAAAGAATAGCATGATGGCTAAAACTATCCAAGGCACAGCGCATCGAGAAGATATTATTCTCACCAAAGCACTTAAAAATGCTGCTGATTATTGGGGCATCAATAATAAACAGCTGGGAGAAATTATTGGCCTCAGCGAAGCTACCATCTCGCGCCTGAAAAATGATCAATATCTGTTAGATCATCATAGCAAGCAATGGCAATTGGCTATTTTATTCCTGCGCATTTTCAGAGGGCTTGATTGTTACATGGGTGGCAATACAGAGAATGAGTGCCTATGGTTAAAATCTCATAACATTGCGCTGGGTGGCACACCTTTTGAATTAATGCGCAATGTTGAAGGCTTAACTAGGGTGGTGCAATATGTCGATTATATGCGTGGCCAATAATGGAAGCACTTTCATCACTCAATTTGGCTGAATATTTCCAACCCTATGAAAATAATATTTACAGGATAGTAGAAGGCCAGCACTTTATAGCCACCCGTAAGTTGGTGGATAGCGATGAAGAACAGCGCATTCTTGAAGAACTTCTTGATCAGTCTAAACCCACAACTTCCACATGCAATAGCCGTGGAGAATTGCATTATCTCCTCTACACGCCATTTCGTTACCCGCCGCTAAAATCTGGTGCTAGATTTCATACAATCATTGAACAAAGCCTTTTTTATGGTTCAGAAGAATTAACAACCTCCATGGCCGAAGTGGTGTATGGAAGGTTTTTGTTCGCGCATCACAGCGCGGCACAATTCAAACCCATGCAGGTACCCTACACTCATTTTGTGGCTCGCGTAAAATCCAATCAATCTCTTTTGCTTAATGCCCCACCCTTTGAAAACCACCGCAATGATATTAGCCACCCATCATCTTACGCTCAGGCACAATTGCTTGGCTCTGCCATGCGCCAAGCAGGCACAGAATTATTCACCTATTATTCTGCCCGCCACATCGGCGGGGTTAATGTGGGGTTGTTTTCACCAGAAGCTTTCCAATCCAATAAACCAATCGCCGGCAGAGAAGCGCATTGGAGTGTCTATGTAAGCGCCAATACAATTGAATTCAAAAGCGCGCATCTTAGCAAGCATGAAAAAAAATCCTATATTTTTCATCGTGAAAATTTTTATATCGATCAGCAATTTCCAGTGGCCGCATAAATTACTATTACCATATATTGATATAACCTAAAGCACGCCAGCTACCTTACCGATTCATGGCACAGAAACTGCTATGCTTTTGTTTATTCCATGGCTGCATTGGCTTTCACAGTAAAGCTTTAGTAAAACTTGGTGCAACCCGTGAAGAATTTGAAGAAGTGCTGGGCATGGCCATTTATATGGGCGGCGGCCCATCGCTGATGTATGCAGCGGATGCCTTACTTGCCTATGAACAATTTTTCACGCTGTACAAAGGCGCCTAATGCAGGCTTTTTTAAGCCAAGCCATCCCGAGTACAGAAAAAATGGTTATAATTGGTACGCATCCATTGAAAGCACTGAATAATCAATGCTATGGTGAACTCGTTGTGCACCCTTATTGCCCAGCGTTGCCCCTAACACGGTGAATAATGGCAGAAAATGATCGTTGGTGGGGTGGTTCCACGCCGCATCAGGTGCTTGCTCCCAACGCATCAGCTCTTCATCATCCCGCGCCAACATTGCACTATACAGCCAATCATTAAAGCGCAGCACTGGCGGGGGCGTTTCGGCGTAACGCTGGCCAAACACCGCCCGCAAATTATGAGTAGCATTACCAGAAGCCATGATGATCACCCCTTGCGCACGCAAATCACGCAAACGCTTCCCCACCTCATAATGATGCCGTGCATCACGCTGCGGTTGAATAGAAAGTTGCAATACGGGAATGGTTGCTTTCGGCTCCGCTAAAATAAGAGGTATCCACGCGCCATGATCCAAGCCCCGCTTGGCATCCAATGCCGATAGTGGCCACGCCGGCGCAAGGTGATTCACCGTTTCTGCCGCCAGCAGCGCATCCCCAACTGCGGGATATTGCATATCGTACAATGCTTTAGGAAAACCGCCAAAATCATGAATGGTGCTAGGGTGCGGGTGCGCCGTTACCATTGGTTCTTCGGTCATCCAATGAGCAGAAATTACCAATATCGCCTTGGCTGGCGGCAATTTCAACCCACGCAGAAACTGTGCAGCGGGCGTATTGCGCAACACAATATCGGGCGCACCATGCGAAATGAAATAAGCGGGCAGCAATTCTGTCATGCCGCTGAATATAACCCTTATTTTGTAAAAAAGATAAGAGTATTCTGCCAATAGTTATTGGGAAGTTAGCTACTTTCTAAACCTCAATGATATATTTACCCTGCTCTCGCTCAATCATCACTCAAACACGCATGAAGTTGCAATAGCAGATAAACCCGTTAGGATCACGCTAATCATTTATGTTTTTTTATTGGATTTCCGAGATTTTTTTATCGTGATCGTGATGAAGCCTATCCTTATGGGCTTGATATTTCCCATTTTGCTTATTGCTCATGAAATCTCTTTTAAGGTTTGATAATAAAATTATAGTTCCTCCTTTGCCAGCAGGTCGCGGGCGAGGTTGAATCTTTTATACATTGTAGGCAGCACCAGCAAGGTGAGGATGGTTGCGGTGATCAGACCACCAATCACCACTGTTGCCAGTGGTTTTTGTACTTCCGCGCCTGCACCCGTGGCAATTGCCATTGGCACGAATCCCAAGGAGGCAACCAATGCAGTCATCAGCACAGGACGAAAGCGTGATAAAGCACCTTCAACAATGGCTGTGTGTGTCTCGATGCCTTCACGGATCAGTTGGTTGATGCGCGTAATCATCACCAGCCCATTAAGCACCGCCACACCCGAAAGCGCGATTAAGCCAACCGCCGCCGAGATAGAAAACGGCATCCCGCGCAGCCATAGAGTGATGATGCCGCCCGTCAGTGCCAGCGGCACGCCTGAAAATACCAACAGGGCTTGCTTTACCGAGCCAAGCGCGGTGAACAGAGCCAAGAAAATCATAAAGAAGCAGGCAGGTACAACCACGCTCAATCTTGCTTTAGCTTCCTCAAGATTCTTGAACTGTCCACCCCATTCCAGCCAGTAACCCGCAGGGATTTTTACTTTTCTTTCGATCAAGCCTTGCGCTTCTTTCACAAAAGAGCCGATATCGCGCCCGCGTACATTAGCCTGTACAACCATGCGGCGTTTGCCATTTTCGCGGCTGATCTGGTTTAGCCCATCGGTGATTTCCAGCTTTGCCACTTGTTTCAGTGGAATATAAGCTGGGCGTCCAGCCCCACTAAAAAACGGTGGCTGGCCACCGATGCGGTCTGCTCCAGAAACACTAATAAGATTGTCATCATCAGCAGGCAGCAGGATAGGCAGGTTTTCAAGCACGCCCAGGTCTTGCCGCATGGTATCTGGCAAACGCACCAGAATATCAAAGCGGCGATCTCCTTCAAACACCCTCCCCGCTTCGCGGCCACCCACAGCGATGGATAGCACATCAAGCACTTCGCTAACATTCAGGCCGTAACGGGCAATAGCGTGTTTATCCAGCTTCACTTCCAACATAGGCAGGCCGCTGGTTTGCTCCATCTTCACATCCGCAGATCCGTCAACCGTTTTAAGCGTTTGCACCAATTGCGAGGCGGTTTTTTCCATCACGGCAAAATCGTCACCATAAATCTTCACGGCAACATCAGAGCGCACACCCGAAATCAGCTCGTTAAAGCGCATCTGGATCGGCTGGGTGAATTCATAATTATTCCCCGGAACATCCGACACCGCTTTACTGATTTTGCTTAGCACCTCATCTTTAGAAATGCTGGGATCTGGCCACTGATCTTTGTCTTTCAGGATAATGAATGTATCCGATACGTTCAGCGGCATCGGGTCAGAAGCCATTTCTGCCGTTCCAGTTTTTGCATAGACAAACGCCACTTCGGAAACGGTGCTCACGGCTTTTTCTACAGCAAATTGTAACTCCTGCGATTGGGTGAGTGAGGTAGAAGGAATCCGCATTGCATGCATTGCTATATCTTTTTCATCCAGCGTGGGAATGAATTCCTGCCCCATGCTAGAAAACAGCACAAGCGAAAAAACAAAGCCACCCGCAGCCATACCAATGATTGTAAGCGGTGCACGCAATGCCCAATGAAGCGCAGGTTCATAACAGCCCTTGGCTTGATAAACAATCCGACTTTCCTTTTCTACGACCTTACCCTTCACAAAGATGGCCAGCATCGCAGGCACAAAGGTCAGCGACAGAATGAACGCGGCAATCAATGCGAAAATCACCGTCATTGCCATTGGCTCAAACATCTTGCCTTCCACGCCGCTGAACGTCAGCAGCGGTACATAAACCATGATGATAATCGCTTGCCCGAACACGGTAGGCTGAATCATCTCGCGGCTGGCAACCATCACCTCGTGCAACCGCTCTCGCAGCAATAATATGCGCCCTTCGTGATGTTGACGCTCTGCCAAGCGTCGCAAACAGTTCTCGGTGATAATCACTGCGCCATCCACAATCAGTCCGAAATCAAGCGCCCCAAGGCTCATGAGATTGCCGCTGATACCAGCGCGGATCATCCCCATGCTGGTCATCAACATCGAAAGCGGAATAACCAGCGCGGTGATGAGCGCCGCACGGAAATTACCCAATAATAAAAACAGGATTACGATAACAAGCAATGCCCCTTCGGTGAGGTTGGTCTGTACTGTACTGATTGTACGCTCCACCAGCTTGGTACGGTTCAACACGGTTTTGGCATGGATACCCTCAGGCAGTGATTTGTTAATCTCAGTGATTTTTTCATCCACCGCTTGCGATACGGTGCGGCTGTTCTCACCGATCAGCATCAAGGCTGTGCCAACCACTACCTCATTGCCATTTTCTGAAGCAGAGCCGGTGCGCAGCTCTTTGCCAATACCCACCGTCGCAATATCCTTCAAGTAAATGCTGATGCCCCCACGGTTGGCCACCACGATATTGCCGATCTGTTCAGTATTTTCGATGCGTCCATCGGCACGCACCACATAGGCTTCACCGCTACGCTCAATATAACCTGCACCAATGCTGCTATTATTGCGTTCTAATACATTCACCACATCCAAAAAACTCAGGCCAAGTGCTACCAGCTTTTCAGGGTTAGGCTGCACATGATATTGCTTCACATAGCCGCCAATGGCATCAACGCCGGCCACGCCCTTTACGCTTTTCAGCTGCGGGCGGATAATCCAATCTTGAACGGTGCGAAGATAAGAAGCCTGTTCAAGATTCGTTTTAAGCCGCTGACCTTCGGGCGTTAAGTAACTGCCATCGGATTGCCAACCAGCCTTGCCGTCTTTAATTTCCGCGCCTTGGCCTTGCGGGTGTTCATATTCCACCGTCCACATGTAAATCTCACCAAGACCAGTACTGATAGCACCCATTTTCGGAATGACGCCTTCAGGAAGGCTTTCTTTGGCCTCAGCAATGCGCTCGTTTACTTGGGAGCGTGCGAAATAAATATCCACGTCATCGTGGAATACAGCCGTCACTTGGCTAAATCCGTTGCGCGAAATCGAGCGTGTGTATTCAAGCCCTAGAATCCCCGCTAGCGCAGTTTCCACAGGGAATGTCACCTGCTTTTCCACTTCCATCGGTGAAAACGCGGTGGCCGAAGTGTTAATTTGCACTTGATTATTGGTGATGTCTGGCACGGCATCAATCGGCAGGTTTTTCAGTGAATAAATACCAAATACAGCAACCGCCGCTGTCAGCAGCGCGATCAAATATCGGTGATGAAGGGAAAACCCTAAAATACGTTCAATCATGATGATGCCTCTTGGTTTCTAATGCTCATGTTCCGCACCGGCTTTGCCGATATCGGCTTTCACCACGAAGCTGTTTTTAGCAACATAGCGTTGCCCTGCATTCAGGCCGCTTTTAATTTCCGTCCACAGAGAATCACCCATACCAATTTCCACAGGATAAGCCTTGTAAATGCCGCCTTCTTCTTGGACAAACACCACATTATTGCCTTCCATACGCTGGATGGCTTCGGTCTTCACCGCAAGAGGGACTTCCTTTTCGGTCAACACCACATCAGCACGAATATTCATGCCCGAACGCCAGTGATTTTCGGCATTCTTGATCACGGCACGCGCCACTAAGGTCTGGCTGGAAGCTTCAGCCATTGGCAGCACCAGCGCAATGGTAGAATCGGTATTCACCGGATCATCAAGGCACTGGATGCGAACCTTCTGGCCAGCTTTTAGCTTCTCGCCATCTTTGGAAAAAATGAATAATTCCGCCCATAGCTTGCTTAAATCAGCCACCACGAATAGCGGCGTATCCCCTGCTATTTCGCCCATATTGGCATTACGGTTAATAATCGTACCAGAAATGGGGGATTTTACCGCATAAACTTGCAGACTATCATTGCTTTCAACGGTTGCCAGCGTATCACCAGCCTTTACCACTTCACCGGGTTCTTTAAGTACGCTGCGAATAACCCCGGGGAAACGGCCTTTTACCTGTGCCGTGGTATTTTGGTTAAGGGTAACGCGGCCACTAACGCTCAATGTTTCCGCTACCCGCGCAGAGCCCACTTCAAGAATCTCAATATTCAAATTCTTAATCGCATGATCGCTGATCCTGCTTTCTTCTGCATGATCGCTCTCTTCATCGTGAGCGTGTTTATCACCATGCTCATGCGCACCGTTTTCGGCATGTTCATCCTTATGCTCATCGCCATGTTCGTGCTTATTAGTGTAATCATGGCTCAGCGTAACGTATGCGCCGCCAGCAATTGTCAACATCAGTGTTAAAATAATAAGATTGCGCTTATTGAGCATGTGGCTCTCCTGCTTTTTGTAGTGCTCCAAGGCGGGTAGCGGTCAGGCGCTCAAGCTGGGCCTTGGCTGTGTGAAATTCGCGTATAGCCTCAATTTGCTGTTGCTTAACCGCGAACAGGCTGCGCTGCGCATCCAATACTTCAAGGTAAGGAAAGCGGCCAAGCCCATACCCCTCACGAGCCAGCTCAAAAGCTTTATTGGCAGAAGGCAGAATTTCAGTTTTAAGTGTTTGCGCCTGCATATAGGTGTTTTCCATACGCTGATGCGCCTGCATCAGCTCTGCGCTGGCATTTAGGATTAGCTGGCGGTTATCCATCTCGGCACGCATCAACTCGTGGCGTGCTTTCTCAATATTGCCTTGGTTAGCATCTAGTACAGGAATGGGTAACGATATGCCCACCATCAATGCCTGATCGCCAGTACCTCTGAAATCACGCACGCCAACATTCAAGCGCGGATCAGGGATGGCATTAGCCCGTTCTAAATCAAGCCGTGCCTTCGCTTGTTCCAAGCTGCTATTCAGCTTCACCAAATCGGGGGTTGCTTTCAGCTTTTCTTCCATTGCCGCAAGCTCTGGTTTGTTGATGGCATAAAAAGCGGTACTATCAAGCCTCAGCGTGAAGCGGTCTTCGCCCATTAATGCTGCAAGTTTCTTGCGGGCAATATCGCGCTCTCGGCTAGCCTTATCAAGTGCAATGGTGGCGGTGAAGTTTTCCACTTCAGCGCGGCTTTTTTGAATCAGCGGCGCGGCGGCAGCCCCAACACGCAGGCTCACCGATTTCAGTACATCAACCGCCAGTTCTTTCTGTTCGCTAGCAAGGCGCACATTTTCTTCTGCCGCTACCGCATCAATGTAAGCCGTGGTCACATCGCGAATAACATCAAGCATTGCAGCCTGTTCATCAAGCGCGGCAATTTCCAGCCCTTTATCTGCAATATGCTCGCGTGCTGCAATCTTGCCACCAATTGAGAATTCTTGGCTTAACCCATAGGTCACTTCTGCGGAATCAAAGCCTTTATACGCACCATTTCCTGCTATATTCTCGGCCTCAAGGCTTATTTCTGGATTTGCCCATGCACCTGCTTGAAGCTGCTCACCCTTTGCGGCAGCAACATTGCTGGTAAACGCTTTCAGGCGCGGTGATCCGCTCACTGCCCTAGCAATCGCATCATCAAGTGTAAATTTGTTTGTTTTTGTTGGCTCCACGGCAATGGCTGCCGCAGATTTAGCATCGGTTCTGGCTTTATTAACTGCTTTTTCGGCAAATGCAGGTTGAGCGAATAGAATGGTTGCAGATAGCAGCCACAACAATTTTTTGTGATACATAAATTTTTACCGCTAAATTCTTGAAACAATAGTGATATGACATGCGCCATCGCAGATGCCTTAAAGGCACTGTTTCATGCGCAAGCCTGCCTTGTAGAATTAAGCGTGTGCGGGGGGTTTAAGTGGCGGTCCAACCACAAAGGATGCCAGCATGTTTTGCTCATAAGCAAATCTGGTCTGGATTGAAGCAGTGATTGGCTTTACTACGGCCAAATCTGGTACAGAACATAGATGTGGGCAGCAGCAATGATGATCTGCATTTGCTATTTTATCGTTATCCTGTTGTTTTTCGCTTATACCATGCTTCTTGATTTGTTCAGATAGCTGACAATTATTTCCTTCACAATCCATGCCAGAGGCGTGTGCAACAGGCGCAACAAGAATTGAAAAGGCAATAAAGAGTAAAAGAATAACTTTTTTCATGAATTGTATCATAGATAAACCAAATTGAATTTCAACTAAGATTTTCAATAAGCAAACCAATAAGCTTAGCCCCCGCCCTATCCATCTGTAAAAATCACCTATTTTTATAGCTATAGCCAATACAAAATAAAAAATCACAAAACTACAGGAAGTTACTTATCTACCAATAGTTGGTGAGAAATAAATTACAAACGGTGGTTGGTGGCAGCGCCTGCAGCTCCAGCGCAGTAAGGCCGCGCTTTAGCTTATTCAGGTCATGTTGGATGGAGATATTGAACGCCATAATACATCCTTTCTGCTACCGAACGGGAGCAAACAGCCTGTTTTCTAGGCGGAATTGGCTATCTGCTACCGAACGGTAACATTTCTATTGTTTTATGCTTAAACTATGCTACAATGCTACCGAACGGTAACAAGAGGCATTTTATGGACGGCAACATCCACACCACTGCAGATCTCGGCAAAATCGTGCAGGCAGCGCGTAAGGCGCAAAAACTAAGTCAGGACGATCTGGCAGGGCTAACTGGCACAGGCCGTCGCTTCATCAGCGAGTTGGAAAGTGGCAAGGAAACTGCCCAACTCGGTAAAACTCTGCATGTGTTGAAGAGCCTTGGTATCTCTCTTTCCGCCAACCATAAGTGGGTGGCGTAACCTATGGCCGACACTGGGCACATTCTCGATGTTTATCTGCAAGGCCAGCTCGCAGGCAAGCTCACCTCAACCAATGCCGAGCTGACTTTTGCTTACGATGCCGACTATTTGCAAAGCGCGAACGCTAGGAAATTATCTGCCTCCATGCCACTGCAGCCGGAGGCATTTGGCCATGGCATTGCCGCTCCTTTCTTTTCCGGCCTGCTGCCCGATGAAGGCGTGCGTGCGCGGCTGGCGCGGTACTTAAGCATCTCGGAGCGAAACACCTTCGCGCTACTGAAGGCCATCGGCGGCGAATGTGCGGGAGCCATCTCACTTTATTCTGAAGGCATCACGCCGCATTCGCAAGCAGAGCCAACCTATCGCACATTAAGCGAAGCGGAGGCCGACGCAGTGCTGGCCTCGCTCGAAAAGCGTCCGATGCTTGCTGGCGAGGAAGACGTACGTATCTCCGGCGCTGGCGCTCAGAACAAGCTGATGATTGCCTTTGATGCACAAGGGCAAATCGCCATTCCCACTGGCAGTACAGCTTCCACCCATATCATCAAGCCCCCGATTCAGGGGCTGGAAACCTCCGTGTTTAACGAATTTTTCTGCATGCAGCTTGCCAGCACAATTGGCCTTCCTGCGCCGGAAACCAGCATTTTGTGGATCAAGGGCAAGCCGTATTATCTGGTCGCACGCTATGATCGCCAGAGCGATGCTTCCGGTATTGTCCATCGCCTGCATCAGGAAGATTTCTGTCAGGCCATGCACATCGCGCCGGAAATCAAATACGAAAATGAGGGCGGCCCCACGCTGGAACAATGCTTTGCATTACTGGATGCTCGCATTGCCTCAGGCGCAATGGCCGGTAAAAACAAAATCACATTGCTGCAAGGTGTCATCTTCAATTACCTGATCGGCAATGGCGATGCCCATGGCAAGAACTTTTCAATCCTCTACCAGGGGGAGTCGGAATCCCTCGCGCCATTTTATGATCTGCTTTGCACGCTCATCTACAGCGATGCGTTTAAAGCAAAAATGGCCATGAAAATCGGCGGCAAATATAAGTTCAAAGAGGTGGGCATCCGCCACTGGGGAAAATTAGGGGAAGCTCTTGGCTTCCGTCCAGACTTTGTCCGGCGGCAGATTGTGACCATCAATAACAATGTCGCCAAAGCCGCCACCTCGCTTTTTGGCAAACTGAATGGCAACCCCGAAACGGCGTCACCCGTGTACGAAAAGATCATGGCAGTGATTGCTACGAATCATCAAAGGATGACCAACTTCCAGAGCAACGAGTAAGCTGATATACAGCAAATAATTTTATCATATTATTAAAGATAATCTGGGGGCTGGCGGAATATTTGTAACACAATCGACAAGCCTTTATTTTGCTCCTCGTGCCTATTGGAGTATCGCTAAAACCGTTCAGGCAGCAGGTTTTGCAAACCTCTATCCCTATCATGCAAATGTACCGTCTTTTGGAGAGTGGGGATTTGTGATGGCGAGTGATGCAAAATTGAATATCACAAAACCAGAGTTATCTGTTGAAACGAAATATCTTGATAAGACGAATTTCCACAACTTTTTTGCCTTCGATAAGGACACGATTGCCAAGGATGTTGACGGGAAGACTATTCGATGATCGTGGCCACCAAATGGCAAGAGCAACGTAAAGCCCTCGGCCTTATTTAACCTCACCACGCAATTGGCAAACGGAGAATCTGCGCTTATTGGCGTGGATTTCTCTCTGATGAACTACTCTCTCTGGGTGATTTACTAAGGTTTATAATCGCGCAATGCCCCAGAAACGCTTGGTTTTCAAAGAAATTACAACCTATTGCATTAAAACAAGAATTATAATGGCGGAGTGGGTCTCATCCATCATTATCTCTACAAGCCTTATATTGTATAGGTTTTTTATTTTTGAAAAAATCTCTACCCACAATTTCACCCACAATATTTTCTTCGCTTGGAAGTTTTTTTACAATCGGCTGGCTCAGAAATAAACAGGCTGAAAATGCAGTTATTACAATAAAATGCCACAGCCTTTAAGAAAAAGGAAAGTTAATTATATTCACGCCATTCTATCAACAGCAAAAGCATAAGCCTTCACAGCCGCTTAACTAACTAAACAATGGAAATATGGCGGCGGGAGTTAAGAGCTTGTTACTGAGCAAGTGCGTTCATTCCCCTTACGGGTATTATATTCACGCGCTCCCACCATATATGCACCGTATTAACGGGGGTGTATCCCTTCAGCCTCTTACCCTCTTGCGCTCACCTTAAAAAAACCA